>JADBKH010000027.1 GCA_014896485.1 Bacillota bacterium | reverse complement strand
CACTGCATTGGGGGAAAAAAGGCGAGGGGGAAAGAGGTGCCGAAAGTGGCCGCTTGGGAAACTGAAGCCCAGGATCCAACCGGGGCGCTCCAGGCTGGTTTACAGGCGGTCGAAGCGCGTCTTGCCAGTCAAGTAGAGAGTACTTCAGGGCCCATTAAGCAAAGCGCACGCCTGTTGCTAGAGGCGGGGGGGAAGAGGCTACGCCCTACCCTGGTCCTATTGGCAGCCCAATTTGGTGATCCCGATCGCAGAGCGGTCGAGGATGTGGCTGCTGCGATCGAGCTTTTGCATATGGCGACCTTGTTGCACGATGATGTCGTCGATGATGCACCGGTACGCAGAGGAGCACCGACCGCCCGGAGCCACTGGGGTGATCAGGTGGCCATGTCTGCTGGAGATTTTCTCTTTGGACGGGCACTTTCGTTGTTGGCTGATTTGCCATATCCTCAGTTGCACTTACGCCTTGCCCGTACGATCGTCGCCATTTCAACAGGTGAATTGGAGCAATTGCGCGATCTGTGGCGGACACAGCAGGGATTGCTAAGGTATCTGCGGCGAACGCGGCGCAAGACAGCACTGCTGATTCAATCAGCCTGTGAGTTGGGAGCCATTGTGGCGGAGGTCCCGGCCCCTCAACAGGCGTTGTTGGCACAATACGGATATGCGCTGGGGATGGCTTTCCAAATTACAGACGATCTTATTGACATGCTGGGTGCGACAGAGGAAGCTGGAAAGCCTGTCGGAAACGACTTGAGACAGGGCAATTTGACCTTGCCAGTCCTCTACGCACTGTGGCAACAACCAAATGGTTGGTTGGCCCGCGCAATTGGCGCAAGGGTTGAGATACCCATTGCAGATGCGGTGAAAGAGATCGATCAATTGGGTGGTTTTGCTTACACGTTACGTGTGGCACTTCGTTATCAACAGGAAGCAGTCGCAGCTGCAGAAGCGCTGCCTACTGGGGTCTGGCAGCAGATGCTGCGTCGGATCGCACAGGATGTAGTCGGTCGGCGCCAATAAGTCGTGTACTATCGACCTATTTTAGAAAGGCGGAAAACAGTGGCAAAAGAGAAGACTTTCGTCATGATCAAGCCGGATGGTGTCCAGCGAGGGATGATGGGGGAAGTCATCACCCGATTGGAGCGCAAGGGATTAAAGATGGTTGCTGCACGTTTTCTGCTCATTGATCGATCATTGGCCGAAAAGCATTATGAAGAACATCGTGAGAAGCCATTTTTTACCGATTTGGTCCAGTTTGTCACTTCCTCCCCCGTGCTGGCCATGGTCTGGGAAGGCGAAAACGCGATTGCGGTGGTGCGCAGGCTGATGGGTTCAACCAATCCACAGGAGGCGGCTCCAGGGAGTATCCGTGGGGACTTTGGGCTAAATTTAACCATGAATATTCTCCATGGTTCCGACAGTGCATCCAGTGCACAGCGCGAGATTGCACTCTACTTCTCTGAGGATGATGTATGCACCTATGAGCGAGCAGCCGCTTCCTGGGTATGAATGGACGGAAAAAGAGTGGAGGAACTTTTGCCAGTGGGCGCAAGCCAAGCTTGGCTTGTCGTTGGGGGAGTACAAAGAAGCCCAGTTGCAGCGTCGCGTGCATTCTTTTGTTCGCCGCCATGGGTTAGATGATTTGGCAACCCTACGTGCTTTTCTCGGTGAAAATCCCTCGGGCCTATCTCTGTTTCTCCATGAGGTGATGATCCACGTCACCTCTTTTTTCCGAGATCCCAAGCTGTGGTCCGCTTTTGCAAGTGCCATCAGCAGACACACTCCCACTGGTGAAATACGAGCATGGGACGCTGGCTGTGGTGCCGGACAAGAAACCTACTCATTGGCCATGTTGCTGGCATTACGGTTTCCGCATCACCTTTTTCGCATTCTTGCTACAGATATCGATCCAATTTCTTTGGCGTTGGCACAAGCAGGTGCCTTTCCGAAAAAAGCGGTAGAGATGCTGCCTTCTAGACTCATTACGCAATTTTTTGTCGCGAAAGACGACTTATGGGAGATCACAGAAACATTGCGCAGATATGTGCAATTCCGTCAACATGATCTGCTCCACCAGCTTCCTCCATCTGATACCTTTGATGTTGTTCTCTGTCGGAATGTTCTCATCTATTTTTCAAAGAATGCCCAAGATCGCATCGTCGAACATCTCAGTGCAGCGATGGCGCCGGATGGGTTGCTTTTTGTAGGAGCCAGCGAACAGCTCTTCTCCCCAGAGCGGTTTGCATTGGTACCTTCTGGCCCATTTCTGTACAGGAAAGTTTCGGTTCCCGTCTATACCCATTGACAAGTACAGCTTTACTCCCTATACTTCTCTCCTGCATACGGGTGATTAGCTCAGTTGGTAGAGCAGGCGACTCTTAATCGTCTTGTCGGGGGTTCGAGTCCCTCATCACCCACCAGTTGCGGGAATAGCTCAGTGGTAGAGCATCGCCTTGCCATGGCGAGGGTCGCGGGTTCGAATCCCGTTTCCCGCTCCAAATGTGGTGCGGATGTAGCTCAGTGGTAGAGCACTGGCTTCCCAAGCCAGGTGTCGCGGGTTCGAGCCCCGTCATCCGCTCCAAGCTTTAAGCCTCATCTTTTGAAAAGGTCCCTCTAAAGTGAGGGACCTTTGTTGTCGTCCGAGCGCCAGCTATAGAACCCGGTATACCTTGAATCGTAACACAATACGCTTCTTGGGAACGAAGGGCTGTCCATCTTACCGTTGAAACAGGTAGAATGACGCAGGGAGAGCGCTTCTGGCGCAGAAGCGGTAGGAAGGATGGGGTGTGGGCAGCCAAAACGGCATGACTGCGGAGCATCCGAAAGCAGGTACTGCAGAACCGTGGCATTGTCCTTCACGGGGTGCGGTTTTGCGTGATCTGGTTTTAAGTGTTTCTGATGAAGAGGAAGATGAGACGTTTACCGGTGGCGAACGACGTTCTTTTGGTTGAGTGGGACTCTTTCGCTGCGCTTTTTGCCCAGGGTGGGCAAAGGCTTTCCTTACCGAGGTAAGCCGGTGACCTTCCGCATTGCAGACCGTCGGGAGGGGTGCTTGTGGAACGGCGGTTTGTTGCTTGATTACTCAGGCCGCCGTCGCCTGAGTGGGGGGATAGGCTTTTCTTGCCCGGGAGTGCGTGCACTTTTATAATGGTAACGCTGTGACGCGTTTATGTACGAAAGCAAACAGGAAAAATGTGAGGAGAGTTGAAGGAATCGTGCTTCGTTATTTGACCGCTGGAGAATCCCATGGCCCAGGGTTGAGCGCCATTGTAGAGGGCATACCCGCAGGTCTGCATATCCAAGAGGAAGTATTCAACGAGCAGCTGGCTCGTCGACAAACCGGATTTGGTCGCGGCGGTCGCATGAAAATCGAGCAGGATCGAATTGAGGTTCACAGTGGCGTGCGTTTTGGAGTGACGCTGGGAACACCCATCGCGCTGTGGATTCCCAACCGCGACTATGTGCATTGGGAGGATCGGATGCGTCCTTTTGGCCAGCCTCCCGAAGAGGTGCAACCCGTGACTCGCCCCCGCCCTGGACATGCCGATTTGGCCGGCGCTCTCAAATACGGGCATCGCGATCTCCGTAACGTCTTAGAGCGTGCAAGTGCCCGAGAAACAGCGATGCGCGTTGCCGTTGGGGCGCTGGCACGGGCGTTGTTGGCCGCCTTTGGCATACAGATTGCTGGACGCGTCCTGCAAATTGGCAGCGTACGGGCACCTGAAGACGAGCTGACGCTCGAGGAAATGCAGGAACGATCGGAGGCGTCGGCGGTGCGCTGTACCGATCCTGACGCGTCTGAGGCAATGGTGGAGGCTATTCGTCAAGCACGCTTGGCCGGCGATACGCTCGGTGGACGGTTTGAGGTGGTCGCTTTCGGGGTTCTTCCCGGTTTGGGTTCTTATGCACAGTGGGATCGGCGTTTGGATGGCCGTCTCGCACAAGCCATGATGAGCATTCAAGCGATCAAGGCGGTCGAGATCGGTGCGGGGAATGCTGTGGCGCAATTGCCCGGTTCACAAGTGCATGACCCCATCTTTTGGGAGGAAGGAAAGGGATACCTCCGGCCGACGAACCGGGCAGGGGGAATAGAAGGGGGTGTCTCTAACGGGGAGAAGATTGTCGTACGTGCAGCGATGAAACCAATACCGACCCTCAACAAGCCACTGCAAAGTGTCGACATGGCGACCCATACTCCTTTTTTGGCACAAATTGAGCGCTCCGATGCCTGTTCGGTCCCTGCAGCTTCTGTTGTTGCCGAAGGTGTCGTCGCTTGGGAGCTGGCCTGCGCTATGGTTGAGAAATTCGGTGGCGACTCTATCGAACAGATGCAGCAAAGTGTGGCCGCTTTTCGTCGAGAGGTAGCCGACCGGTGACGCAGGTTCGAGAGATCTCTACCGCTTCTGGAAAGTATCCTGTCGTTATCGGATCCGGGTTGCTGCGATCGGTACCGCGTTGGCTTCGACACCTGCAGTTTTCTCCCAAGGCGAGACTTTTAGGGATCGTGGCAGATCAGTCGGTGGCCGAACGTTACGCTGCAGAGGTAGAGGAAGCGCTGCAGGAAGAAGGCTATCAAAGCGTGCTAATGACATTTCCCTCTGGGGAAGACTCGAAAAGCCTTCGGCAATTGGAAGGCTTGGCCACCCAGGCATCGCAAGCCGGTCTCGACCGCACCAGCCTCTTGCTGACCTTGGGAGGAGGCGTAGCTGGCGATTTGGGCGGTTTTTTGGCAGCCGTCTACATGCGTGGTCTTCCGTTTGTTCAACTTCCTACGACGTTACTGGCACACGATGCGAGCGTGGGTGGCAAGGTCGGCGTCGATCACCCATTGGCCAAAAATCTACTGGGAGCCTTTTGGCCACCCAAGGCGGTCCTATACGATGTTGCCACGCTTCGTACGCTTTCTGACGAAGAATGGCGCAATGGACTAGGAGAGTTGGTCAAGCACGGTCTACTTGGAGATTCTGCCCTCTTTGAAGAGATCGTCTCGACCGCACATGCCCTGGGTCCAAAATTCTGGAGACAGGTCTCGCAAGAGCAATGGACAGTTTGGTTGGCACGGGGTATCGAAGTGAAGGCCCGAATCGTCGAGCAAGATGAACGAGAAACAGGCATGCGGCGCTTGCTCAATGCCGGCCACACGGTCGGACACGCGGTCGAGTGGGCTTCCTCGTATCGACTCCGGCACGGGGAAGCGGTGTCCATTGGATTGGTAGCGGAGTCGCGTATCGCACTCCGCCTTGGAATGACATCGGCAGATTTCGTGTACCTGCTTGAAGCGTCGCTGGCTGCTTGCGGATTGCCTGTAACGATACCGTCTGACTTGACCGTGGAGCGCTTGATGCAGGCGATTTCACGTGACAAGAAAAAGCAGGGCAGCGCATTGGCCATGGCTTTACCAGTTGCAGTAGGTGAAGTACGCATCGTCGAGCAAATCCCCATTGAAGTCGTACAGGAGGTATTGACCTATGGGTGAAACAAACCCGTCTTTGCTTGGACGCGTCGTTGGTATACGGGGGGCCATTACCATCGCAGAAAACAGCTCGAATGCCATCCGCAAGGGGGCTGCAGATCTGATTGCGGCGATGGCTGAAGCCAATGCGGTGTAGGCAGAGCAAGTCGCCGCTTGTTTTCTGACCGTAACCGATGATTTAAATGCATCTTTTCCTGCAGAAGGTGTGCGTTCTCTCGACGGATGGTCATCCGTACCGTTGATGTGTGCACGAGAGATTCCTGTGCCGGGCAGTCTCCCTCGTTGCCTGCGGGCTTTACTATTGGTCAATTGGGCATCAGACAAAATGATCCCTCAGCCCGTCTATTTGGGTGAAGCGATTCGGCTGCGTCCCGATCTCAGAGAACGACCAACGCGTACAGGCGCTTGACGGAAGAAGAGGAGATCTTGTAAGCTGTTTAAAGCGATTTTTCTGCATGTGACCTCAGCTGAGGCAAGAGAAGAGACGAGATGAGCAGAGAGGCGTCGTTTGGGGCCAAATGACGGGGCAAGGAGCTCCCACTTGGTCCGAAAAGTCGACGGCGTTAGATGAGGTGAGCCGTGCAGTACTACCCGGATTTTTCCTCCTTTTGTGAAAACGCTGCAAACTATCGTGTTCTGCCTGTCGCATTGCGTTGCGTTACAGATGACGAGACACCCATTTCGCTCTATCGGCAACTCAAAGGCCTGCTGCCAGAGGGAGTGGGCAGTTTCCTGTTAGAAAGTGCAGAAGGTGGAGAGCGGTGGGGGCGCTTCTCCTTTTTAGGGGGTCTCCCTTACCGGGAACTTCTCTGGCAGGATGGGAAGGGCTGGGTGATCGAACAGGGCCAACGGTATGCCCTCCGCAACACTCCGATCGATTTCCTGCGCCAGATGCTTCACAGCGAACAGGCGCCCAAGTTGCCGGGGTTGCCTCCCTTCAGTGGGGGGGCAGTGGGATTTTTGGGCTATGATACTGTTCGCTTGATTGAAACTTTACCTGAACCGAATCATGAACACCTCGGCGTCCCGGATCTGCACATGGTGTGGGTCGACGATCTCCTTGCCTTTGATCATCTATTGCACAGTGTCATCCTAATGACCAATGTACACATCGACGAAAAAGAAGCAGCTTCTCCTGCCGCGTTACGGCTGCGTTACGATCGAGCCTGTGAGCACCTGGCTGATATGCTTGCCCAGCTGGCGGTTTCGACAGCGAGTGGGAAGCCCAACTGGTGGTTACCGGCAGAGCCTGGCCGTGTTGAAGTGGTCTCGAATCTCTCCCAGTCGGATTTTGAGGAGAAGGTACACTGCGCCCAAAGATATATCGCTGATGGAGACATCTTCCAAGTCGTCCTTTCGCAGCGCTTTGCGGCACCTTATCACGCATCTCCTCTGGACTTGTACCGTGCCTTGCGCTGGCGGAATTCCGCACCATTTCTCTATCTGTTTGAGCAAGCCGGTTATGCCCTGGTCGGCGCTTCCCCGGAGCTGTTGGTTCGCGTGCAAAATGGAGAAGTGATCTTGCGACCCATCGCCGGGACGCGTCCCCGGGGTAACACGCCACAAGAAGATGAGCAGCTATGCCAGAGTCTGATGTCTGATCCGAAAGAGCGTGCCGAACATATGATGTTGCTTGATCTCGGCCGCAACGATGTTGGACGGGTCGCACGTTTCGGCAGTATCCAAGTAACTCGAGAGTGTGATGTCGAGAGGTATGCCAAGGTACAGCACCTTGTTTCGGAAGTGCGCGGTCAATTGCGTCCTGATTTGACCGCGCTTGACGCACTCCTGGCAGCACTGCCGGCTGGTACTGTCTCAGGTGCACCAAAGGTGCGGGCCATGCAGATCATCGATGAGCTGGAACCCTCCCATCGTGGCCCCTATGCGGGCGGGTTTGGATATTTTGGCTTCAACGGCAACCTGGATATGTGTATCACGATCCGCACCCTGATCTTGCACAAGGGTTGGGCTTATGTGCAGGCGGGAGCTGGCATTGTCGCCGACTCTGTTGCCACCCGTGAATACGAGGAGACCCAGCACAAAGCTTCGGCGATGCTAGAAGCCCTGCAGGCAGCCGAGGTGATCCGGTAGGAGCCTACATCCTGCCGCATGGATCCATGAAACAGTAATTGAGCAGAGAGGAGACGAGCTGAGATGGCAGAGATGAGCTTGCAGGAGGATGTACAGCGGCAAGAACCCCTGGTGGAAGCGATTCAACGCCTGGTTTCCGGCGAATCAATTGGACAGGAGGGCGCCCGCCAGGCGATGGAGGTGGTGATGCGCGGTTGGGCGACGCAGGCCCAGATCGGCGCATTTATGGTAGCATTGCGGATGAAAGGGGAAACACCGCAAGAAGTGGCCGGTTGTGCGGAGGCAATGCGCGCACAGGCAACCCCACTTCCCCATCATCGGCAAGATGCTGTCGATACATGCGGTACGGGTGGAGATGGCGGCCGTACCTTCAATGTATCGACAGCAGCTGCATTTGTGGTTGCCGGTGCAGGGGCTCCGGTCGCCAAACATGGCAACCGGGCTGTCTCGGGTCGTAGCGGTAGCGCCGATGTACTGGAAGCGATGGGCATTCGAGTCGATCTTCCTGTACAACAGAGTACAACGCTGCTCGACAATACTGGTATCGCATTCTTATTTGCACCCGTCTACCACGCAGCCATGCGTTTTGCTGCACCGGTACGTCAGCAGTTGGCCATGCGATCGGTTTTCAATTTACTTGGGCCGTTGACCAATCCCGCACGAACCGCCTATCAGCTGGTAGGCGTCTACGATGCAAGTCTGCTCTCAGTGGTGGCCGAAGCGTTGGGGAGATTGGGTGTACAACGAACGTTGGTAGTGCACAGCCGGGATGGACTGGATGAAGTCAGTATTTCTGCACCGACAGATGCGGTTTTGTACGATCGGGGACAGATGGAATCCCTGGTTATTGAACCACAAATGCTCGGCTTGACTCCTGCACCGCTGCAGCGCGTGGCTGGTGGGACGGCTTATGAAAATGCGCAGCTCATTGGTGCCGTCCTTCGTGGAGTGGAAGGCCCTTCCCGAGCAATTGTGATTGCCAATGCAGGGACCGCGCTCTTTGCTGCAGACAAGGCAGCCTCGCTGAAAGAGGGTTGTCGGCTTGCAGAAGCAGCGATCGATAGTGGGGCTGCTTTTGCCAAACTGGAGGCGCTCCGCCAAGCTGCACAGCAGGAGGTGTCTCGTGTCTCCTAGTCGACTAGAGGAGATTGTCGCACAACGCAAAAGAAGGTTGCCTCAGCTTCTGGAAGAAGCTCGCGGAGAACCTTTGTCGCCGGAACCCCCGCTTTCCCTTGCCCAAGCAATTGCTGCAGGTTCGGCTGTCATCGCAGAGATCAAACGACGATCTCCTTCTGCTGGCATGCTCAATGGTGCATTGGATGCGGTCGCACAGGGACGCAAGTATGCTTCTGGTGGCGCAAATGCCATCTCTGTACTGACTGAACCGGATTTTTTCGGAGGCAGCCAGCAAGACTTGCGCAGCGTGCGTGCGGCAGTCTCTCTCCCCATCTTGTGCAAGGATTTCTTGATCGATCCAGGACAGGTGGCGTTGGCCCGCAAGTGGGGTGCCGATGCTGTTTTGGTCATTGTACGCATTGCTACGGGGAGTCTGCTGCATGAACTGCTTCATGCAGCCCAACAGATCGGTGTAGAGGTCTTGTGTGAAGTGCATAACGAAGCAGAGTTGGAACGTGCATTGGAGGCAGGGGCTACGATCATCGGGGTCAACAATCGGGACTTGACCACATTTGAGACCGATTTGGCACGTGGGCTGCGTTTGTTGCCCCGCATACCTGCTGATCGCATTGCCGTCGCGGAGTCCGGCATCCGTACAGCGGCCGACGCAGCCCGTTGTTTTGCGGCTGGGGCAGCTGCAGTGCTGGTTGGGGAAGCACTGGTCACATCGCCAGACCCTGCCCAGTTTCTGATCGCTTTGCGCCAGGGAAAAGAGGCGGCCGGCGGGTGAAGCCGACGATCAAGATCTGTGGACTTTGCAGCGTTAACGCGTTACAATGCATCAGTGCCTTGGGGATTGAGTATGCCGGTTTCGTCTTGACAAACAGTCCCCGTCAGCTGGACGAGACACGTCTGGGAGAACTGCTCTCAGCATTGGATCGTTGTGTGACCCCAGTTGCGGTGCTTGGCTATGATACGCAAAAGCTCTCGTTTTCACCTGAACGCTTGAGAACGATGGGGATTTCGACCTTGCAACTGCATGGGGAGGTGCCTCCAGCACTTTGCCAGACATTGCGTCAATCGGGTTTTACCGTGATCCGTGCTGTCGATCCCGATCCTCAGAAAGTGCGCATGTATGCGTCCGTCGCCGATGTGCTTTTGATAGAAGCGCCGCATGTTGATCGCTTGCATGCGACAGCACCCATGACACTGCAGCAATGGCAAGCGGTGCAGCAGGCGGCAGGAGGGACAAAATTGTGGCTTTCTGGAGGATTGACGCCGCAGAATGTCGGTGCATTGGTCCGTGCCTGCCGTCCCGACGGTGTTGATGTTTCTAGTGGCGTTGAATCGTCCGTCGGGGTCAAATCTCCAGAAAAGATCGCAGCGTTTGTAGAGGAGGTGCGCCGATGACAGTGGGGATGCCGTCGCAGGTGGGATCGCGGGGGCGGTTCGGGCCTTTTGGCGGGCAATATGTACCAGAGACGTTGATGCACGCACTGCAGGAGCTTGAGACCGCATACCAGCAGGCACAGGAAGATGCGCATTTTCACGAAGAGATCCGGCGCCTTCAACGTGATTATGTCGGTCGGCCGACACCGCTTTATCCTGCCGAGCACCTTTCAGCAGAGCTGGGTGGCGCTCAGATCTTTTTCAAGCGGGAGGACCTCTGTCATACGGGTGCGCACAAGATCAACAACGTGATTGGCCAAGTGCTTTTGGCCAAGCGGATGGGGAAAACACGGGTGACAGCAGAGACTGGCGCAGGGCAACATGGTGTGGCAACGGCGACGGTGGCTGCCTTAGTCGGACTGCGCTGCGACGTCTTTATGGGGCGTGAAGATATCGAGAGGCAAAAATTGAACGTCTTCCGCATGCAACTGTTGGGTGCCCGTGTCATCCCGGTTACTTCAGGGACAGGAACACTGAAAGATGCAGCGAACGAAGCGATCCGGGATTGGGTGGCCCATGTCGAGGATACCCACTATGTGATCGGATCGGTTGTGGGGCCTCACCCTTACCCGACAATGGTGCGAGATTTTCAGCGGATTATCGGCGATGAGATGCGGGAAGAAAGTTTACGGCGCTTCGGTAGGTTGCCAGAGATGATCGTGGCTTGTGTCGGCGGTGGCTCCAATTCCATGGGCAGTTTCTATCCTTTTCTGCAGGATGAGCATGTCCAGTTGGTTGGCGTGGAAGCGGCGGGAAAAGGCATTTCCAGCGGGCGGCATGCTGCAACGCTGACAGCGGGCAGCCACGGGGTACTCCATGGTGCATACACCTACCTTCTGCAGGATGCTGATGGTCAGGTGCAGCCAGCGTATTCCGTCTCAGCCGGTCTCGATTATCCCGGCGTCGGGCCAGAGCACGCTTGGTTGAAGGAGAACGGACGGGTTTCCTACGTCTCGGTGACCGATCAAGAAGCATTGGATGCCTTTCAGTTGTTGGCTCATACAGAAGGCATCTTGCCAGCGCTAGAGAGTGCCCATGCCATTGGTTATGTTGCTAAGGTCGCTTCTTCATTTCCAAAAAATACGCGCATCTTCGTTTGCCTTTCCGGCCGAGGAGACAAGGATGTTGCGCAAGTCGCACGCCAAATGGGGGTGTCGCTCGATGGGACGGATCTCTGATCGCTTTGCGCAGCTTCGACAGCAAGAGCGTTGCGCACTGATTCCCTTCATTACCGGCGGTGATCCTTCCTTGGAGGCAACGCAACACCTTTTACCCGTCTTGGCCCAAGCAGGTGCAGACGTGATCGAAATCGGAGTGCCTTTTTCTGATCCTTTGGCCGATGGTCCTACTTTACAAAAGGCGAGTGCCCGGGCATTGCAGGGAGGAACCACGCTCGATAAGCTGTTCGCTATTATCGCTGCGGCACGTTCTGCAGTCGATGTGCCGCTCGTCTTCTTGATCTATGTCAATATGATCATCCACGTTGGAATCGATTCTTTTGCGCAACGCGCACAAGCATCTGGTGTAGATGGCGTCATCGTTGCAGATCTGCCCGTTGAGGAATCTGGGCCGGTGCGCACGGCCTTGCAATCCCGTGGCGTTGACTGGATTCCGCTTGTGGCACCCACTTCAGGAGAACGGGTGGTGCAGATCGCAGCAGCAGGTAGCGGCTTTTTGTACTGTGTCTCCTCGCTGGGGGTTACCGGCGTTCGGCAGCAGCTCGATCCGGCCTTGCGCGAGTGGGTGAACGCATTGCAGTCATTGACCCCGTTGCCCCGCTGTGTCGGATTTGGCATTGCTACGGCTGAACAAGCCGAGCAGGTTGCAGCATTTGCCGACGGTGTAATCGTCGGTAGTGCATTGGTAGACCGCTTGGCCAAGGTGGCATCCATGGGGGAAGCAGCAGTAGAGAGCGAAGCGAGCTCTTTCATTCGGACATTGCGGGATGCCATCGATCGGCAGCAGGCGCAGTGCAAGCAAGAGGTCCGTTGACGGGAGGTTGTTTGATGGGAAAGCGGCCGTTGGAGCTTTTGGAAGCAGTGCGTCCGTGCTTTTGGGAAGTGGCACCTTACGAGCCGGGAAAACCGATCGAAGAGGTGGCAGCTACCTTTGGCCTCGATGATGTGATCAAACTGGCTTCCAACGAAAATCCATTTGGGACTTCTCCGCTGGTCAAGCAGACGTTGCGGCAAGAGGTAGATCAGCTACATCGTTATCCGGATGGGGCTGGGTCTGCCCTTCGGGAAGCATTGGCCGCACATTGGAACGTGACACCGGAAAATGTGTTGCTTGGCAACGGTACCGATGAAATCCTCCAGTTCCTCTGTCGAGCTTTTTTGGTGCCGGGCACCAATGCGGTGATGGCCGATCCCACCTTCAGTCGCTATGAGGCAGAGGTTCGACTTTGTGGTGCGGAGGCGCGTAAAGTTCCTCTGCGAGACGGGGTACACGATCTGATGGCGATGCTGGCGGCCATTGACGAGCGGACGCGGATCGTATGGGTTTGCAATCCGAACAATCCGACCGGCACCTATGTCTCCCACGATGCGCTGGCAGCGTTTATCGCGTCGGTTCCTGCTCGCTGCTTGGTTGTTCTCGATGAAGCGTATGTTGAATATGCAGATGCACCAGATTTTCCCGACAGTGTGGCCTTATGGCGGGAGCACCCCAATCTCGTCATCCTGCACACTTTTTCGAAGATCTATGGACTGGCTGCCTTGCGCATTGGCTATGCCTTACTGGATGAGGCGCTTGCCGATCTTCTCAATCGTGAAAGGGAGCCGTTTAACACCAATCGACTGGCGCAGCGTGCTGCACTTGCTGCGCTGCAGGATCAGGATTTTGTAAGAATATGTAAGAAGCGTACACAAACGGGCAAAGAACAACTCTATGAAGCCTTTGACCGGATGCAGCTGCATTACCTGCCTTCGCAAGCGAACTTTGTCTTGGTCTATCTTCCCCAGTCAGATCAACAGGTTGCGCAACGTCTGTTGCGCCAAGGGGTGATTGTCCGGGCCGGTGAGGCGTTGGGCGTACCACAAGCACTTCGTGTGACCATTGGCAGCGCCCAGGAGAACGAGCGTTTCATCAACGTGCTGCAAACAGCCATCGATGCACCAGCAACATTACAAGGAGGTAGGTAATGGTCGTCGTCATGAAACCCACCGCGACAGAGGCGGAAATTGAACATGTTGTGGAGAAACTGCATCAAGAGGGGGCCGGTGTACATCTCTCGAGGGGAGTCGAGCGAACCATTGTTGGCGTGATCACCGGAGATGTCAAGCGGATCCGCGCGCAAGTCAATTTCGAGGCATACCCTGGGGTGGAGAAAGTCGTGGCTATTACCAATCCGTTCAAGTTGGCAGGACGTGAAGTACATCCAGACGATACCGTTGTACATGTGGGCAACGTGACGATTGGCAGTGATGAGGTTGTCGTGATGGCTGGACCGTGCGCCGTCGAATCCCGTGAACAAGTGCTGGAAGTAGCCGAGGTGGTCAAACAAGCTGGTGCAACCATCTTGCGTGGTGGCGCCTTCAAACCACGTACTTCCCCTTACAGCTTTCAAGGGTTGCACGAGGAAGGGCTGCGCTACCTTGCTGAGGCGAGGGAGAAGACGGGTTTGCCCATCGTCACAGAAGTATTGGATCCCTACAACATCGATCTGATCGCGGAATATAGCGATATCCTGCAGATCGGTGCACGCAACATGCAAAATTTTCATCTGCTGCGTGAAGTCGGCAAGACCCAGCGTCCCGTACTGCTCAAACGGGGGTTGGCAGCGACGATTGAGGAGTGGCTGATGGCTGCCGAGTACATTCTCAGTGAGGGCAATGAACAAGTGATTCTTTGCGAGCGGGGAATCCGCACTTTTGAGAACGCGACGCGCAATACCCTCGATCTCTCTGCAGTGCCGGTCGTTAAGGAGCTTTCGCATTTGCCGATCATCGTTGACCCTTCACATGGTACCGGGCACTGGCAGTATGTCACGCCGATGGCCTTGGCCGGCATTGCAGCTGGAGCAGACGGCCTCATCATCGAGGTGCATCCCCGTCCGCAAGAGGCGCTTTCAGACGGTCCCCAGAGTTTGACGCCGCAGCGTTTTTCCACACTGATGCGTGAGGCTTCGCGTGTGGCTGAAGCGATCGGCCGTCGCCTCGCACAGCCGAGCCCCAGTGCCGTTGAGGCGAGTGCGTGAGCAATACCCGACTGGCTATTTACGGTTTGGGGCTGATCGGCACGTCCGTCGGCTTGGCGGTTCGTGGCCTCTTGCATGAGTGGGAAGTCTGGGGGGTTGACCCCAATGCGTCGCACGCCGCAGTCGCATACAGTCGAGGCGCGGTCGACCGCATTGCCAATGCAGACGAAGCAGCTGACTGGGCGGAGATCCACTTGATTGCTGCTCCTCCAAGGGAAAGTGTGGCGTTGTTGGCCAGTCTCCCTTTTTTAGAAGGCAGCATTGTCACCGACACCTGTGGCATCAAAAAGCCCATTGCCCGATGGATGCCAGTACTGGCACAACGTGGGATCCGCTTGATTCCGGGGCATCCGATGTCTGGCTCAGAGCGCAGCGGACCCTCAGCTGCCGATGGTGCACTTTTTGACGGTGCATCGTGGCTGTTGACACCTACGACGACAGAGGATCCGTTACCAGCGAGCCTGCAAGCCGTTCTAATGGCCTGTCGTGCCCACCCCGTTATTCTTTCAGCTGCACTGCACGATCGTTATGTTGCTGCCTTTTCTCAGCTTCCCCATCTGCTGGCCGCTGTCGTGGCGGCGGTGGGAAACACAACTGCCGAGGGAGATCCGAAAGCCTGGGCCTTTGCCGCTGGCAGCTTTCGCAGTGCTACACGCGTCGCCCTCAGTGATCCGCAGCTGTGGAGCGTCTTGGCGGTGGAGAACCGTGAATTGCTTTTGCCCGTCGTGCAGGAGACGCAACATCGGCTGGATCGTATGGCGCGTCTTTTACGAGAGGGCGATGAATCGGGGTTGTTGGCCATGTTGCAAGAAGGGCAAGCGGCCAAGAGAACATTGGATCGGGCAACAGATTCAGATACCTGAAGGAGGAAAGAATATTGTCTCGCTCGCCTGACCCTGTGCGTTGCCTGCCTGCCAGCAGGCCGTTGCATGCTCGAATGCGTGTAGTGGGAGACAAGTCGATCTCCCATCGAGCCCTTATCCTTGCGGCTTTGGCTGATGGTGTCACAGAGATTGAAGGACTTCTCCAAAGTGCCGATGTGTTGTCGACGCAGGCCGTGCTTCAGGCGATGGGGGTGCAAATAATCACCACAGGGGAGTACACCTCTGTAACAGGCCGTGGCAGCTTTGAAAATTTTACCGAACCAAATGGGGTGCTCGATGCAGGCAACTCTGGGACGACAGCACGGCTGATGGCGGGCCTGTTGGCAGCAACACCGTTCTTTAGCGTGTTGAGTGGTGATACTTCCTTGCGGAGACGACCCATGGATCGGGTGACCATGCCCCTACGGACGATGGGGGCGACGATGGATGGACGGGAAGGTGGAAGGTTCCTTCCCCTCGCTTTTCGAGGAAGGAAGCTTCATGGTGTCACCTATGAATTGCCGATCGCCAGTGCGCAAGTCAAATCGGCGCTCTTATTGGCTGGTCTTTCTGCACAAGGAGAGTCTCGGATTGTCGAGCCCAGACCAACACGGGATCACACGGAGCGTATGATGACTGCCTTCGGCGTCGAAATGTCCAGGGACAAGGAGAGAATTGCCCTGCCTGGACCACAGATGCTGCATACACCTGGCCATCTCAACATACCAGGTGACTTCTCTGCTGCAGCATTCTTTTTAACTGCAGCCGCCCTCGTTCCAGATAGTGAGGTGACGGTAGAAGGTGTCGGTATCAATCCAGGGCGGATCGGCCTGTTGGAGATTTTATCCGCGATGGGGGGAAAATGGTCCGTCGATCGGGTGCGCCTCTCTGCCGGAGAGCCGGTCGGCGATGTCACCGTGCGCTATGCTCCTCTCCGGGGCGTCGAAGTTGGGCCGGAGCAAGTTCCTGCTGCTATCGATGAACTGCCCTTGTTCGCCCTACTGGGTGCTTCAGCACATGGGATCAGTACCCTGCGCGGGGCAGAAGAGCTGCGTGTCAAAGAGAGCGACCGGATTCGGACAACCCTGACGCTTCTGCGCTCCCTCGGCGTTGAAGTCACGGAACTTGCCGATGGTTGGGCCATTTCGGGGCCTCAACGCATCCATGGAGGATGTGTCGAAACCAAGGGAGACCATCGTATCGCCATGACAGCGGCGATTGCCTCCTTGATTGGCGAGGGTCCGGTCACAATTGACGATGCCGCCAGTGTGGACATTTCCTTCCCCACCTTTTTTGCTGTGTTAGAGATGCTATACAAGGCATAGCTTGCCCTAAGGAAGGTGCCACTTGCACCTGTCCGTCGGGGAGGCTTTGGCACAGTGGGCAATGGTTGGTGGCAATGGCGGTTTTACGCTGTTGTTTTGGAATATCTTGCCGTTGTGTTCCTAAGCCTCTACCTCATTCCCCTTCTGTCGACCCTCCATGGTTTGACTCCGGCATTCCGTGAAAAACTGATAGCGATCGCTTTTCTCTTCCTTGGTGGGCTTGATCTATGGCTGGCAGCTGTTGCGGGCTTCTGCTTTGTACACCTGCATTCGTGGATGCGCTGGGCCCTTTCTGGCTGTTGGGTCGCCATCGCTGCTTTTATACTTACTTACAGTGTGGCATCCCCATCGCTTCTGTCAGCTTTCTGCCGGAACCTCTACAGCCACACGGGAGGCTTTCTCTTTGGCGCAGTGGGCAATGCCCTCTATATCCTCCATCTCTTTTTTCCTTGGCGCGACCTCCTCGCATTTGGAATCACCACTTTCTTTTTCGCCCTTGGCACGAGAACCGTGCAGTCACAGTAAGTGCCTTCCGATGGCGGAAAGATTTACGAGTCATAGAGAAACGTATCGCTGCCATCCTAGCTAGCGGAAGGGGGGTAACGAGATGGCACGTGGCAGTGGAAGCTCCAATCGCGCGCTGGTGATGGGTGCTGCGCAGGCATTAGACAACTTCAAAAACGAAGTTGCTTCTGAACTGGGGCTGCAAGGGTACCAAGACGGCTATTGGGGGGAGATTGCTTCGCGTGACTGTGGCGCTGTAGGGGGCCACATGGTTCGGCGCATGATCCAACTCGCCGAGCAGCAGATCGCGCAGGGCAACACGAATCTTCCCAAGGCGTAACCTTCTCTGAAACGTTTTTGCAGGGGTCGGCGACCGAGCCGGCCCCTTTTTGTCGATTGATTCACCTTTTCTTGGGCAATCTATACCCGGACGAGGAGGCATTCCTTGCAACAGGATGAGAAGCAGTCGAGGATGAGAAAACGCAGCCTGGGTGTACTCTGCTTGGTGCCGATCATCATGGTCTTTGGCAATTCCATGTTGATTCCTGCTTTTCCACAAATGCAACATTTTCTACATATCTCATCCTTTCAGACCAACTTAATGATCACATTTTTTTCCATACCAGCTGGTGTCACGATCATCCTTTTGGGCTTCCTTTCGGACCGATTCGGACGCAAACGCATCATGGTTCCAGCGCTTGCCCTTTATGCAATTGGGGGGGCTATCAGCGGTTTTGGTGCTCTGCTTGGAACCCATGCCTTTCCCATAGTGATGGTGGGGCGTGTGGTTCAGGGGATCGGTGCAGGAGGGACTGCCCCGATTGCCATGGCATTGGCCAGCGATATCTACCAGAACGAACAGCGCAGTACTGCCCAAGGGGTCCTTGAAGCTGCAAACGGCGGAGGGAAAGTGCTATCCCCCATCTTAGGGGCCCTTGCTGCCATGTGGGCTTGGTTCGTCCCTTTCTTTGTTTACGCCGTATTTGCGGGGATGGCGAGCGCACTGGTCGCGCTACTTGTTGCAGAGCCGAAAAAGAAGACCAGACACCAGAAAGAGAGCGTTTCTGCAGAACGCACGTTTGGAGACTACTTTCGGGAAGTTTTTCGCATTTTGACCAAGAATGGACGGACGCTCATTCCTACTTTTTTCGCAGGGATGGTTGTGCTCTTCACCCTTTTTGGCATTCTCTCCTACCTTTCCGATATCCTTGAAAGCCAAGCCCATCTTTTTGGGGTCATCAAGGGGGCTGTATTGGCGATTCCTCTGGTGGGGATGGTCACCCTTTCCCTGCTATCGGGACGTTATTTGCAGAAGCATGCGCAACAAATGTCTTTGTTGATGCGCTTGGGCCTCCTGATGGTGTTGGCCAGCTTGGTGGTGCTCATCTTCGTGCGTAGCGTGACTTGGACCATTGGGTGGCTGGTATTGTTGGGGATCGGCAACGGACTGACACTGCCTGCAGTCAACACCCGCGTGACCAGTGCCACTGAGACGGGACGGGGCGCTGTGACGGCACTCTATGGGAGTGTTCGCTTCTTTGGTGTGGCTTTTGGGCCTCCCATTTATGATTTGCTGCTGCATTGGGGGCGTGGTGGTATGTTCACCGCCGCTGCGGTGATCGTGGGCATGGTCACAGCAGCTGTTTTTCTGCTGGTACACGCTCCGGATTCCTCGCAGGCAAGTGGACAGCAGCCGGCTGCTCTGCCTCTACCTGCATCGAATGCAACGCATCCGACGCAGGATATCACGCATCTGGGACCGCAGGCATAGGATACCGAGGTATGAGAAAGGAGGGGTTGGCAGTGGATGGCGTCCCTGCATGGCAAGGCGTCATTGCACTCCCGGTGCAAGGGCGCGCAACCAAACCACGTACACGTGGTGTAACGATGGTGATCGACAAAGGGATGGGGCTCATGCAGATGAAAGACTGGCTCTCCCTTGCCAGTGATACCGTCGATTACCTCAAGTTGGGATTTGGTACTTCTGCTTTTTATCCGCGACGCCTGCTTGAGGCAAAGGTTGACGCAGCACGAGCTTTTGGCGTAGAGCTTTACCCAGGCGGAACCTTTGCCGAAGTTGCCTTGTGGCAGGGCTGTTTCGATCGTTATCTGGCCAACCTCAAAGCGCTTGGCATGCACACGGTAGAGATTTCGGATGGGACGATCTCCCTTCCTGTGCAACAACGACAGGAAGCCATTCAACGGGCGTTGGATAAGGGAGTCGACGTGATTACCGAGGTAGGCAAAAAACAGATCGACGAGCAGCCACCGCTTGAATGGTTGTGGGAGCAGGCGCAACGCGATCTGGAGCATGGTGTGCGTTATGTTATCATGGAGGCGCGTGAATCTGGGAAAGGGATCGGCATTTACGATGAACAGGGTGCCATTTCAGTTGAGGGCCTGACCTTTCTGCAGCATGCACAATCCGAGGATCGCATGATGTGGGAAGCGCCCCTCAAGTCCCAGCAGGAGCAGCTTATCCTACGGCTGGGTCCCAATGTCTCCCTGGGCAATATCGCTCCACAGGATGCCTTGGCGTTGGAGGCACTGCGCGTGGGGTTACGTGCCGACACGCTGCGTACTTCCATCGCAGAACAAGTGAGCGACGCGAGCTGGTATGTACAGACGGGTTGAGGAGTGGGCCAAAATGTGGGTGAGTACGGTCGTAACACCGTCTGCTTTGCCAGACGGTGTTTTTTTTGATGCCATCGTTGTGATCGATACGTTACGTGCAACTACAAGCATTGTCACCGCCTTGACATCAGGAGCTACAGCAGTCCTCCCCTGTCTTTCGTTGCAAGAAGCGCAGGAGCGAAAGGCGCTTGAACAATGGAAGTGGTGGACAGGGGGTGAAGTCGGCGGGCGCGCACCCAGTGGATTTGATCTCGGCAATTCGCCGCGGGAGATGGTGCGTCCCTGGGAGGGGCGTGGGCTGCTGTTGGCGACTACCAATGGGACCAAGGCGATACGACGTGCGACAAAATGTGGAAAGGCGATCTGGATAGGTTGTTTACGCAACCGGGATGCGGTTTCCCAAGCCGTGCGCCGGGTCGATCGGCTGTTGCTGTTGTGCTCAGGGGATCACGACGAAGCCTCTCTAGAAGATTTACTGACCGCTGGGGCCATCGCCGAACGATGGATACCGGAAGTGGAAGCAGACGATATGACCGTGCTGGCCTGTTTGGCTTGGCAGCAAGCAAAGGAAAAGTTGTATGAAGTGGTCACCTATGGTTCGCGCAATGCACGTCACCTCATCGAGATCGGATTGACTGAAGATATTCCTTTTGCCCTCCAGCTTGACCAAACCACCCTTGTCCCGCGTTGGGATACAAAAACGGCCAGCATTCTCTCCCCTGCCTCTCCTGCATAGGATAGGACGGGCCGGCGGTAGAGAGCGAGCGTGCCGGCCGTGAGGGCGGGAAGATGTTCATTCCGGGAGAGGTGTTGCTCGTTTTGCTGGTCGCACTGGGGGTGGTCAGTCGCACCTACCTCCTCGTTGCAGCTTCGAGTATCTTGCTTACGGTGCGTGTCTTGCAATTGGATCGCTTACTGCCCCTTATTGAGCAAAGGGGATTGGATCTAGGTCTGCTTTTTTTGCTAATGGCCGTCTTGGTGCCTTTCGCCCAAGAACATGTCGATTTAAAGGCGATTGGGGTCACGTTTCTTTCCTGGCCGGGGGTGCTGGCCATTGTTGGAGGAATCTTAGCCACCGTCCTCAACGGGGGCGGGTTGACCATGCTGCAACGCACCCCAGATCTGATCGTCGGCATTGTTGTCGGGTCGATTGTCGGAATGGTGGTCTTTCATGGCATTCCGGTGGGCCCTCTAATGGCTGCTGCCATCACTGCCCTGCTTTTGCAGGTTGTGTCGTTCTTTCAACGGTAGTATGATAAAGACCAATAGTCGACAGTGTCGTCATCGATGGTGCGAAGGCCCGACAAACAGAGGGTGTGCGACAGTCTCCACATTCGGGAGAGGGGGCCGTGATGGTGCAGGGCCGCGTGGATACCAGTACCAAGAAGCGCTTCATCAAGTGGTTTATGGAGCACTTCGAGTTACAAAACGCGCAAGCTGCGTGGCTGTTGTCGTACATTTCATCCCAAGACCGTCTGATCCGCAAGACGCATTTTGTCGATGAGACGGTTTCAGATGGAATTACGCTCATCATCTCCGCAGCTGGGACGCGTACACCAGCGTTTCAGTATTCGCGAGAAGAGCATGTTACAACGGATGTGCGCAAAGCACTCTATGACCTGTACCATCACCCGGACGAGCCGATCTATCTGGTACTTCACTTTGCTGGAAAAGAGGCCTCTCCGCACTACAACGCCGTTGTAGAGGGGACGAGCGCACTTACCCAAAGCGGTGCCGATGGGCCAATCCAGCAGTTAGCCGTTGATCTGCTCATGGAGTTCGTTGAACAGCGTTCCCACCGGCAGATGCTGCTCGATGCCATCGATCGTTCGCTTGAAGCTGGCGATCGAGAAACTTTTCTACAGCTGAGTGAGGCTTTCCGTGAGCAAGAAGCCAGAGGGTGGCGGTAAATGCCGGGATGAAAATAAGGGCCACAGCTTTGCAAGGTGGCCTCTTTTTGTGAGCAAATTGCTGTGTATGCGCCTCGCCTGTGGGGGATACCTTACCGCAGGAGGGATTTGCCATGACAGCGTACTCGACCAATACTCCACCACGTGCGGAGAGCCCCAGTCCGACCAAAGAAACTACCCCTACCGATACGCAAAACATTACTTCGCTTGGAACACCTGAGGTACCCCGCGTCGATTCGGACATCTTTACGCTACCGATCATCGGCCAAGTTGAAGGCCATCAGATTCTACCAGCACAAAACAAGACGACCAAATATGAGCACGTCATTCCTCAATTGGTAGCCGTGCAAGAATCGCCCAATTATCGGGGCGTACTGCTCGTTCTCAATACGGTAGGCGGTGATGTGGAAGCGGGGCTTGCCATTGCCGAGATGGTCGCTTCTCTGCGCAAGCCGTCGGTCTCATTGGTGCTCGGCGGTGGACACAGTATTGGTGTGCCCATTGCCGTCTCAACGACAGTCTCTTTCATTGCCGAAACGGCCACCATGATCGTGCATCCGATTCGGCTCAGCGGCCTGATTGTCTCTGTTCCGGAGACTTTCGAGTATCTTGAGAAGATGCAGGAGCGGGTCATCCAGTTTGTTGTGCGCCACTCTCACATCACTGAAACCCAATTTAAGGAGATGATGTTTGCTACTGGGAAATTGGCGCCGGATATCGGAACGGTATTGGTTGGCCGGGATGCGACAGAATGCGGTCTGATCGACCATGTTGGCGGATTAGGGGATGCGTTGTCGGAGCTGCGGCGACTGATCGATCGTGCCGAAGAAGGAAAGCAAAACCCATGATCCTCTATACACCCCTCTCGCCACAAGTCATTTTTAAGGATCATTCTTCTCGAGTGTTTCGGTGGACGCGCATCAAGGGAGTACCTGCCCTATTGGAACAGGAGGGAAAGGAGCGGTGGGTGTTGGTGGAGATCCACTCGGTGAACTTGTCAGACTACCTCGATCCCCAGCTGCAGCCCGGAAGAATTCTTAAATCATCTGAAGTATACGAATGATAACGAGAAGGTGAGGCTACTGCCTGACCCTACTGTTGGGCAGATGGGAGCCTTGCGCAATCATGTACGCTTCCCTCAAAAGAGGCTTTGAAGAAGAAGCGAGCTGCGCTATCCTAAGACACGATGTAGGACAATGGAAAAGCATGGGGGATCTCGTGGCAAAGGCGCAGCGCAAGTCCGCAGCAGCAGGGAAACGCACCCGGCGCAGCTTTTACACCTTCCGCATGGAGGTCATCGGACTGATCCTTGTGTTGGTTGGTGTTGTGGCGCTGGGAGCTTTTGGCGCAGTGGGGCGAACCACCGCGTGGCTGCTGCATGCGCTGATGGGCGATTGGTATGGGTTGGGTGCCTTGCTCCTGATTGCATGGGGTCTGTACTTAATCTGGACCAGAGAGCCATTGCGATGGAATTTGCGCCTGTGGGGCGCACTGATCCTTTTGGGATGCCTGGCGGGCTTTGCTACCTATGATCTGGTGGTCAACCGGCATATCGGTACACCGGCAAACGTTTTGGGGACGACATGGCATCGCCTGATCGCTTGGCCGAAAAATCCCGCATTGGCATTGGGGGGTGGATTGGCTGGAGCCGGTGTGACCGCGCTCTTCTTCTACCTTTTCGATGTTGCCGGGACACGCATCGCTCTCTGGTTTGCTGCTGCGGTGGGAATTGCGTTTGTGACCGGCTTTTCTCCAGGGCGGTTGGCGCGGTTGTTGGTTTCGGGGATTCACGGGGGGACGGTTCGCCTGGTAAAAGCAATTGGACGCTGGCGGCATGCGCAACCATCAGCGCCCCAAAGGCAGGGCGTCAAAAAAACGCGTAGGGTGGCCGTATCTTCCCAGGAAAAGACTCGGGTAGAAGCGGCAGCTCCTGCGAAGGCCATGCCATCCCCTTCAACCAGGCCAGTGGCCAAACAGACCGCTTCTTGGGAGGGAGCGGATTCAAAGGACGAGGAGCCACAGGATCGCGTGGTCATCCATTTTCCCGAGCCCACTTCGATTGCAGAACCAAAGATGTTGCCACCTATCGATCTCTTAAATCCCCCTGTTGTGACCGATCGCCGGGAAAGTGCCGAAGCACTGCAAGAGCGGGCGGAAGCCATCGCAGAGACATTGCGGAGTTTCGGCGTTGAAGCCAAGATCACGCAGGTGACTGCAGGACCGACGGTGACACGCTTTGAAATCCAACCGGCCCCGGGCGTCAAAGTGAGTCGCATCTCTGCACTTGCCGACGATCTGGCATTGGCTTTGGCCGCTCGAGATGTGCGCATTGAAGCGCCGATTCCGGGTAAATCGGCGGTAGGGTTAGAAGTTCCCAACGAACAGACACAGATCGTAACGTTGCGTGAAGTATTGGCCAGTGACGCCTTCGTCAAGCACGAGGTCCTGTTGCCCCTGGCGCTTGGAAAAGATGTAGCGGGGCGCCCTGTGGTGACAGATCTAGCCCCGATGCCTCACCTGCTGGTTGCGGGAGCGACTGGCGCAGGCAAAAGTGTCTCCATCAACAGCATGATTCTCAGCCTGCTCTACAGTCATGCTGCCGATCGTTTGCGCTTATTGTTGATTGATCCCAAAATGGTTGAATTGACTGCATACAACGGATTGCCCCATCTTTTGGCCCCTGTAGTCACCGATCCCAAGCGTGCAGCCCGTGCGCTGCGCCAAGTGGTTGTAGAGATGGAGACCCGGTACAAAAAATTTGCAGAACTTGGTGCGCGCGATCTTGCCCGTTACAACAGCATCGTACATGAACGGCCCTCCTTGCAGGCAGAAGGATATCCATTTTTGCCGATGATCGTCGTCATTATTGACGAGTTGGCGGATCTGATGATGACAGCTCCTCAAGAGGTCGAGGAATCGATCAACCGCCTCGCTGCAATGGCTCGTGCGACAGGTATCCACTTGGTGGTGGCGACACAACGTCCTTCTGTCGACGTGGTGACCGGTTTAATCAAAGCGAACATTCCGGCACGTATCAGTTTCGCAGTCAGCAGCAGCGTTGACTCGCGTACCATTCTGGACCAGTCGGGTGCGGAGCGGTTGCTCGGAAAAGGAGACATGCTCTTTCTGCCACCAGGGGAGCCCAAGCCCGTGCGTGTGCAAGGGTGTTTCGTCAGCGATGAGGAGGTAGAACGGGTCGTCCACTGGTTGATCGCAGAAACGCGACCCGCCGAGCGACCAGTGCAAGACAGCTCTTTTGAACAATTCCTTGCCGAACCGCTCGAAACGGGTTCAGAAGCGGATCCGCTGTTGCCCGATGCGGCCCGAACCGTTTTGGATTATAATCAAGCCTCTGCTTCATTATTGCAACGGCGATTGCGTGTTGGATATACCCGGGCTGCGCGGTTGATCGATCAACTAGAAGACCGTGGTCTCATCGGGGGATATGATGGAACGCATCCTCGGGAAGTCTTTCCAGATCGGATTCAGCTGTTTCTCCAACATAGTGGTACTGGCGATAATACAGCAGGTGGTCACGGGAGCTAGGAGGGAGTTTCCTGCAACGAGAGGCTAACCTGTCGTAGGGCATCCTGATGGTGGCAGAGGAGGAAGAGCGTGAGCCTTCCCGAAGAGATCGGCGCACAGTTGCGTGCTGCACGCGAGGCACGGGGATGGTCGCGGCAACGTCTGGCAGAGCAGACCCGCATCCGTGAGAGCTACTTGGCGTACATAGAAGAAGGTGCATGGGATCGCTTGCCGCCCGCAGTCTACGCGCGCGGTTTTTTGCGTCTCTATGCAGAGCGGGTCGGGCTTGATCCGGAGGAGATCCTCCGCGAGGCCGAGCCGTACTTTCAACCGCAGGCAGAGGCCTCGATGCAGCTTAGTCGTACGGCAGAGCGCAAAGCAAAACAGGAGATGCGTGCGGCACGGGTCATTGGCACGGTCGTACTGGTCGGTCTGGTGATCGGCCTTGGGTGGATATTCAGCAGCCATCTGCGCGGTAGTAGCTCATCCCCTGCTCCTCTTTCTCAGCAGGCGCAATCAGGGCCCTCAAAGCAGACGAATGTTGGCAGTGCACCACAACAGCAAACCGTCCAGGTCCAGACCCCTTCTGTCCAACAAAGACAGATGGCACAGCAAAGTGTCCCAACGACTGCTGTGGCCGTACGGGCCAATGGGAACGCGGTGCAGGTATCCGCACGCGGTTCGGCCCCATTGCCTGTTGTCATTTCTGCCACGACAGCACGCTGTTGGATCTCCGTAGAGGCAGATGGGAAAACACTGGCCAATCAAACGCTTGATGTTGGAGAACAATTTCGCTTTGAAATACAGTCTCAGGCGTACGTTGTCTTGGGATATACGCAAGGGGTGAGTCTGGCCGTTGCGGACCAACCGGTGGGCCTACCGGATATTCCTGGCAGGAGCACCATCCACCTGCAGGTAACACCGTGAGTTGAGGCGATGGTTTTGTTCGACCGTTGACTCGTGTTAACTCGGAGGGGAATGGACCTGTGAACCTGGCCAATCGTATCACATTCCTACGCATTCTGCTGATCCCTGTTGTCGTTGTTGCGTTGCTGCTTCCACTACGCGGGCGAGCCTTTGATGTCGGTGTGCTTGTTGGCGCTATCCTGTTTATTGGAGCAGCAGTGACCGATACTGTCGATGGCTATGTCGCGCGCTCACGGACAATGGTGACCAATCTGGGGAAGTTTCTCGACCCATTGGCAGATAAGTTGCTCATTTCAATGACGTTGCTTGCCCTGGTCGATTTGCAGCGTGCCCAGACCTGGGCAGCCATGGTCATCATTGCACGTGAATTTGCTGTTACGGGACTGCGCCTGGTCGCTGCCGGGGAAGGACGAGTGATCGCAGCCGGCAGTTTGGGAAAGGCGAAAACGCTGATGCAGGTGATCGCCATCTCTTTTTCCTGCCTTTCACCTTTGCTGGATTGGCAAGCAACTGCACTGATCAATCGCATTGGCATGGACATCGCTGTTGTGCTTACGGTGCTCTCAGGGATCGATTACTTCTGGAAAAACTGGGATGTAATCCGAGAAACCGGTAGACATGCCAAGGCAGAGGAGTGAGTATGGGTGGATGCTGAGATCGTTGCGGTTGGTTCGGAATTGATGACCGGGCAGATCGCCAACACAAATGCCCAGTTTCTTTCCAGACGATTGAGCTGGATCGGCATCAACGTCCGCTATCACCACGCGGTCGGCGACAATGCCGAGCGGATCCGCAATCTTTTGCAAGACGGCTGGAGGCGTTCCTCCTTGTGGGTTTTCACAGGGGGATTGGGGCCAACGGAAGATGATCTGACGCGACCTGCGGTAGCGGCTTTTTTAAGACGTCCCTTGATAGCCGACAAAGCGATGG
>JADBKH010000026.1 GCA_014896485.1 Bacillota bacterium | reverse complement strand
CGAAAGCCGGTCATGGTCGCAATGTGCTCGCGCACCCGTTTCCGAGCTTCCTGGGTAGCGGGTAGAATGGGCACGCCGTAACGTACCGCGAGGTCCATGTTGATCGTCAGCTCCCCAAAGTTGTCAACACCCACCTGTACGTCATGGGGCATTTCGGTCGGGGATTCGTCCGTCTTCTCAGAGAAAAGCCGCACGCCGCCTTCCCAATGGCGGATTGCATTGGCGGCAATCTGTGCGACAGCACGGCGATCGATACTGGTCCGGCCCATCTCGTTGTATTGATCTGGCATGGTTTCACCCTCTCTATTGTAAACGTTGTGCGCGTATGACAGAATCCCAGCGGCAGGGAGCCTCTGCGAACGTATGCCCGATGGAGGGAGAGAATGCGCTTTTACCGGTCGAAGATAGAAAGCGCAGCGGCCAGGCGGCTCGAAGATCGTATCCGCCGAGAAGGTCCCTTACGCTACGATGTCTTCTTGAATGAAGCGTTGTATGGCCCCGATGGTTACTATACCCGGGGAGCTGCGATTGGCAAAGAGGGCGACTTTGTCACGGCCCCCCATGTGACGCCGCTTTTCGGATACACGCTGGCCCATCACATTGCCACCATATGGGAACAGATGGGTTGCCCAGCTCCTTTTTTTATCTGCGAGCTGGGGGCTGGAGAGGGCTACCTGGCCCAGGATATCCTACAGACTTTGCAGGAGCGAGCAGCAGCCTGTTGGGAGGCATTGGAACAGTATGTGCTTTTCGAGCGTTCTCCTGTCCTACGCGCGCGGGAGCAGACGCGGCTGGAAGGCTTCGCGCAGAAAGTGAGCTGGACGCTGCCACATGGCGTCGAAGCGGCCGTGGTGCTCTCCAATGAGCTTTTTGACGCATTGCCGGTACGGATCTTTACCCAGGAAGGGGGAGGTTTGCGCGAGATAGGGATCACCGCCGAAGCAGGTGATTTGACCGAGACACTGCTGCCACTGCCGATGGATGAGATGCCAGCAGCAGTGGCCGAGGTGGCTTCCGAGCTGCAAGAGGGTTGGCGGTTTGAGTGGGCCCCCGATGTCAGCGCTCTCTATACGCATATCAGTGAGATTGCCAAAAAACTAGCAGTCCTGACCATCGATTATGGCGATCTTCGCCAAGCGCGGCTACACCACGATCCCCAAGGAACCTTGGTCGGTTACAGTGGGCAGCGCCAAGTCGAGAATCCGTTGTGGCGCGCCGGTGAGATCGATCTGAGCAGTCGTGTTGATTTTTCTCAGCTCATTGAATGCGGCCAAGTGTGTGGGTTGCGATTTTGGGGGCCCTACAAGATGGGGGTCTATCTGCTCGCATTGGGGATCGACACCTATTTGACCCCTGCCGATCCGACACGCCTCTTTGATAACATGGCCTTGCGGCGAAATGGACAGGTCTGGCAACTGGTCTATACGATGGGACAGTATTTTCAAGTTTTACTGCAGTATCGTGGTTTTGACTTGGACGATCCACTGGCCGAGCCATCCGATCGTTGACAGGATGACGTCCTCGTGGTAGAGTGCAGCCAGCACAAAGGTGCATCTTCACAATTGCATAGGTGAGCAACCTTATCAAGAGTGGCGGAGGGACTGGCCCGATGAAGCCCGGCAACAGCTGACTACCCGGTCAGCAATGTGCTAATTCCTGCAGGACGTATGTCCTGGGAGATGAGGGAGCGCGGTAGACGACCCGTTCCTCTTCTCAATGAAGAGGCTTTTTCATGCCTCCAAAACGCAGTACCTTTCGAAAGGAGCGGGTCATCGGTGTCCACGTCGTATCGGTTTGATACTTTGGCAGTTCATGCAGGACAACAGCCCGACCCGACCACGGGGTCGCGCGTTGTACCCATCTACCAGACTTCTTCCTACGTTTTTCACAATGCCGAGCATGCCGCAGCGCTTTTTGCGTTGCAGGAGAGCGGCAATATCTATACCCGGATCATGAATCCCACCAATGCAGTTTTTGAAGATCGCATGGCGGCCCTGGAAGGGGGCGTCGGTGCCTTGGCAACAGCGTCCGGATCTGCAGCGATCACGTATGCCATTCTCAACATCGCTGGCAGTGGTGACGAAATTGTTTCTTCATCAACCCTTTATGGGGGAACGTACAACCTGTTCAGCCACACACTGGCAGACTTGGGGATAACGGTCCGCTGGGCGGACACGCGGGATCCGGAGACGTTCCGACAGGCGATCACGCCGAAAACCAAGGCCATTTTTGGTGAAATCATCGGTAATCCCAAAGACGATGTCTTTCCTTTGGAAGAGGTGGCGACCATCGCTCATGAGGCCGGGTTGCCGTTGATCATTGACAACACATTTGCCACACCGTATCTCTGTCAGCCGATCCATTGGGGAGCCGACATCGTTGTCCATTCGGCGACGAAGTTCATTGGGGGTCACGGGACTTCCATCGGAGGCGTAATCGTCGACTCGGGAAAATTTGATTGGGCAGAAAGTGGCCGCTTTGGTCGCCTGACCGACCCCGATCCCAATTATCACGGGGTACGTTGGGTCGAAGCTGGGGGTCAGGCAGCCTATATCCTGCGCGCGCGTACGGTCTTGCTACGCGATACGGGCGCATGCCTTGCCCCATTGAATGCGTTTCTCTTCCTGCAAGGGTTGGAGACATTGCCGCTGCGGATGCAACGTCATGTCGAAAATGCCAAAACCGTCGCGAGATTTTTAAAAGAAAACGATCGGGTATCCTGGGTAGCTTATCCTGGTTTAGAGGAGGATCCCGGTTTCGCTCGGGCACAGAAGTATCTGCCTCGGGGTGCCGGAGCTATCTTTTCGTTTGGCATCGAAGGTGGGCTTCAGGCGGGGCGCCGATTCATCGACGCATTGCATCTTTTCTCCCTGTTGGCCAATGTCGGGGATGCCAAATCGTTGGTGATCCATCCTGCTTCTACAACCCATCAACAACTTTCTGAGGAAGAGCAGCTTGCAGCCGGTGTGACGCCGGATCTGGTACGTCTTTCCATCGGTATTGAAGATGTGCAAGATCTAATCGATGATCTTTCCCAAGCGCTGGAGCAGGTGAGCGCCTAATGGCAGAAGAATGGCCGGAGGTCGCCCGGGTATTCAATGTCGGCGTTTCAGGAGGGCTTCCTGACGAGATAGGTGAAGAGGCTGTCCCGGCGATTCAACCGCTTCCGCGTCCACAACAGCCGGCAAAGATTGTCCATTTTCCACTCGAACGCCGCGATGTACCGCATGAGGCGGGCCGGCTTCGTGTGATACCCGAAGGCCGTTTCTTTCAGCTCGACAGCGGACAACGTCTGACGGCTGTCGACGTGGCCTACGAAACCTATGGACGCCTCGATCCGGATGGTAGCAATGCTATTATCGTCTTCCACGCCTTGACCGGTTCTCAGCATGTCGCAGGGCGCGACGGATGGTGGCGAGGAGTTGTGGGTCCCGGCCGAGCGCTCGATACGCGTCGCTATTATGTGGTCTGTGTGAACATCTTGGGTGGTTGTTATGGGACAACTGGACCCCTTTCCTTGAATCCTGCCACTGGACGGCCCTTTGGCAGCGATTTTCCGCCGATCACGCTGCGGGACGCCGTACGTTTGCAGCGCCTTCTGTTGGATCAGTTGGGCGTGCGTCACGTCGTTGCGGCAGTGGGAGGGTCGATGGGCGGCATGGAGGCCTTGGAGTGGACTGTGCTCTACCCTGCGTTTACGAGCGCGGTCGTTTCCATCGCAGCACCTGCACGTGCCAATGCACTTTCGATTGCGCTCAATCAGATTGGCCGAGATGCAATCCGAGAAGATCCGGATTTTGCCGATGGCCACTATTATCCAGGGCTCGGACCGAAACGGGGCCTGCAGTTGGCACGAGAGTTGGCCATGGTAAGCTACCGCAGTCCGGCGGAGCTGCAGAAACGTTTTGGCCAGCGCCTGCAAGGAGAGACGTCTGATCGGTTTCGTGCTCCTTTTGAAGTGGGACGCTACCTGCGCCACCAAGGCCAAAAACTGGCAGAAAGGTTCGACGCGAACAGCTATCTCTATCTGACGGAAGCGCTCGATCGTTTTGATCTGGGTGCAGGTCGAGGGGGAGTGGCGCGTGTCTTGGCCGACCTGGAGACACCTTTGCTGGTCGTGGGGATTGACAGTGACTGGCTCTACCCAGCCGATGAACAACGCGACATTGTCGAAAAGGTGCGCAGCGGAGGCGGTCGAGCTGCTTATGCCGAGCTCCACTCACTCTTTGGCCATGACGGCTTCCTGATCGAGCAGGGCCAAGTCGGTTATGTCATCGATCGTTTTTTACGTGAGGTACCAGTCGTGTAGCCAACGTCGTCGCAACTTATGTCGGCAAGGGCGCCACAATCACCTGATTGCGGGCGCTTTTTGCTTGGTAGAGGGCTTGATCGGCAGCGGCGAGCAATTCCGGCAGTGCCGTTCCATGAATCGGTGCAACCGCAAGTCCAATGGAGATGGTGAGGAAAACAGGCGCCTCGTTTTCTCGTGTGAGCACCCTCACCGAGCGGGGTGGGTGGGTGGCGACATTCTCCCGCAGGCGATGGGCAACCTCCTGCGCGGTATGCAGATCGGCCCCTGGTAAGGCGATGCAGAACTCTTCGCCGCCGTATCGGATGACCGCATCGGTTTCTCGAACCGCAGCTAGAAAGATCTGGCTCAATTCCTGCAACATGTGATCGCCAGCCAAATGGCCGAAGTGGTCGTTGAATTCCTTAAAATGGTCCACATCGATCATCAGCAGGGAAAACGGACGGCCTTGGGGGAGACAAGCCCGCAGCTGCTCTTCCAGCGTTTCATTGAGATAGGCACGGTTGTAAACGCCTGTCAGTGGATCTTGCAGCGCCGCCGCCTGTGCCTGGCGATGCTCTCTCTGGAGCGTTTGGTAGGCCTGCTGCAGCTTCTCATAGAGAAGAAGGTTTTCTTCCGCTTGCCGGCGTGCTTGGTGCTGGGCATTGCTCAGATAAGAGACAAATACGGTGATACTCCCGAAAATGGCAGCAATCCAGATGATGTTGCTTAGGACGGAGAAGGGTTGGAGCGGGACCTCTCCTTGGAGCAGTTCCAGAGTGAGCATCGTTGCCCCAGCAGTTGCCGTTGATAAGACAGTTCCACGGCGGGTCAGGCCATCCATGGCGATGCAGGCCAACGCCCAGGCATAGAGTTCGACGGTCTCTACCACAGGTGCGCACCATTGCAAAGCAGCACACGCGAGAAGGAGCAACAGCTGGAGAAATTTACGGCGTTGCAGCGAACAGGACGGCGTATGCATGCCGTAGACGAGTAAAGGTGCGATTACCAGATAGAGCAACGCGACTGCAATTTGCGTTACAGGGAAGTGCGCGTTTGTTGCAAACGCGCGGAGAATGGCGCCGATTGTCAGGAGCGGCCCAACCACCTGGAGGAAGCGTCCCACAGGTTTTCTCCCTTACCTGAAAATGTGTTCAACAAACCAAAAATACACAATACGTTTTTCCCATATCTGTTTGCAACACATCCAGCAAACGAAGAAGGGGAACCATTCTGCTTTGAGAAGCAGGAAGATTGCCCTGTCTACTTCTGCCGAAGGATGTAGTAAGAAAACGTCCCTGTTTTAGGGCGCCAGATTACCGAGGAGTTGCAACAAGAGAAGGAGTAGAGAATCAAGCAATTGTCCAAGACTGCCGAGCAATGATCCCAGCACGATCAGACCTCCTCATCCGTGGTGATGTGTCCAACCTACATGAATACCATTAACTGGAATCTCTGCACATCAGTACCTGGCACAAGGTTGTCCACGACTTTATCCACAGGCTTGTACACATCTATTATGAAGATATAGAAGAGAAGCGACCGCCTTCGCCAAGCAGACGCTCCCGCAGTATGGGGAGGGCAGGGAAGCCTTCATCGAGGCAGGCATCGTGAAAGATACGCAGGGAGAAACGTGTGCCCAAGCGTTGCTTCACCTCTTCGCGTAGCTGGAGGAAGGAGAGCTTGCCCAGCGTATACGCCAAGTACATCGGATCGCCGGTACCCCGCAGCGCTTCGCGGCGAGCCGCTTGCTCTTCCATGTAGCATTCCTCTTTGAAGAAGGTGACGGCTTCCTCAAAGGGCATGCCCTGGGTGTGCATCTGGATCGAGACCAGGTATCGGCCGATCCGCTCCAACGCCTCCATTGTCTGCACCAAGCGCATGCGCGGATCGCCTTCCCCAAAACCGGCTTCGACCATCAGTTCTTCGGTGTAATGGGCCCAGCCTTCCACAAAAGCAGTAGATGAAAAGACTTTGCGCACTTTGCTGGGCGTGTTGGGCAGGTGCAAGAACTGGACGTAATGTCCCGGATAGACCTCATGTGCGGAGATGATGTGCATCACGGGCCGATTGAGGGCGCGAAGCTGCTCGTCAATTTGCTGGGCTGGCCAAGTGGGATCGGGCAAGGTCACCTGATAATAGGCTTGGGTGGCAACTCTCTCAAAGGCGCCAGGGGGATCGATGGAAGCCAGGGTGGTCGCACGCATAAAGGGAGGGGTTTCGACCACCTGCGGCATTTCGAGGGTCGGCAGAGAGACGAGATCGTGGTCGATAATGAACTGACGCAGCCCAGAGAGAAGTTGCTGTGCGTAGGACAGCACTTCTGATGCACCAGGATGATCCTGCTGGAGGCGGCGCAACGTCTCGATCGGATCGGCTTGTGGATCGATCTGCCGAGCGGTCTCGCGAAAGAGGGCCTGTTTGCGGTGCAGTTCCGCAAAGCCCTCTTCGATCAACTGATCCAAAGGGGTCTCGACATGCTCATGCCACCGCAGCATTTGGCGAAAGCGCTCCGCGCCGATAGCAAAGACCGGGTCCGCTTGCGGCAGGCGTTGCTCGAGTCGTCGGCCAAAATCGCGCAACGCGGCTGCTGCTTGCCCGGCTGCTTCTGCGAGTTCGTGTTGCAAGGCGCCTTGCTCCAACCCAAAGGCTTCGAGCCATTCTTTTTCCAGGAACGCTGCGGTCGCTGGAAGTTGATCCAAGGCAATCTGGACGGCGATGCGGGGTGGCCTTTGGAGGTTGGCGACCGCCTGGGAAAAGAGACGTGGTGCCTGCTTGAGTCGTGCGATAGCAGCCTGAGCACGTTCCTGTGGCGGAGCAAAGTGACGGCGCGCCAACAGTAGCACACTTTGGACCATCCAGCCGACATAAAAGTTGGGATCGGTTTGAAACTGTTGCAGTGTCGTGATGTCAAAGTGGGTGGCCTGTAGCGCATCTGCCAGCGTGTCATAGTCGGCACGACTTTCGGCATCGAGCTGACTCCGATCGATCGACTGCAGTTGTGTTTGCCGTAGGGCGAGGCGTCGTGAGAAAGCATCGAGATCCTCTTGTGCAAAACTGCCGAGCTCCTGGTCGTACTGGTGAAAGCCAAGGTCGGTGCCCATCAAAGGAAAGAACGCAAGTTGCTCTTCGATGGCCTGCGTGGCCAATTGGTTGAAAGCATCTTTTGCCGATGGTGTGGTCTCCATTGCCGATTGCCCCCGTTCGTCCTGCTTTTGCGGTGATCCTTTCCATCTTGGAGGGCATCGCTGTCTGAATCAAGTCTGGCAAATCACCACAACCTGGAATCTGTATTGACAGGCGGATTTGCATATGTAAAAGTACGGCGTACAGTTGCCAAAATGGAGGGATTTATCCGATGGCTTACATCATTGCCGAGCCCTGCATCGGTGTCAAAGACAAGAGCTGCATCGATGCCTGCCCTGTTGCCTGCATCTATGAAGGCGAAGATCAATGCTACATCAATCCCGACGAGTGCATCGAATGTGGTGCTTGTGAAGAGGTTTGCCCAGTGACTGCCATCTTTTTTGAAGACGATACGCCGGAAGAATGGAAGAGCTACATCGAGAAAAATCGGAATTACTTTAACAGCTAGCAGGAAGAGGCCCGATAGACAAGATGGGCGGGTCACGTGCAGGCAGGCGACCCGCCTTTTTTGCGTGGATCGGCGATGGTTTTGCTGGATATTCCCTTTTTTGCTACTTGGCAGAGTTGCGTGGACAAGCTTGCTGTGTTACCTTCCTTGCGGAGATTGAAGCAGAATCCAAGACGGCGGAAAGGAGACGTTGGCAATGTTCGCGGAATATGCGCGGGTAGCGAGTATCGCATTTTTCGCAGCTTTGATACTCGTCCCCGTTGCCCGTCGCCTCGCACTTCTTTGGGGTGCCGTCGATCAGCCAAATGCACGGAAGGTTCACGATCATCCCATGCCTCGCTTGGGTGGGATCGGCATCTGGGCCGCTTTCTTGCTCGGTATCACGATGACGGTGGGTTGGGATCGGCAGACAGCTGCCATTGCTTCTGCAGCGACGATTCTGACGCTGGTCGGTGCACTGGATGATCGTTTCTCCTTGCCAGCGAAATGGAAGTTTGCGGTGCAGCTCTTTGCGGCTGTCGTGGTCGTCGCATTCGGGGTGCATATCGACAAGCTCTCCTGGATTGGCGGGCCGGTCGAACTCCCCTTCTGGTTGGCGGCAATTCTGACTGTTGGCTGGATTGTCACCATTACAAATGCCATCAATCTAATCGACGGACTGGATGGTTTGGCAGCGGGTGTGAGCGGCATTGCGACGGCCACAATTTTTGCAGTGGATGTCGCGGTCGGTTCAAGCTCTATTGCTCTGGTACTATGTGCCGCTTTGTTTGGGGCCATTGTCGGCTTCCTGCCCTACAATTGGCATCCGGCACGGCTGTTTATGGGTGATTCCGGCAGTCTGACGATCGGGTTTTTGGTCGCTGTCTTCTCTGTATTGGGTACGACTAAGGCAGCGACAACCGTTTCGGTGGTGGTACCGTTGCTCATTTTGGGTGTACCTATCTTTGACACGTTGACTGCGGTTGTTCGGCGAGCCATCTGGCGCCGCCCCATCTTTCAACCAGACAAGATGCATCTCCACCATCAGCTGCTGGCTTTGGGGCTCTCTCATCGCCAAGTAGTGTTGACCATTTATGGCGTCTGTGCCGTGCTCGGTGGAGGTGCAGTGGCATTGACCTATCTGAGTACCTCATTGGGAACCGCGATTGTAGCCACCCTTTTTGTGGGCCTGCTGATTGCTGCGGACAAAGTGGGATTACGGCCGGTGCCGTTACAGCAACCCGGTGCACAATTTCCTGCACCGCCTGGGAAATAGGCGCTCTTCCCACCGGTTGATCGCATGAAAAGCCCTGTGCCCTGCGCACAAAAGGGCTTTTTTACTGGGCAGAAAGGGGATTTGGCCGCGCATTGCGGTTGAATTTTTCCGTTGCGTGAAACGGCAGCATACCTTGAGCGATACGCTGGCGGATCCCTTCGTAGGTTAAGACGGCAATGGCAGAGGCTAGGTTGAGACTCTCTACGGCACCGTAGATGGGAATGGTCAGCACATCGTCACAACAGGCCAATTCGGCTTCTGAAAGGCCTTGCGATTCGTGCCCAAAGAGCAAAGCCACGTTGCCCAACAGCGAGCGCTCCGCATAATAGTGAGCACCGCGTGGAGACGTGCCGAGGATGCGATAACCGGCTGCACGCAAGGCTGCAAGCGCCTCTTCAAAGGTAGCGAAGGACGCAACCTCGACCTTGTCTTGCGTGCCTTGGGCAGTCATTGCAACTTCCCGTTGCTGGGGAGAGAGGGAAGTTGCCGAAAGGATCAAACCGCAACCGGCTGCATCGGCAATGCGCAAAGCGTGCCCCAGGTTCGGGGCCTTGGAGACGCGGTGCAGCCATAACAGCAACGCTTTGTTTGGCAAGACTTCTGACATCTCAATCCCCCTGCTTAAACTGGTACTTCATTCGATGAAAAAGTCAGTGCCCCATAGGTAGGCAATCCAGCTGTTCGCTGCAGCTAGCAAGACCAAAACCGTTCCCTTGATGGGCAACGGCAGACGGTCGATGGCAGTGTATCCCCAAATGTAGAGAGGATACAAGCCTCCGATATAGCGCAAGAGGCTAGTGGTGCCCAATAGTTGTTGCGGATGGGGAGGAGGAAAGTAGATGGGGGCCGAGAGGGCGAGGAACAGATCCAGGAGCACGAAGAGTGCTGCTCCCCTTTCCTGTTTTCCGTAGCGCACTGCGAGGTAGGTCGCAAAGGCAGTCGCGGTCCAATGCAGAAGATAGAGCTGCCAGAACCCGTTGCGCATGTCGAGGAGAAAGCTCATCCAAGGAGGCATCGCTGTACGGCTCCAGGCCGCCTCGTATCGCATGAAAGCCAACGGATCGCCGACATGCTGCCACAAATAGAGGGGGTACAGCAGCGCGATTGCGCCAGCAGCGATGCACCACAGCGCTCCCTTGACTTGTACTCGACTCAAACTGGCAAAAAAGAAGGCGGCGATGAGGACATCTCCTGCATTGCGGGTCAGTCCGGCCAATCCAAGTAAGAAGGCGGCCCATGGATATCGGCCCTCTTTCCACAGCCAGCCCGCCCAGGCGGAAAGTGCCAAAAAAAGGGATTCCGAGTAGCCGCAGAACAAAAAGACCGCAACCGGGCTAAAGACAAGGTACCAGGGAACATTTCCCCGGGTCCACCGATGGAGTGCGGCAAAAAAAGTCAGCGATGCGGCCCAGGAGACGGCCAAGCTTCCCCAAGAAAAACCCACAAGCGGTGCGACGGCACGGATCAGCAGGGGATAGAGGGGAAAGAAGACCACTTCGTACGGATGGCTGTCGGTATATCCTTTTCGGGCAATGCGGACATAATGTTCCGTATCAAAGCCCGTCAGCGCATTCGGCCAACCGGGCTCACCGTGATAAGGATAGGGACTGCTTTCGTGTAGCCAGCCCCAGGTGGCCAGAGAGGCTTCGATGACACCGCAGAAAAGCCAGGCCAACAGAATTGGGACGCTCCCGCGGAAAAAGGTACGTCGGGTTGCGGCAGCGGTCAAAGTCTCCTCCTTTACCTTTAGTCTACCAGAACTACGTCCACTGTACTGCCCTTTTCCTCAAAGTAATCTTTGACATTTATATGCCTGCAATCATTCCGACCAGAAGAGTTTGCATGCGAAGCATTGTCAGCCTATACTCTGATCCTGGTCTGGCGAAGAGGGGGTTGGCAAGGTGTGAGCGGTGAGATCACCACGATCTTGCGTTTGCTTCGGGAGATCAACCGTGCCTTCTTTCGCGATTTACGGGCCGATGCGGATCGTGTACACGTGACACCTTTGCAGCTTTTGATCCTGCGTAGGTTGAACGAGCAGCCAGAGATGGGCCTCAACGAGTTGGCACGCTCGGTCCAGCTGGCTGACAGTACGGTCAGTTCAGTGGTTGATCGCTTGGTTGCAGCGCAGCTCGTGGAACGTCAGCGGGAGGCCAAAGATCGTCGTTCTATTGCGATTCGACTTGCCGACGGTGGAAAGGAGAAGCTGCGAGCCGCCTTTGGGGAAGGGTCTGTGAGCATGGCTGCATTCCACCGTGCGATGGCCCTTCCGGAGCAAGATCGCTGTCGGTTAGAGTTACTCTTGCAGAATTTTCTCCATGCCATCGATATTGCCGAGGAGGAGCAGACAGAGAAGTGAACAGCAGACGGTGGATTGTCCTCAATGTCATCATTGTCGTCGTGTTGGTTGGCCTGGCTTTTGGCGCGTGGTATTACATCAACAATGCACAGAATTACTTGAGCACGGACAATGCCAATATTGACGGGACGCCGATTCAGGTGGTCGCTCCTGTAGCAGGAACGATTACCAAGTGGAATGCTACCGAAGGCAAGACGTTTAACAAAGGAGACGAATTGGGCGAAATCGAGACGCAAGCAGCCGGGGCGACAGCAGCTGCTGGTGGTCAAGGCCGTTCGGCGAGCGCTGCTCCTGCTACCCAAACCGTGCCTATTGAGGCTCCTCAAAGTGGGACAGTGGCGGACAACAAGGCAGTGGTGAACACGTTTGTCGCACCAGGGACCCCTTTGGCCACGCTCTATGATCTGAACCACCTTTTTGTGACTGCGCGCATTAAAGAGACGGTGATCAGCGATGTCAAAGTGGGGCAGGATGTCGATATCTACGTCGATGCTTTCCCTGGCACCACCCTCTCCGGAAAGGTGGAAGAGATTGGTTACACCGCTGCCTCTGTCGGGTCGCTGTTGCCCCAGAACAACACAACCGGCAACTATCAAAAAGTAACGCAGGTCATTCCCGTGCGCATCTCGATCAGTGATCAACAGGGACTGCGCATCGTTCCCGGCATGAACGTGACAGTACGGATCCATCGGTAGGGAATACGTACGGGGTGTTTCCAGGACGGAAGTGAGGTTGGAGCGGTGCAAGTTTTTTGGATAGGCTATGCGCTTTTTGCGGTGGTCGTCTTGGCAGTCATCAACCTGTTGATGCGCCGTCAGCGTCGTAGTGGCGTGCAGCGCTCCCCGGTTCGGCAATCCCGCCAGCAGGTACTGCCAGTCAGCGAACGGACCGCTCCAAAGCCGGAAATTGGGGAAGCGTCCCTTTCGACAGAGTGGAGAGGAGAGGGGGCTGTCTCCTCTGTCGAACCGGCTGTTCAGGGAAGGGCCGCCTTCCTATCGGGGGAGTTGCCACAGCAAACGTCTTGGAAGGCTTCTGCTGCCCCTGCGGGTGGTACGCAATCGGGCGCCTTGGGGGCACGATTGCCAGAAGGCGTGCATCTGGGGCCACTGATGGCTGTACTGATGCTCGGCATGTTTGTAGCGATCTTGAACCAGACCGTGCTCAATGTTGCTATTCCCCGGCTGATGAATGACTTTGGCACTTCAGCCAACACCACACAGTGGTTGATGACCGGTTTTATGTTGGTCAACGGCGTGCTGATTCCCATCTCGGCTTTTCTGATGGAGACATTTGGAACGCGTTTCCTCTTTACGACAGCGATGGTGTTCTTTACGGCAGGATCGTTCATCTGTGGCGTATCACCAAGTTTCAGCATCATGTTGATGGGTCGCATCATCCAGGCAATGGGTGGCGGCATCATGATGCCGCTGACGATGAACATTTTTCTGACCATTTTTCCACCCGAAGCCCGTGGGCGCGCGATGGGCATCCTGGGGTTGGGCATGATCTTTGCGCCTGCCGTTGGCCCTACGCTTGCAGGCTGGATCGTCACCGATTACAGCTGGCGAATACTCTTTTTCATCATGGTACCGATCGGGGTCATCGACATCGTCTTGGCCCTGCGTTATTTGCGTGATATCGGGGAACGTCATTACCCCAAAGCCGATTTTTATGGGATTTTGACCTCGGTAGTCGGCTTTGGGGCCCTGCTCTATGGTTTTTCCGAAGCAGGTAACAACGGTTGGGGAAGCACCAATGTGATCATCAGTCTGGTGATCGGTGCTATTGCAGTGGGATTGTTTGTGATGCGGGAGTTGCAGGTGGACAATCCGATGCTGGAGTTTCGGGTTTTTCGCTACGACATGTTTACCCTCTCCAACATCATCAATGCCATTTTGACGATGGCCATGTTTGCGGGGATGTTCCTGCTGCCCATCTACCTGCAGACGCTGCGCGGCTTTACGCCGATGCAAGCCGGTCTGTTGCTCTTGCCGGGGGCGCTGATCATGGGATTCATGGGTCCTGTGGCTGGCGCGATTTTCGATCGCATTGGGCCAAGGCCTTTGGCAGTCGTGGGATTGATCATCACGGCAGTGATGACGTTCCAGTTTACACGGCTGACGGCGACGACAAGCTACAGCCATATCATGCTGCTCTATATTGTGCGTTCGTTTGGGATGTCTTTGTTGATGATGCCCATCATGACAGCAGGATTAAACCAATTGCCACAACGTCTGAATACCCATGGCACTGCCATGAGCAATACCCTTCGGCAGGTGGCCGGCTCGATCGGAACGGCCTTTTTGACGACCATCTTTTCGACGCGGACCAATTTCCACCTCGGTGTTTTTGGCGCTGCAGCCTCGACCGTTCAGCCCCAAGTCAGTCAGGCTTTTCAAGGTGCTGTAGCCGGAATGGCGGCACAGACAGGAATGCCTTCTCAACAGGCACAGGTGATGACATCGATGATGCTTTACCAGCAAGCAGGCCAAGAGGCTTCTGTTGCAGGGATCAACGATGCCTTTTACTGGGCAACGGGGTTTACCGTGGTAGCGCTGGTGCTCTCGTTTTTCCTGCGCGATGTGCGTCGGGATAAGAGAAGCGGGGAGAAACGTCAAATCCCTGTGCCGGTTGAAGAGCCGACACAACAAACAAGCATCGAAGCAGCCGGTGAGTGAGCTGCCTGCTCCAACCGCCATTACAAGCCCGCATCCTTTGGGTGCGGGCCTTTTTGGGAGCCAATTATTTGGTATAGCGATCGGCGACCTTGGAAGCTCCAAAAGCATCGGGTTTGATGCGAGCAATATACCCGCTCTGTTCAACCAGGGCACGCAGCGTGCTGGCCACCTGCCGACTTGCACCATGCAGCCCGACATCGAGATGGATTTCCATTGGAACTTGCTGCAGGGGCGTATGGGCGAAGCGTTCTCGTAGGATTTCGCCGACCAAAAGCGAACGCGCTGCTTCCTCGTACATGCGCTGGCTGAGCACAGGCGTCTTTTCTTCGGGATAGTAGGCGTAATAAAAACGGCCACCATGCCCGATCCGGTGGAGCACAATGGCCGTTACAAAACGGCACTGTAAGCGCGGTTGCGAGTCAGTGCCGATGATACAGTGAAAATCGTCGGCTGGAAAAGCTGTGACGAAACGGAGCATGTCAGAGACCATATCATCCCAACTGAGGTGTTGATGGGTGCCGCTGATAAAGTGCCGCGGGAGCGTCATGGTCGCCACATTTTGGCCTCCTCCTATCTATTTTACCGGACCAAACAGGGGATGGAAATAGTTCAATCGGTTTGGTCGTAGAGGTGGGCATTGGGAGCGAGATCGGCTATCATCAAAGAAGAGGAGTGGACCCTCCTTGGCAACTGCCGTTGCTATCGTTGTAGAAAAGGGGTGTTTCGATGCAAATCAACGTACATGGAAAAGACCTGACGGTTACCGACGCACTGCGCACGTACGTTGAAAAAAAGATAGGTCGCCTCGATGAGCGATACAACCTGCAGGCGCTTTCTCCAGCGACCGTGACCCTTTCTGTCCAACGAGGACAGCACATTGTAGAGGTGACGCTGCCCTTCAACCACTTGGTGTTGCGTGCGGAGGAACGTACGGACGACATGTACGCAGCGATCGACTTGGTCGCCGATAAGCTCGAACGCCAAATTCGCAAGTATAAGACCCGGATCCATCGCAAGTTGCGCCAAAAGACAGCGGAAGTGAATGAAGCGGCACAAGCCGTGGCTGGCGGTGCTGTATCCGCCAACCACGCTATGGGAGGCGCGGAAACCGAAGAAGAAGAAGATCAGCCTCCGGAACTGGTGCGTGTCAAACGCTTCGCCTTCAAGCCGATGACGGTGGATGAGGCGATCTTGCAAATGGAGTTGCTGGGTCACAACTTTTTTGTGTTTAAGAACGCCGATGACGGAGAAGTGAATGTCGTTTATCGCCGTCGTGACGGCAGTTGCGGATTGATCGCTCCAGAAGGGTGAGGGGGTGGTCGCCACGATTGTAACCTTGACGCTGAATCCTTCGGTCGATCGCTTTTTGGAAGTGCCTCGTTTGACGCTCAACGAGGTCAACCGTGCCGTCCGGGTGCGGAGTGCGCCAGGCGGCCATGGGCTGCAGGTCGCTTGGGGCGTGCGTACTCTGGGTGGGGAGAGCGCAGCGGTCTTTGTCTGTGGTGGGGAGAGCGGTCGCCAATTGGTTCAGTCGTTCAGTTCTGCTGGTGTGAGCGTACGTCCTGTCTGGACGTCAGAGCCTACCCGACAGAATGTCGATATCATCGATCTTGCCACTCGTGAGCATACGCGGGTGCACGAGCCGGGTGCAACGGTCGGCAGACGATTGCTGGAAGAAGTAGAAGAAGCCTTTTTTGAACTGGCAGAGGGTGCCTACAGCATCGTAATTGGAGGCAGTCTGCCCCCTGGGGTGGACAAGAGGTATTATGCCCAGTTGGCACGCAAGGCTGCACAACGCGGCTTTGCCGTGGTAGCCGATGCGACGCCGGATGCGTTGGCCGAGATCATCCAGGCGCGTCCGTTTTTGGTCAAGCCGGATCAGGAACAAACCGAAGCGCTGCTGGGCCGCCTGCTCTATGCAGCAGATGAGTTTGCCTTGGCAGCCAAAGAGATTGCCCAGCGCGGGGCGCAATGGGCGATTGTTTCGATCGGTCGTCTGGGGGGCTTTTGTTCCGATGGCTCCCGTTGCTACCATTACTATGGACCTGCTGTCGAGGCCCAAAATGCCGTTGGTGTAGGGGATGCCTTTCTAGCTGGGCTGCTGACTGCGCTCCAGCAACACAAGCCGATGCAGGAGGCCTTGGCACTGGGAGCAGGAGCAGGGACGGCCTGTGCTCAATCGGATGAGGGTCCCTTTTTTTCGGCCGAACTGGCCCGTCAACTGGCTGAAGAGGTGAGGGTCGAGGAGATGGCGCTATAGCCGGCGTGGTGGCACTCGTGCTCGCAGGTGAGCCGCCTGTCTTTGGTTGGAGAAGTGCGCAGATGCGGACTGCACGGCGCGCAGCAACATGGGACACGGTCGAGCGGTTACTTGCTTCGGGGACTTATGCAGCAGTGGTCGTTGCTACCAATCGAGCTGAAGTGGCCCTGCAGGCACGGCAAGAGGGGGCCATCGCAGTGCCCATGCCGACAGCAGGGGGGTTGGCCGCCCTCTTGGTAGATGTTGCCGCCCGGTTTGGGGCGCAGGGATTGCTCTGTCTCGGGGGCGCTGCTGCTCCCCTGCTGGATGCTTCTTCTTTTGCGGAGATCGCTGCCCGCTTGCAGCGCCCTGGAATCTGGGCGAACAATCCCCAATCCGCCGATATGACCGCCTTTGCCCCAGCGACGCTCGCACAAGCGTTGCTTCCGGGACCGTTGTACTGTTCAGACAACCAACTTGCGGTCTCGCTCAGCGAGCGGACAGGTTTGCCTTTGCAGCTTTTGCCACTGGAGACGCCGTGGATCTGCGACTTCGACACACCCACTGAACTGCTGATGATGGAAGGTCACCCCCACTTGGGTCCCCATCTGGCGTCGTTTCTTGCCACGATCGATTGGCCTCGCCAACGCCGGGATGCCGTCTTGTCGGCGTTGGCCGATCATCCGTATACGGAACTGGCTTTGATCGGACGGGTTCCTCCCCATGCGGTCGCTTTTCTGAATGCCCATCTGCGTCTGCGTATCCGTGTTTTTTCGGAGGAGCGAGGCATGAAAGCGTTGGGGCGTACGCATGAAGAGACAGTTCGCTCGCTGCTCGGCTATTTTGTCGAATCGGTCGGTCTGCCAGCTTTTTTGCAGGCATTGGGCCAGGTCGCCGATGCGGTATTGTGGGATACGCGCCCCCTGTGGGCCCACCTTGGACTGCACTGGGAGGAGGAGCTGCGCTTTAGGGCAGATCTCGGCGATGCCGAAAACAGGGGGGAAGAGTGGTTTGATCGGTGGCAAGAAGCACTGGCGGCCGCTCCATTGCCCATCCTCTGTGGGGGACATGCGCTGGTCAGCGGCGCAGTCCGATTCTTGCCCGCTCAGCTGCCAAAAACGCTCCACAAGGAACACGCATCCTCTCGTGATGCAGGAGGGTGCAGCGAAATCGTGACGTGAAGAGAGGGGGATCCCGAGCTTCCGTGGCCGACCAAATCAATTTGGCAGTGGTGCAGTATTGTTGGCGCATCGAGGAGTTTTTGGAGCCCCAGCAATGGGTGGCGCATCTGACAGCGTGTATGGAAGATGTGGTCGCACGTGCTGCACCTGGCTTGCCTACGCTCGTGGCTTTTCCGGAGGATCTTGGTCTGCCGCTGATCGCAGCCGGGGAGTACGCGGCGCTGATCGGTTCTGCCACCATGCAAGAGGCGTTGACTCGCGAGATACAGCGACACCGCTTTGCCGTTTCTGCGGCACGGTTGCGCTTTCGACTGAGCTGGCCAGAGGCGCTCTGGTATGCGCGCAGCAAAGGAGCGGCGCAGCTTTATTTTTCTACCTTCTCGCGACTGGCGGCGCGGTACCACATGTATGTGCTGGGCGGTTCCTTTGAAGGTCCGCGTTATCTCCTTCAAGGCGGGCGTGTTTCCCTTCGTCCCGTCGATCCGCATATCTACAACACGGCCTACCTGTTCGGCCCCGACGGCAGCATTTTGGGTGCCTGGCCAAAGTGCTTTCTTACGCCCTTGGAAGATCGGGAAGGGCTGCAGCTGCACGCAGGAGATCCGTCCCAGTTGTCGGTCGTCGATACCGAAGTTGGGCGTATCGGCGTCGCTGTCTGTTTGGATGCGTTCCAGGAAACGATCCTTGCACGGCTGGCAACGCTACGGGCCGATATTTTGGTACAGCCGTCGGCCAATCCGGCTCCATGGACGCCTGCACAACAACAAGAATGGTCGGAAGGATCCTGGCGCGCGGTGGCGGGCACAGGCACCTTTGCTTACGCGCTCAATCCCATGATGTGTGGATCCCTCTTTGATCTGGACTTCTTTGGGCAGTCCGCCATCTTCTCCCGCTCGGCGGTAACGAGTGAAAAGGGGTATCGCGATATCGGAGCCCGCAAGGGATTTTTGCGTGTGGTTCCAGAGAGCGATCGCGAAGGCATCCTTGTCGTCACGCTTCCCCATCCTTGATCCCCCAGTAAGGAACCTCTGTCGACAAGCGAAGACAGACTCTGCTTTATTTCCCGGGAAATCGACGTGTCTCATATCACCCGATACATGCTTTCGACCCGATGGGAAAACCTATCGCTGGGTTCGACGTGCCGGTACAGGTCTCTGCGGCCGCATGGCGATCCTTTCCAGAGCATCGAATCAAAGCGACGGAGGAGTGATGCCCGTGCAGTGGACGACCAAGGAAATCGAAACCATGGAAGAGTGTGCACGCATTGAAGGCTTGGCCCACAAGCTTTCCAAAACGCTGTGCGCCCGGGCACAGGACACGCAATTGGAGCAGATGTTTCAGCGCAGTGGCCAGTTGGCCATGCAGCATTTGCAGCAGATGACCCAAGGACTCGGCACTGCCGCTTCTGCCAGCGGACAAGGGAGGCAGGGCAATGCTCCTTTCCGGACTGAAGTGGGAACGTTGGGTCAGGCACCGACTGCGACCCCGACGGCCGGTGCAAGCCTGCCCATCAGTGACAGGGAAAAAGCCGATCTGATGATGATCCTGGCCAAGGTGGGGGCCTCTGAGGCGAGCAGGGGTGCTACGGAATCGGCGAGCCAGCAAGCGCGTCAAATGTTTCAGCAGATGGCGCAGCAGTGCTCCCAGCAGCAGATGCAATTGTGGCAGTGGCTGCATGCCCATCAGGGCTACGAGGTCCGTTATGCTACCTCCGAGCAGACACAGGCGGTGGCGACCGTCATTCAGCAGTGCATCCAAGATGCCAACCAGATCAACGCCTGACAAGCCAACAGATGCTTCATCGGTGGTCCCATTACAAGATGATGGCCCCCTAGAGGGGCCATTACGTGGTTTTAGCGCAAGACTTGCTCTGGCAAACGTCGCAAGGCAAATAGCAGGGGAACCCCCAGGATGCCGACAGAGACCGCTTCACCGATCGCGATGCCTCCGGCTGTCCACAGGTAAGGTGTTCGGGTGAGAGCAGAGACCCACATAGAGACCAGCGTTGCATTGAGCACGACAGGGGGTAGCAGTGCCACCAAGCCCCGTCGGCGCAGCGCATAGGTTGCCAAGGCGGCGATCAACGTGACTGTGCTGCCGCCCAAGATGTCAATGATCCCAAAAGGACTGGCCAGGTTACCGATAAGGCAACCGAACCAGAGACCAAATATGGCTTCGGGCCAGAAGATTGGCAGAACAGTCAGCGCTTCACTGGCACGTACCTGGAAAGGCCCGAACCCAAACGGAGCCAAGGCAACGGTGAGGACAGCGTAGAGCGCTGCAATGATTGCCCCACGTACCCAAAAACGTAGGGAAGGCCATCCCTTTGAATGAACGGTAATCGAAAACCACCTCGAATTAAATCGGATCGCGTTGAAGTGGCATAGACATACAATGGGGGCCACCACGTCCCCTGGAGAGCTCGGAACCGCTGATTTCGAGTACCTCCAGACCGCTTAGGCGCAAGATGCGATTGGAAACAACATTGCGATCGTACGTGATGATGCGTCCAGGGGAAAGTGCCAAGGTATTGGCAGCATCGTTCCACTGTTCCCGGGCGGAGATGATCGGATCGTTGCCACCACAAGCGATCAACTCAGGTGCACGGCCGCCCAGCACGTGCTGAAGGCCATCGGCGAGGCTTGAATATGCAACGATGTGGAACGCCCCCTCCTCGTCTTCCCGTTCCAATGAGAAAGTGCGCAGCGCATCTTCAATGCCCGGATAGATGACAAAACGGCCGACGTCGACCATCGTCAAGATGGTATCCAAATGCATGAATGCACGTTCAGAAGGAAGTTGGACAGCGAGGACGTGCTCGAGTTGTGGCTGGGCGGCAAAACATTTTTCAGCGAGATGTTCCACCGCTTCAGGCTGTGTCCGCTGCCCAAAACCGATGGCAACGGCTTGAGCGGAGAGCACCAGGAGATCGCCCCCTTCCAAGCTAAAGGGATGGGTGGGGGAGAGCAGCCGATCCACTTGGCGAAAAGCAGGATGGAAACCCAGGACAGTCTGCAAAAAGAGCGGTTCCGGACGGCGCGCCAGCATGCGCATGGTTCCTGTGATGACCGTCGATCCGATCACCATCGCTGGGTCGCGCGTGAAATAAAGGTTGGGCAATGGCAGCAAGAGAAACGGGTAGCGTTCGGGAACCCAACCCCGCAAATGCTGCTGGGAGGTCAGATCCGGAGCATCCGAACGCAAGACGCCTGCCATCAGGTAGCGGGCCAGTTCTTGCGGCGGCTGATTGAGCAGCCATGTGGAAAGTGTTTCACGATGCTTCTCGTCCATGGTCTCCGTGTGGATGCGTGCAGACACGAGTGCTGCTGCACCTTGGGGCTGTTGCAGTACTTCTGTAACGAGATCCTCTAGCTCGTAGACGTGGATCCCTTGCTGTACCAAAAGCTGGGCAAACGCGTCGTGCTCTTGCTGTACGCGGTCGATCCAAGGGATGTCATCGAAGAGCAACTCGTCCAACGTCTCTGGTGTCAACCGTTCCAGCTCAGGGCCAGGTCGGTGAAGCAGTACGGCACGCAATCGCCCTATCTCAGACGTGATACTCACCTGAATCGGTTCGGATGTCGAAAAGGGCTTTGCCATCTGGTGCTCCTTTGATGAAAAGTGACGATCCGTTTAACGTGGCTCATCGATAAAACGCGTCCCAGCTGTGCCCGACAGGACAGCAGCAGCCTGTTCAAGAGAACCAATGATCGCTTCACGGCCCGGCGCTGAGCGTACGAATTGGACACAAGCTTCCACCTTGGGTCCCATTGAACCTGGTGGAAATTGACCGTAGTGCAGTTGTTGGAGGGCATTGCTAACTGTCAACTCCCGCAAGTAGCGCTGAGCAGGCGTCCCAAAATCGAGTGCAACTCCTTCTACTGCAGTCAGGATGATCAATCGCTGTGCCCCTATGCGCTCGGCCAGCTTACCTGCCGCATAATCCTTGTCGATGACCGCGTCAATGCTGCGGAGTTGGGATGGCGTCTCCGCCACGACCGGAATGCCACCACCGCCAGCTGCAATGACGACAACGCCACTGTCTGTCAACTGGCGGATGGGCTCCTCTTCCAAAAAACGAAGCGGCCGTGGTGAAGCGACCACACGGCGCCATCCGCCCCCGATCTCTTTGACGACTTCGCCCCCTTCCCGACGAATTTGCTGGGCCCGTTCGCTGGAAAGCAGCGGTCCGATGGGCTTGGTGGGACGCTCAAACGCAGGATCGTCGGCTGCGACGATGCTTTGTGTGAGAATGGTGGCTACCGGCCGCGAACTGCCCTGCTGCGCCAGTGCCTCTTGAAAAGCCTGTTGGAGCATGGCACCGAGCAGGCCTTGGCTCTCTGCTACCACTGCAGAGAGTGGCAATGCGGGGATCCCTTCTGAGGCGATTTCGTTTTGGGCCAACAGCCGTCCGACCTGTGGGCCATTGCCATGCACCACGACAACAGGGGCCTCGCTGGCCAGCCAAGGAGCCAGCTGTGCGGCCGTGGTGCGAACGGTCGCCAGTTGGGTGGCGTAAGAGAGTTGTGTACCGGGCCGTTCGATGGCGTTGCCGCCTACGGCCAAGACGGTGATCGCCCGGCCCTGCAGCGCATCTTTCTGGGCGACGGCTTCTGTGAGTGGGAAAGCCATGCCTCACCTACTTCCTCGGTTGCTTTCAGCCTCTGCAAAGGCAAATTCTACCACATCGAGCGCCTCATCCAGGACTTCTAGAGGGGTGACCAGCGGCATCAAAAAGCGGATCACGTTGCCGTAGATTCCGGCTTTGGCCAAAATAACCCCGCGCCGGGCCGCATCTTGGAGGATGGCGGCTGTCTGTTGGGGAGCCGGTTGCCGCGTCTCGCGATCCAAGACCAATTCGCAGGCTCGCATGGCGCCGACGCCACGGATGTCACCGATCAATGGGTACTTCTGCTGCCACGTCGAGAGGCGTTCCCAAAGCCTTTGGCCAAGAAGCTGTGCACGTTCGACGAGCTTTTCCGATTCAAAGACGTCGAGCACAGCCAACGCTGCAGCACAGGCGACGGGATTGCCGACATAGGTGCCGCCAATACTGCCCGCCACGATACCGTCCATGATCGTCGATCTGCCGACGACTGCAGAGAGAGGCAGGCCTGCGGCAATCGATTTGCCTATGGTGAGCAGATCAGGTTCGACACCGTACTGCTCGCAAGCGAAAAAGGTGCCTGTCCGCCCATAGCCGGTTTGTATCTCATCGACGATCAGCAGAAAACCGTGCGCGTCACAAAAGGTGCGCAGGGCAGGCAAAAAATCTGATGGCGGAACGACAAAGCCACCTTCTCCCTGAATCGGTTCCACCACGACTGCAGCGACTGTGCGGGGGTCGACAGCGGTGTGCAACATTCGTTCCAGGGTTTCAAGCGTCTGGGCCGTCAACTGCTGGGGAGGTTGGTTTCGGTAAGGGTTGGGAAACGGGACGCGATAGACTTCCGGAAGAAAAGGGCCAAAGCCCACTTTGTAGGGGGAAGGTTGGCTGGTCAAGGTGAGTGCGCCCATCGTCCGGCCATGGAAGGCGCCTTCAAAGGTGAGCAGGGCCGGGCGTCCGGTCTGTTGGCGGGCGATTTTGATCGCATTTTCGATGGCTTCGGCTCCGCTGTTAAACAGCGCAACTTTTTTGGGCGATGAACCTGGGGCGAGCTTTGCCAAGCGATCGGCGAGTTCGATATACGAGGCGTAGGGCAGCACGCTGAAATCGGTATGCAAAAAGCGTTCTGCCTGTTGTTGGATTGCTTTGACCACATGAGGATGACTGTGACCAACCGCCAGGCATCCGAAGCCCCCAGACAGGTCGATCAACCGATTGCCATCTACGTCGGTCACCACCGCCCCGTGTCCTTCAGCAACGACGGTTGGGAGGCTGCTGGCCAGCGCAGCAGGCAAGAAATCGGCCTGCTCTGCCAGTACTTGCCGAGCACGCGGACCGGGAAGTGGCTCCCGTATGGCAATGGTGCCCATCGCTCCCTCTCCTTTCCGAATTCATAAAACACATTTACATACATCCTTCTCATGGTAGGGCGTTGCCTGCTTTCTGTCAAACGCGTGACGAGGTGCTGTCTCATGGATATGATGGGAAAGAGAGTGGACGACCTTTCCAAGGATACCAGAAGGGGAACGAGCGCGATGAACAGGCGTTTTCGACCGACTGAAGCGATTGTCGATCTGACAGCCATCCAGCAGAATACCGCTGTGCTGCGGACCATGGTGCCGAAGGGCACCCAGCTGTGCGCTGTGGTCAAAGCCAACGGCTATGGCCATGGCGCTGCCGCTGTGGCGCGGAGCGCACTTTCTGCCGGGGCTTCTTGGCTGGCTGTTGCGACGTTGGAAGAAGCGATAGAGCTGAGGGAAGCAGGTATCCGCGCACCTCTGTTGGTCTTTGGTTCTGTCGATCCACGGGATTGTGGCGAAGCTGTGGCACGTGAGATCGCGCTAACCCTGCTACATCCACAGCAGGTAGAGGCGGTTGCCGCTGCCGTAGCACAGACGCGCCGTTGTGCCCATTTGCACCTAAAGGTGGACACGGGTATGGGGCGGCTTGGGACGCGAGCCGTCCCCGATGCCGTTGCGCTGGCACAGCGTGCTCGGGAAGCCGGTATGGGCATTGAAGGCCTTTATACCCACCTGGCCACGGCAGATGAGCGCGATCCAGCCTTTACGGACCAACAAGTGCAGCGCTTTCAACGGTTCCGGCAAGCCCTTGCCCAGCAAGGCTGGCGACCTGTGCTCCATGTCTGCAATTCAGCAGGGGTCCAGGGCTATCCCCAGTATGCTTTTCATTTGGTTCGGCCAGGCATTGCGGTGTATGGCTATCCGCCACGTCCGGAGGGGGCGGAGCGCTTCCGGCCCGCGCTCTCTTTGATCACCCACATCGTCTACCTCAAAGAGCTCGAAGCTGGATCTTCGGTCAGTTACGGGAGGACATTTGTCGCAAGGCGCAAGACCCGCGTTGCTACCCTACCCATCGGTTACGCCGATGGCGTGCCACGCCTGCTTTCCAACCGCGGGTGGGCACTGGTGCGGGGGCAGCGTGTCCCGATCATCGGACGGATCTGCATGGATCAACTGATGCTCGATGTTACCGATCTGCCACAGGTAGCACTTGGTGATCGTGTTACCCTCTTGGGAGAAGATGGGGAAGAGCGGATTACGGCAGACGATTGGGCTGCGTGGGCTCAGACCATCCCCTACGAAATCCTCTGTGGCCTTTCTGTCCGCATCCCGCGCACCTATATCCACGCCCCTGAAGGGTAAAGTCCTCGTTACAGGAGTGCCGGTGTCTCCTGTTGGGCGACGAGATGCAGGGCGATCGGATAGGCGAGACTTTCCCACAACGCTTGCCAGGAGGCGTTGACCACGTTGGTCGAAAGCCCGACCGTTCCCCATTGTCTTTCCCGAAGCGCCGAAGTGATGGTGACACGCACCTGTGCCTGTGTGCCCGAGTCTCCGTCTAAAACGCGCACTTTATAGTCCAGCAAACGCACCTGGGCCAGCTCTGGAAAATGGGGGACGAGTGCTTTGCGCAGCGCCTGATCAAGCGCATGAACCGGTCCGTTGCCGGCGGCAGCCGTGTGCATCAAAGTGCCACCTACCTTGATCTGGACGGTCGCTTCTGATACCGGTCGGTCGCTGTGCTCGTCGATGGCGACATGGTAGGCAAGAGGCTCGACAGGCAGCGGTAAGCCGAACAGGCGCGTTGCGATCAACACCAGACTGCCCTCTGCCTCCTCGAAACTATAGCCACCGAACTCCAGTCGCTTGACCTCCTCGACCAGCTGCGCCGCTTCTTGCCGCGTTGGGGTGCGTCCCAGCAATGCGGTAAGGGCGGCAGAAGCCTGTGCCGTGTCTGCCGCGTCCGGATCTCCTGCGACCAACAGATTGGCGCGGCCAGATTGCTCAGAGACCAGCACCCGCCGGCTGTTGCCGACCGCTTCGGGTGGGACATGCTCGTACATATGCGGATCGACGTTGACGGCAGCAACATGCACCCCTCCTTTGTGGGCAAATGCAGAGCGTCCCACATAGGGCGTATTTTCCGGCAGCGGCAGGTTGGCCAGTTCGGCGATGCTGCGGCAGGCAGCCGTGAGCTCTTTGAGATCGATGGGAGAGGTGAGTTCGGCTTTCATTTTCAGCAGGAGATCGGCGATGATTGTCGACAGCTGGGCATTGCCCGTTCGTTCGCCATAACCGTTGAGTGTTCCCTGAACGTGGCAGACGCCGGCACGTACGGCTGCAAGGGTATTGGCGACCGCCAGCCCGCTGTCGTTGTGGGCATGGATGCCCAGGGGAAGGGTTGGAAATCGTGCTGCGACCTCACCGACGATGGCTTCAATCTCCCAGGGCATCGTACCGCCATTGGTGTCGCAGAGGACCAAGGTCCGCGCTCCGCTGTCTGCTGCAGCTTGTAAGGTCTGCAAGGCGTACGCCGGATCGGCCTTATATCCATCAAAGAAATGCTCAGCATCATAGAAGACCTCTCCGTATTTTTTCAAGAAGGCGATGCTGTCAGCAATCAGCGCGAGGTTTTGATCCAATGAGACGCGTAGACCTTGTGTTACATGTAGCGTCCACGACTTTCCGAAAATGCAGAATGCCTTAACCGAACATTGTGTCAATTGGATGAGGCCAGGATCGTCTTCCGCGCGGTAAGAGGCACGTCGTGTACTTCCGAAAGCGACCAGTTGTGCATGGGTCAACGGCTCCGTGCGCATGGCTTCAAAGAAGGCCGTATCCTTCGGATTGGCACCGGGCCATCCGCCCTCCACCCAATCGATGCCCAATCGATCGAGGATTTTGACGACCTGTACCTTGTCTCGAACGGAAAAACTGATGCCGCTTCCTTGGCAACCATCCCGCAATGTTGTATCAAAAAGTTCGATTCGGGTCATCTCGCGCTCCTTTGCTCCCTACGATCACAAAGCGCCCATCCCTTGAGGGACGGGCGCTTACCCGCGGTACCACCCGCTTTGCCATTGCTGGCCAGCTCATCATCGGCCGACAGCTTACACTGCGGCCGACCACCGATAACGGGGGCTCCGGCAAGACCTACTTTGCAGAATGCTGCCTCGATCTTGCACTCAGAAGCGATATTCAACCCCACAGACACAGCCGGTTCCACCAACCCCGGCCTCTCTGGAGTGCCTGTGCGATCTACTGACTTCTTCAACGTTTTCAGCAATGTGCAACTTTGCTACAGTATAGCGTAGCAGTAGTGGACGGATCAAGCACTTCCTGGAGCGCTCTGGCAGGGAAAGGTCAGCGATGCTATGCTTAGATCAGGGGATGAACCGATGGACCGCGTTTACCTGCCGAACTTCGATCCGCAGGAAGCTTTGGGCGTACGCTTGGCACAGCTTTCCCAAGCCGACGAGGATGCCAGGACAGAAGCCGTGGCATCCTATTACGCCCAACGCAAGCAGCCGGTCTTCTTCTCCCAATGGAGCTATCGGGCCCTGGTCTCGGTGGCACAAGGGGAAGAGCAACATGCCAATGGCCTGCAAGAGGCGGGTCTGTGGGAGCTGGCCGAACAATATCGGCAACGGCGCGATCCGGTGGCAACAGCGCGTTTTGCCCAGCTGCTGCACGAGATGCAGCGCACCCATGCAGGGGAGCAGGGTGCCTTTGAGGCCGATGCGACTCAGATGCAGCGGTTGGCCAGCCAGCTTTTGGGTGCTTTGCCAGCGAGCTTCGATGCATTTTGCGCTTCGGGTGCTGTCCCTGCCGAAGTGACGGTGAATCTGCTGGCGATCATAGAACGCAGTGCTTTGACGATCGAAGCAGATCTGGACCGCTCTGCTGCCGCGATTGCGTCGGGATTGCTCGAAGCGGTCGAGGCAGCCATGGAAGGGGCAGCGTTGTATACGACCGGCTCCCTTTTTTTTGAGCTGAGAGAAGCGGCACAATGGCGAGAAAAGGGAGCTTCGCTGCTCGACCAAGCGAAAGTTCAGTTTGCTGAAGGGGGCGAACCGACGGCGCAATTGCCGACGGTTGCTTTGCTCGTCTTTGCCCTCTACGCTTCACTGGCCGTCTCCGAACGCCTCAACGGAAAAGAGGCTCATCCGCAATGGGAGGAGCTGATCGGGGTGCTCTATCGTTTTTTGGACGCGATCGCCGATCCTCAAGGATACTTGCCTCCTGTCGGTGAGTCCCCTTCTCTGCACTTCGCGCTTCTGAAGGAGCGGGTCTCGGAGGCATGCCGCGTAGCTGGGCTTCCATTACCTTCTGACTCTTCCCAGAATCGTTTTGCTGTTTTTCAACGGGCCGGGGTTGCGGCCTACAAGGGAGGATCTTCTCCCTATGCTCCCTACTTCTTTTTTGACGCTTCGCCCCGCATCTTGCTCGAGCAGCACGCCGATGGGCTCAATGTATTGCTCCATGCCTATGGTGCGCCGCTTTTGGTCGAAGGCGGCCCTTCTGACTTGGCGGAAGGCAAATGGGCCAATTACTTTCCACATACGGTTGCGCACAATGCTGCGCTCGTCGACGGTGCAGGGCAGCGGTATGGCTATCGTTCCGCAGAGGCGCTCTCGGAAATCTGGCAACAAGCGGGGTGGTCCGCCGTCAGTGCCAGCTATCGCGGTGGTTTTGACGTGGCCGGAACGGCAAAAGTCGAACATCGCCGAACTGTGGTCCTTGTACAGTGGCCGGTCTTTCACCTGTTGATATGGGACCGTTTTCTGCCGGAAGATGGTGCAGAACATCGTTATACATTGCTGTTTCACGTGCGATCCAAAAAAGTACAACTGGCGGGCGAGGCGTTGCGTTTCTTTGGAGAGCCGGGGATGTATCTTTACAGTCGGACCGCGGGCAACCTGGAACGCAATGTCGTCAGCGGTCTGACAGAGCCCCGTATTCAGGGCTGGTATCTTCCTGCAGGCGCTTCGGCTCCACGCCCACTGCCTACTGCGCAGGTGTCCACCCGAGGCACGACTGTCGACATGCTGACGCTGTTGCTACCCCTGCCCACGGAGGCAGAGAGTCCTCTTTTTTCTTGGAATGCAGGGTTTCACTCCCAGTATCTACAGGCCACCACACGTTGGGAGAAAGTCGCGCTGCAATTTACCTTCCACCCTGATGAAACGCCGTTGGTCGAGGTAGAGATAGAGCGCGCTGCGACCGTATAATGAGACAATATCACTGAAAAAGATGTAGAACGGGGACAACGATGACCGAGGGAAATCCACTACGTTGGCCACGCAAGAACAAGCCGGAACAGATTGCACAACGTCGCGATATCCTCCGCGCCCTGCCACATTGGTCGGCAGAGGACGATTTTATCTTTGAAACACCCGGCCCTGGCGGCGACGCTACGTACGCCAATGCACTGGAAGCCCAGACGGGCAGCATGGTTTGGCCGGTCGCCGTCTGCGGACCGATGCAGGTACAATATGGGACGTACGCCTTCGAAGATCGTCACTTGAGAGAGAGCGGCCGCCAGGAGGGGGCCTTCTACCTGCCGCTGGCAGAGACGGAAGGTGGATTGGCTGCGTCGATGCAACGTGGGATCATTGCAACCTCCCTTTCTGGGGGAATTCGTACGTTTCTGCTCGACGATCGCATTACCCGTGACTCGGCTTTTTTGCTGCACAGTACCCAAGAAGCAGTTGCTTTGGCCCGGTGGGTGCAAGCACATGAGCAGGAGATGCACGATTGGCTGCAAGATCCTCCGCCTTCTTGGCAAAAGCAGCGGCCCAATGGTGTAGCTCCCATTTCACGCCATGCCGAACTTTTGGCCGTTCGCCCTTTCGTGTTGGGGGATACCTGCCATCTGCTCTATCAGTTTTCCACGGGAGATGCCGTCGGCGCCAATCTTGCGACACGCAATGCCTATGTCCTTAACGAAGGGTTTGTGGTACCACGCTTTCGCTCACAGACCGGCATAGAACCTGAAGAGTGGTACCTGGAGATGAACATGGGGGGCGACAAGAAGGTCAGCTACCTTTACTTTATCGAGGGGGGCCACGGCAAAGTTGCAGAAGCAGAAGCAACACTGACTCCCAATGTGCTCTCCCGGGTCCTGCACATTACGCCGCAACAGTTGGATCGCGTTGCCCATGTCGGTCTGCAAGGGGCGATTTCCAGCGGCATGGTCTCTTCTGCCTTTACGCCAGCGACGGCTGTAGCAGCCATCTACGCTGCGACTGGCCAAGATCTCGGCATGGTGGGAACCAGTTCAATGTGCCAGACGACTTCACGGAATCTCCCCGACGGTTCGGTACATTTCGGGGTGCGCATGCCCTCAATAGAAGTCGGCACCATCGGAGGGGGCACGACGCTACCCTATGCCCGTGCCTACCTGCGCTTGATGGACTGCGCCGGAGCTGGGAAGGCGCAACAGTTTGCGCAACTGGTCGCAGCTGCGGTTCTTTGCCTGGAGATCTCGGCGATCGCTTCAATGAGTGTGGCAGGCAGCGCCAATTTTTACGAGGCGCATCTCACCCGGGGAGGATTGCGCTAGGCACCTGGTGTATGTCCGTCGACGATGACAGGCGTGCCCAGCTGGGCCCATTGGTAGAGCCAGCCAGCCCTTTCCGGTACCTGGGGCCAGCGTGTGTTAAAACGCTTGGTGGGGACGTTGACACAGCCGTGGCTCATTGGCTGACCAAAGTCGTTGTGCCACCAAGCACCGTGAATGGCGTATCCACCGCGGGCAAAATAGAGGGCATAAGGAACATTTGGCACGTCGTAATAGTCGGGTGCATTGGGATTATCGCCACGCATCTCCTTGACTGCATACCGCTCATAGATGAAGAAGCTGCCAGTGGGGGTCTCATGGCCAGGGAGGCCACTCGAGATGGGAAACTGGGTGACCACCTTGCCATTCTCTTTAGCGACCAGGGTCTGGGTACTCAAGTGGACGTCAATCTCTCGTAAAGGCCCGGTATGAAACTGGGAACGCAGATCATTTTCGAGAAAGCCACCCTGCTTGCCGTGCAGGCCTGCCAACTTACCTGTAAGGGTGATGGTGGTGTTGGCCGGCCACCACTTGTTCCCCGTAAACTGCAGCTGGTGATCGTTCTGCCACTTCCATGCTCCCGCCACCGCAGGATCAAAGTGTAGGGCGGTGACCACTTGGGTGCGCTCTTGCTGTGGAATGGTATCGGTAAAGACGACCACGACTGGCATGGCCACGCCCGCACTGCGCATCTTGTCGGTATTGACCCAGACGTGCAATGGCGGGGGAGTCGTCATCTGAAAACGATATAGATCGCCGATCGTCCCGTCTTTTCCGGTCGGTTGGATGCCCAAGGAGTAGGTCGTTCCTTGCACGAAAGGAGTGAGTTGTACCTCCCAGCGGGTCTGCTCGGGATCGATGGGGTGCGTCTGAGACGCACCACCGGTTACCAATAGGCTGGAGAGCGGGCGATCGAAGCGCAACGTAAAGTGCTGTGCGGCGGGAAGTTTCCCTGGAGTGGGCGAAAGCAGCACCGGTGGAGGGGAAGCAGGTGGAAGAGGTTGTTGCTCCACCCGCTGCGGCTGTGCCGCTGTAGGCACGCTGGCCTGCTGGGCTGTGGCAGCGGATGGGTGCTTCTCTTTCGAAGTAGAGAGTGTAGCCGAAGGCGCTGCGCAGCCAGCGAGGAGCATACTGCAGAGCAACAGGAGGCCCATCCATCGAAACGCCATTGTACGATGGGCTCGCATGCCTGCACCCTCTCCCCTGGAGCTATCGTTTGCCGCCGGCTGGCCAGATATGAGAAGCTTTTGTCGCTGATCGTAATGCAGCCGGAGTATACAATCAAGAAAAGTGCGAAAGATGGGGGAAACGAGTCCTTGGAAGAGGCAGAACGCTTGGTGCAGGTCATCGCGGAGGAGTGGACATCCAACGGCACGGTTTGGTGTTGCACAAAAGAAGGCGACCGTTTTGAGGTTCCCTACCTGCTTCCGGGTGAACGCGCCCAGCTGCGCATCCGACGGATGGGGCGCAAACGCCAGGTGATTGGAGAGATTGCGCGCACCGCCACAGCTGCTGCTCGCACGCAGCCGCGCTGTCCTGCCTTTGGCCGCTGTGGCGGCTGTCTGCTGCAGCATGTCGCTTACGAAGAGCAACTGCAGTTGAAAAGAGCACGCGTGATAGACGGTTTAAAGAAGGCAGGTATTTCTTTCCCACAGGTCGACGAGGTGTGGGGAATGGAAGTGCCCTATCATTATCGCAACAAGATGGAGTTCAGCTTTACGCTTGAAGGGATGGCGGGCCTTCATGCGCGTGCGGATTGGCAAGAGGTCGTGCCATTACACAGCTGTTCCATTGCCCTTCCTGCCATCGAGGCAGCGCTTGCCGCTTTAACGGCATGGTCGAAAGGGGCGGGATTGCCGGGCTATGATCGGCGAACCCAGGAAGGGCTGTTGCGACATGCGGCTGTCCGATCGTCCTTTGCGACCGGAGAGGGAATGGTGACGCTTTCCACCCAGCGCGACGATCCTGGGCTACAAGCAGCGTTGGGTGGGCTGGTCCAGCTGCTGCAGGCACAAATGCCGGGCTTTTGCAGCTTTTATTGGGTGATCGATCCGCAAGCTGGTGATGCGCTGCATCTGCAGCAGCGTCGACTGCTCTTTGGACAGCCGTCGATTCAAGAGCGGTTGGGCGGTTTGCGCTATACGCTCGGGCCTGAGACCTTTTTTCAGACCAATACTCAACAGGCCGAGCACTTGCTCGCTCTGGTAATTGATCTAGTCCAGCCGACCCCGTCGATGCAGATTGCCGATCTCTTTTGTGGCGTAGGGACCTTCTCCCTGGCGTTGGCCCAACACGTACAGGAAGTGATCGGGGTTGAAATTGTTCCCGAAGCGGTGCATCAGGCAGTGGCCAATGCAAAGGCCAACGGTATCGACAATGTCCGTTTCTTCGCTGGGGACGTACGTCGGACCTTTCCCCGTGTGACAGCAGGCGATCCCCCCGATGTCGTGGTGCTCGATCCGCCTCGTAGTGGGGCAGGGGGCAAAGTGATGCGCAGTATCGGGCGCAGTGGGGCATCGCGCATTGTCTATGTCTCTTGCAATCCAGATTCGTTGGGAACCGACCTTGCTTGGCTGCTGCCTTTCGGATACGAGATCGAGCGGGTGCAGCCAGTCGATCTCTTTCCGCAGACCCCCCATGTTGAAAGCGTTACCTCTCTTGTTCGACGCGTGCTTCCCTGACATCGTGGACAGGCATCCCTGCGTAGATCGAAAAGCAGAAGTATGTGCGGTCCAACTGTGCTTGGTTTGGGCGTGGTATAATGGCCCAGGCTTTGAAAGACATATCGAGGTGAACTATGTTTGATGGAATCAAGAAGCGCTTTTCCAGCGATGATCGCGAAATACGCCGATTACAGCCGCTGGTAGCGCGTATTAATGCGTTGGAACCTGAAATGCAAAACAGCTCGGATGAAGCGCTCCGCCAGCAGACGGTACGCTTTCGTGAACGTTTGGCCAATGGCGAGCAGCTCAACGATCTTCTTCCTGAAGCCTTTGCGACGGTGCGAGAGGCGGCGTGGCGTACGGTAGGCATGCGCCCCTTCGATGTCCAGCTGCTGGGTGGCATCGTATTGCATGAAGGTAAGATCGCTGAGATGAAGACTGGTGAAGGAAAGACACTGGTCGCTACCCTGCCGGCCTACCTGAATGCGCTGGAGGGCAAAGGGGTCCATATCGTCACGGTCAACGATTACTTGGCCAAGCGCGACTCGGAATGGATGGGAGAAATTTACAAGTTCTTGGGCATGCAGGTTGGGCTCAATATCCACGATACCCCACCCGAGCAAAAACAGGCGGCCTATCGTGCCGATATCACCTACGGCACGAACAACGAATTTGGCTTTGACTACTTGCGAGACAACATGGTCGTCTACGCCGAGCAGATGGTACAGCGTCCATTGCATTATGCCATCGTCGACGAGGTAGACTCGATTCTCATCGACGAGGCACGCACGCCCTTGATCATTTCGGGGCAGGCACAGAAGTCGACCGACATGTATTACAAAGCAGCTGCCTTTGCCAAAACGTTGCATGCAGAAGAGGACTACACCATTGATGCCAAGACCAAGACCGTCGCCCTCACCGATCAGGGGGTGAGCAAGGCGGAGCGGTATTTTGGCATCGAGAACCTGTTCGATCCCGATCATTTCGAGCTCAACCATTTTGTCCAAAATGCCTTGAAAGCACAGGTATTGATGCAACGCGATCGGGATTACGTCGTCAAAGACGGCGAAGTAATCATCGTCGATGAGTTTACCGGGCGACTCATGTTTGGCCGTCGCTACAGTGACGGGTTGCATCAGGCGATTGAGGCAAAAGAAGGCGTTGAAGTTCAAAACGAGACGCAGACGCTGGCAACCATCACCTTTCAAAACTACTTCCGCATGTATCACAAGCTGGCAGGTATGACCGGTACTGCCAAAACCGAAGAAGAAGAGTTTCGGAAGATCTATGGCTTGGAAGTCGTGATTATTCCAACCAACCGGCCGATGATCCGTACCGACGAGCCGGATATGGTCTACAAGACCGAAGCAGCCAAGTTCCGGGCGGTTGTCAAGGATATTCGGGAACATCACGAAGAGGGCCAGCCGGTCTTGGTTGGTACCACTTCGATTGAAAAATCGGAGCACCTCTCTGCCCTGCTCAAAAAGGCAGGTATTCCTCATCAGGTGCTCAATGCGAAGTATCATGAACAAGAGGCACAGATCGTCGCGCAGGCGGGTCGCCTGGGGATGGTGACGATTGCCACGAACATGGCAGGCCGGGGAACCGACATCGTTTTGGGGGGCAACCCAGAGTACTTGGCCCGCCAGGAGTTGGCCGATCGCTATCCCCCGGAGATCCTCGCGGTAGCAGTCGAGCACACCCCGACAGAGGATCCACAAGTGCTGCAGGCACGGGAACGCTATCAGCAACTGGTGGAAAAATACAAGCAGATCACCGATGAAGAGGCAAAGCGGGTTGTCGAGCTCGGTGGCCTCTACATCATCGGAACGGAGCGTCATGAGGCACGGCGGATCGACAATCAGCTGCGTGGGCGCGCCGGCCGGCAGGGCGATCCGGGTAAGACGCGCTTCTATCTGTCGCTGGAAGATGACCTGATGAAACGCTTCGGGGCTGACCGTATCGCACCGTTGCTCGACCGCCTCGGCCTGGAAGAGGATGAGCCGATTGAGGATCGCATGGTCACCCGCGCGATCGAGTCGGCGCAGCGTAAGATGGAAGCGAATAACTTTGAAGCCCGTCGGCAGGTGCTCAATTACGATGACGTAATGAATCAGCAGCGAGAAGTCATCTACAAGCAGCGCCGGGAAGTGATCGGCGCAGAGTCGTTGCGTCCCATTGTGATGGAAATGGTCGAAGCGGTGATCGATCGTGCTCTAGACACCTATATGGGGGATGGGGTGCCGGTCGATGAGTGGGATTTGCAAGGGTTGCTCGACCATTGCCACAACACGTTTCTCGACGCGAATCGGGTGGTGCTCGACGACTTCGACGGTTTGACCCGAGAAGAGATCAAAACGCTGCTTTTGCGCCATGCCAACGAACAATTTGATGCCCGCGAAGCCCAACTGGGTCCGCAGCTGACCAATGAGTTCTGCAAAATGGTCGTGCTGCGCGCCGTCGACACCAAGTGGATGGCGCATATTGATGCCATGGATGATTTGCGCGACGGAATAGGACTGCGGGCCTACGGACAGCGCGATCCGCTGGTCGAATATCGTTTGGAAGGCTCGCAGATGTTTGACGACATGATCGCTTCTATCCAAGAAGAGGTTGCGACCTTCGTCTTCAAGGCCGTGATCACCCTTGCCCAGCCGGCGGCACCTTCCGAGGGCGGCGCAACGGCTACGGCTTCGGTCGAACAAGAGGTGGCTCAGCCTGTCGGCGTGGGTGTTGCTGCGCAACCGGCGGTGGTCTCCGCCAACGTGACCTCGTTGGATGCCTTTCGGCGCCGGCAGGTCGGAGAGCCCAGTGCCCAGTGGTCGGCGGAAGGAGAAGAGCGTGCACAGGGCGCGGCTGCTTCGGGGAGATCGCCGGAAACGGCCCCACCGCAGCCGGTCCGAAATGAGCACAAGATCGGGCGGAATGATCCGTGCTGGTGTGGCAGCGGGAAAAAATACAAGTACTGTCACGGCCGCGTCGAGAACGCTTAATGTGAGGAGTGAAGCCCTATGACATTGGAAGAGATCGGGATCGAATTCACCCCGGTGCGTCAGCATCTCGTTGAGCTGAGGGATTCTCTTTGACCTCCCTTTCAAAGAAAAGCGATTGGCCGAGCTGAGCGAACAGGCGGCTCAGCCGAACTTGTGGGACGACCCGCAACAAGCACAACGGTTGTTGGATGAGATGAGCCGTCTGAAAGCGCAGATCGAGCAGGTGCAGCGGCTTGTACGCTTGGCCGACGACTTGGAGGTGTTGCTCGAGCTCGGGGAGGAAGAGGGCGATCTTCAGGTCGGACAGGAGGCTCAGGAGACGTTTCAAACTTTGCAGCGAGGTGTCGAGCAACTGGAACTGCAATGGATGCTCTCCCAGCCCCACGATCGGAACAACGCCCTGTTGACGCTGCATGCCGGAGCAGGTGGCACGGAGGCGATGGACTGGTGCCAGATGTTGTTGCGCATGTATACCCGTTGGGCGGAAAACCACGGATACACGGTCACCCTGTTAGACGAGCTGGAAGGGGAAGAGGCCGGGATCAAGTCGGCCACCCTGCGCATTGCGGGGGAGTACGCCTACGGCTACTTGCGTAGCGAACACGGGGTGCATCGCCTGGTACGCATCTCGCCGTTTGATGCGAATGCGCGGCGACATACATCGTTTGCTTCTGTCGAGGTATTGCCCGAGATCGGTGAGGAGGATCAGGAAATCGAGATCCGGCCGGAAGATCTGCGGATCGATACCTTTCGTTCGAGCGGTGCCGGTGGACAGCACGTCAACAAGACCGAGTCTGCGGTGCGCGTTACCCACCTGCCGACAGGTATCGTCGTCAGTTGCCAAAATGAACGCAGCCAGATTCAGAATCGTGCAGCAGCGATGACCGTGCTGCGTGCGAAACTCTACCAGCGTAAGCTGGAGGAGCAGCAGAAGCAGATGGCCGAACTGAAGGGGGAGCAACGTGAAATCGCGTGGGGGAGTCAGATCCGCTCCTATGTTTTTCAACCCTACCAGATGGTCAAAGATCACCGGACGAGTGTCGAGGTGGGCAACGTCCAAGCAGTCATGGATGGGGAGATCGATCCTTTCATCGAGGCCTACCTGCGCAGCCAAATAGGGGTTGCTGCCCCATCGGTGTCAGGGTAGGCGATCAAAACGTGTCGAGAAACAAAGCGTCACTCGCCGCTCATAAAGCGTTCGATCTTTTCCAGGGCAGTGCTTTCGCCCAATACCAGCACTTTATCCCCTATGCGTAGCACTTCGTCGGCGCGGGGAAGGATGAGGGCCTCTCCGCGCAAGATCGCGACGATTTGAACTCCAAAGCGCTGGGTTAAATTGAGCTCAGCGAGTGTTTTGTCGGCAAGGGGTCGACGGATCTGGTACTCATCCATTGAATAGGTGTTGGAGAGGTCGATCTTTTCGAGGAGTGAGGAACCCATCAGCAGCCGGCCCTGATGTCTTCCAGCTTCATATTCCGGGTAAACGACATGATCGGCCCGCAGGCGTTCCAAGATGGTGCCGTGTGCCCGGCTGGTTGCCTTGGCGACGACGTAGAGCCCCATGTCTTTCAAATTGGAAGTGACGTGCAAGCTGGCCAGTTCGTTGTCTCCGATGGCCACGATGGCCGCTTTGGCTTCTTGTGCACCGATCTCTTCCAAAAACTCCATATCGGAGGCATCTCCGACCCGCACAATGCAGTTGGGAAAATCCTGCATCTCTTCAAGCGGTTGTTCTCGCTTGTCCACGAGCAGGACTTCTTGTCCTCCGGCCAGCAGCTCTCGCGCGGCTCCTTTTCCAAAACGTCCCGCACCGACAATCAGAAAGGTGTTGGCTTCGTGACGTGCCATGCGCATCTCCTCTTTGCTGCACTCCCTGGATCAACCAATATACATCGATTCCTTGACATAATGCGCCTTCGGTTCCGGACGCTCGGCGATGCTCACCAGGAAGGTGAGCACGCCGATGCGCCCGAGGTACATGGTGACGATCAGCACCAGTTTTGCCGCTGTGCTCAGCCCCGGTGTGATGCCTGTGGTGAGGCCGACTGTTCCGAATGCGGAAGTCACCTCAAACAACAGCCGTAAAAAGGAAATGTTCGGTTCCAGCCAAGTGAGTAGAAAAACCATGCCCAAAACGACCAGAAGGGAGACCCCAAAGGCAGCATGGGCTTTTAAGACATCCTCGTTGGTCAATCTCCGTTGCTGGCTCGTCACTTCCCGACGTCCAGTGATCCGTGCTGCGTAGAAGCGGACCAGCACGTAGAAAGTCGTTGTTTTGATGCCACCTCCTGTCGAGTTGGGACTGGCACCGATGAACATCAAAATGATCATCAGCATCAGGGAGGTTTGGGTCAACTGCCCAATGTCCACCGAGTTAAAGCCTGCGGTTCGTGTCGTCACGGATTGAAACCAGGCGTTGAGAATTTTATATCCGAAAGGCAGGTTCTGGAAGATGTCGTTCCATTCCCGCACCAAAAAGATCAGCGTGGGCACGAAGAGGAGGATCGCCGTCATCTGCAAGACGACACGGGCGTGCAGGCTCCACTTGCGTTTCGCCTGACGGCTCCATGGCCTTTCCTCGGCGATCTCGGTGAGTACCGCAAAGCCCAAGCCTCCTGTGATGATCAGCAGGCCGGTGATTAGGATGACGAGGACATCGCGTTGAAAGCCGATCAGCGAATTGCCCCACAGGTCAAAACCGGCGTTGTTGAAAGCGCTGATGGCGTGAAAAGTGGCGATTCCAGCGGCCCGCAACCACGGGTAACCATGGACAAAATGGAAGTGAAAAAAGAGGATGAGCAACGCACTGCCCTCGATGATCAGGTCGTAGTAAAGGATGTGGAGGATCAGGCGAACTGCACCATGGACGCTCGCATTGCGGTCTTGTGCGATGAGCATGCGTTCATGGAGGTTGATCCGTCGCCTGGCCAGTAAAAAAAAGACGGTCGTGACAAAGGTGATACCCGATCCGCCGATCTGAATCAGCAACGCGATGATCCCCTGGCCGATTGGCGTAAAGGCCGTTCGCGTTGTGACGACCGACAACCCGGTCACGTAGCCGGCGCTGGCAGCGGTAAACCAAGCGTCGACAAAAGAAAGGGAATGTCTATGCGCAAAAGGGAGGAGGAGCAAGCAAGCCCCGGCTAAAGAGAATAATAAGTAATAGAGTGCTATGCGCTTTGCAGGCGTATCCAGCAACCGATAGCGTCGTCGCTTGGCCGTTTTTTCAAACCTCTCCGTCGCACTGTCGCAGAACAAGTACCCTCTTTTTAGCGCAGTAGATGGATCAGATCAAGGATCTCAGGGGTGACGGAACCGGTCGATCAGCCAAAGAATGCCTGCGACGATGGCTACCAGGAGGGCGATGCGCCACAGCAAACCGAGAATGCCAAAGGCGAAGTGAAGCACCACCCAAAGCAAAAAAAGGCCAACGGCCAACCAGAAAAGTGGCGCAACCACACCGACCCTCCTCACAAGAGCGTTCTCCCGTGAAAACGGGAGAACGTGTTTGCCCCACCGATGTCAAGAAACGGAGTGAGCGGATAGCGTCTGATCGAGGAAGTTTTCCACCTCTTCTTTGGTTTTGCGCAACTTACTGACAAAGCGACCGACCACTTTGCCGGAGTGGAAAAGCAGAAAACTCGGGATGCCGAGGATGTTGTATTGTTGAGCCAGTTCCGGAAACTGGTCGGTATTGACCCGAACCAAGGTGAGCCGGTCACTGTACTTGGCTTCAATCTCGGGCAGTGCCGGTTCGATGAAGCGGCAATCAGGGCACCAGTCGGCGTAGAATTCGACCAGAACCGTCCCTTGGGCGACGAGCTGGTCAAACGCATCTTTTTGTGACAACGTCTGCATGGAATCACCTGCCTTGAGCCAAGTATACCACGGTTTTACCAATCGAAGGAAAGGGGCGAGGACGTTGCGGATCGTGATCATTGGCGGGGGGCCGGCTGGCGTCGCGGCCGCTTTAGAGGCTACGGCCTTGGGGGCTGAGGTCGATCTGATCGAAAAGGAGCGGGTAGGCGGCAACGCACTGTGGCACTCCATGTTTGCCAGCAAAGTGCACCTACATGCAATTGAGGCAGCGGTAGAAGCGGCTCAGGCAGGTCTGGCCGAAGATCGTTATGCGGCCTTTACGTCGGTGCGCAAACAGGGGGAGGCGCTGGCACGAAAACAACGCGAACGCATTGGGGCGGCTGCTGCGGCCTGGCAACGGTTGCTCGAGGAAATGGGGGTAACGGTTCACTATGGCGAAGCCCATTTGCGCACGCCACATCAAGTGCACGTGCAAGGAACAGCAGACACGTTTGATCTGACCGGTGATGCCGTCCTCTTGGCTTCAGGTGCACAGCAGCGCTTTCCGGAAGGGATGGCCGCCGACGAGGAAGCCATCTGGGCCCCTCGTCAGGCTGTGGCAAAACCTTTTCTTCCCACCCGGGCGGTGGTTGCCGGCAGTGGGGCGACCGGTATGGAGCTGACTTTCTTGTTGGCTGCCTACGGCTGTGAGGTGACCCTCATCGACCCCCATACAAAACCATTGATGTGGGAGTGGCCGGAGGTCGGTGCGCTGTTGGTGGAACAGTGGCATGCATTGGGGGTGCGTTTCCTACCGTCCCAACAAGTGGTGGCAGCCCATAAGGAGCGGGATGGCGTGTGGATCGAGACGGCCGAGGGAAAGCGGTTTTCTGCCGATCGCCTCATCGTCGCTGCTGGCAGGGGACCGACCGCTTTGGTGCAAGAAGCGGTGGCACTGGGGGCGAAGACGACGCAAGAGGGGTTTTTGCAAGTGGATACCCACGGCTTTACCGGAGTGGACGGACTGTTTGCAGCCGGTGACGTGACTGGACTGCCTCATTTGGCCAGCAAAGCTGCAGCACAAGGGCGGGCAGCGGTCCATGTGGCGCTGGGTGCCGCGTCCCTTTCGGTCGATCTGCTGCGGTTGCCCCGTGCCCTCTTTGTGGTGCCAGGCTATGCTGCGGTAGGGCAGGTGGCTCCGCAAGCAGGTGAGCAGGTCACAACGGTCGAATTTGAAGGCGGTATGCTCAGGCAGCTACAGGGACGTCCTCTGATGCGGCTCCACCTGATTGCCGACGCCCAGCAGCAGATCGTCGGCGCAGCGGCAATCGGTCCGCAAGCAGCGGAGTTGATCGATCGCGTTGCTATGGCGATGGCCTCTGGATGGACCATAGCGCAGCTGCGCACCTTCCCGTTCATCCAGCCGGGAGCAGCCGACTGGAGTTTTGAGCGCAGTTGGGGGCCGTGACTGCGGCTCAGAAGTGTGATGCTGCCTTGCATGCCTTCTTGGGCCCGTGTATCCTTGCAAGTACGTTCGGTAAATGACGCGGTGACGTCTCAAAGCATCCAGTTGAATTACCAGGGGAGGGTGGAAATGGGTCCGCGCACACTTTTTGAAAAAATCTGGGATGCACATCTTGTGCGAGAGGAAGAAGGACAACCTCCGCTGTTGTATATCGACCTCCATCTGGTCCACGAGGTTACCTCTCCACAGGCCTTTGAGGGCTTGCGGTTGGCGCATCGCCACGTGCGCCGGCCAGATCTCACCTTTGCCACCATGGATCACAACGTTCCTACCGACGATCTCACCACGATCCGCGATCCGGTCTCTAAGCAACAAATTGATACGCTACGGGACAATTGTCGGACGTTTGGGATCCGTCTGTTTGACTTGGGTGACCCCGAGCAAGGAATCGTCCATGTGATCGGGCCCCAACTGGGATTGACGTTACCGGGCAAGACGATCGTCTGTGGAGACAGCCATACAGCTACCCATGGAGCCTTTGGCGCCTTGGCTTTTGGAATCGGTACCAGCGAGGTTGAGCACGTCCTTGCGACGCAATGTCTGCGGCAACAGCGTCCCAAGACGATGGAGGTGCGCTTTGAGGGCCGGCTGCAACGCGGTGTGACCGCCAAGGACCTCATTCTTGCTTTTATCGGACGCTATGGCACAGCGGTGGGTCAAGGATATGTGATCGAATATACAGGGCCAGTGATCGAACGCTTTTCCATGGAAGAGCGAATGACGCTGTGTAACATGACCATCGAGGCAGGAGCGCGCGCCGGCATGGTAGCGCCCGATGAGAAGACCTTTGCCTACCTGCAGGGGCGTCCCTTTGCTCCAAAGGGGGCATTGTGGGAAGAAGCGGTAAACGCTTGGCGGCAGCTGCGCACTGACCCAGGCGCGACGTATGATCGGGTGATTCGATTCGATGTGACAGACGTGGCCCCACAGGTCACCTGGGGTACCAATCCTTCGATGACCGTAGCAGTTACTGAACGCGTGCCGGATCCGGAAAGCTTCAGCGATCCCGTCGCCCGCCGGGCAGCGGAGCAAGCCTTGGCCTATATGGGATTGACACCTGGAACGCCCATCACCGAGATCTCCATCGATCGGGTCTTCATCGGTTCTTGTACCAACGCGCGTCTGGAGGATCTGCAGGCTGCGGCACGGGTGGTCGCCGGCAGGCACGTCTCCCCCCACGTGCGGGCCATGGTCGTTCCGGGATCTATGGAAGTCAAGCGTCAGGCCGAAGCGGAAGGACTCGACAAAATTTTCCGCGACGCGGGTTTTGAATGGCGCCTCTCCGGATGTTCGATGTGTTTGGGCATGAATCCGGACATTCTCCAGCCGGGGGAGCGCTGTGCCTCGACTTCCAACCGCAATTTTGAGGGGCGACAGGGACGTGGAGGACGGACACACCTGGTCAATCCGGGGATGGCGGCTGCGGCGGCGTTGGCTGGTCATTTTGTCGATGTCCGTAGCATTGAACCGCAGTCCGAGGAGGTGCCTGTCTGATGGAATCCTTTACAACCCATACGGGGCTGGTTGCGCCCCTGGACCGTGTCAATGTCGATACCGATGCCATTATTCCCAAACAGTTTCTCAAGCGCATTGAGCGCACCGGTTTCGGGCCGTTTTTGTTCTATGACTGGCGCTATCTGGAGGATGGCGCCCCCAATCCAGCTTTTGTCTTAAACCAGCCCCGCTACCAGGGAGCTTCTATCTTGTTGGCGCGTGACAACTTCGGCTGTGGTTCTTCCCGGGAACATGCGCCTTGGGCATTGCAGCAATACGGGTTTCGCGCCATCATCGCCCCTTCGTTTGCGGATATCTTTTACAACAATTGTCTCCAAAATGGCCTTTTGCCCGTTGTGCTGCGCAGTGAAGAGGTCGATGCACTTTTTGACCGTACGCAAACCGAGGAGGGTTATCGCCTGACGATCGATCTGAACGCACAGCAGGTGAGCGACGCCCACGGGTTTCAAGCACACTTTGAGATCGATCCCTATCGCAAGGAATGCCTGTTGCAGGGTCTGGATGACATCGGTGTGACGTTGCGCTATGAAGCAGATATCGCCGCCTATGAGGCTAGGCGGCCGGCGTATTACGAGGCGAGCATGCAAGCAGGTTAAGTGTCGGGTATCAGATAGCATAGCCCGGGCATCGTAAAGGGAGGTGTTGTCGAACAAAAGGAGTTTAGAGTGATCTTTCGTCGCGCTCTTTTTTCCGTTCTGCTCATCTTGCCCTTGAGTTTGGTGGCGTTCCTTCCCTGGATGCAGGGCGTCCAAGCGGGTACCTTAGCAACTGCGCCTTCGTTGGCAGCACTGAAGGGTCATCACATCCTACTTGATCCCGGTCACGGGGGCTGGGATCCTGGCTTTGTCAATCGAGACGGGGTACAGGAGAAGACGATCAACCTTCAGATAGCGTTGCTACTTGCGGAAATGCTGCGCAAAAACGGGGCTACGGTCACGTTGACGCGTACGAGCGATCGTTCCCTGTCTACGCCGAGTCATCCAGGATTTCCAGATGCCAAACACGAGGATTTGGCGCATCGTGCCCGCCTTGGAAAAGCAGTTGGGGCAGAGGTGGTGCTTTCGATTCACCAAAACAGTTTCTCGGATCCCCGGGTACATGGACCCCAGCTCTTTTTGGATCCGCAGGATCCGGCAGCGACGCGCCTGGCGGGGCTGCTGCAGGAGCGGCTCAATGCCGTTGCTATGACCCAGCGCGCCCCGATCGATGCGCGGCGATTGCACATGGTACACGACCCGGGACTGCCAGCAGTAGTGGTAGAAACGGGCTTTTTGAGCAACCCCGAAGAAGCTGCCCGCTTGCGCGATCCGAACTATCAACGTGCGTTGGTCCAGGCGATGGTAGATAGCTTGGCCGCTTACTTTTGCGGCGAGACGCCTTCTGATGAAAAGAGCGCACTTCCTTCGTAGGATCCTTTCTCCTCATAAAGCGAACGCTCTCAATCGATTCAGTCCGCCCGCAGCACCTTACGGGTGCCAGAGACGCTCCACCGACCGGAAGGTTGACAAGCGTCAGTGAATGGCTTATTTTCGTTATTGAAATCGCCTCAATAAACTGAACTGTGTCTTTAAAGCTAGAGAGCAGCAGGGCGCAGCATCTTCGTATGAAAGGACGAGGGGATGCCAAGGGATCACAGTGCGGCCATTGTCGGTATCTATGAGTACCCATCTCGCAATGTTCATGGGGAAGTCAACGCGCTCGAAATCAAGGCACATTGTGCAGCCAAGGCGCTTTCCGAAGCAGGATTAAACTGGAGCGACGTCGATGCGATCTATGACGCCGGCGATGCTGGACCGATGAGCGGGCTGTACATCTGCGAGTATTTCAACATCAAACCCAATGTCATCGACAACACCTCGACAGGCGGCAGCTCCTTCGAGTTTCAGGCAGCCCACGCGCGCCGTGATATCGCTTCGGGCAAATGCAAAGTCGCATTGCTCACCTATGGCTCAACTGCACGCAGTGATGCGATGGCTATCGGTACCGGAGCCCGGGTGTCCCACCAGCCGCCGAATGCCTTTAGCAACATGACCGATCCATGGGGGCTGACGCTGGTTGGCAGCTATGCTTTGGCCGCTCGTCGGCACATGTACCAGTATGGCACGACGAGCGAACAATTGGCCGAGATTGCGGTCGCTGCCCGCTACCACGCAATGCGCAATCCCCAAGCGGTGGAAGGGATGCGGGCGATCGGCTACAAAGACGTGCGCGAGATTTCGGTGGAAGATGTCGTTTCCTCGCGCATGATCGCCGATCCCCTGCATCTTTTGGAGTGCTGCATGATCTCCGACGGGGGCGGTGCGGTGGTCATCGCATCCCCCGAGGTCGTCCGAGATACGAAGACCAAGCCTGTCTGGATCCTCGGCAGTGGCGAGGCGACCGGGTTTCTCGAGAATGGCAGCGATCTGACCGTCAGTGCTGCCGCGCAGTCAGGGCCTCAGGCGTTTGGGGAGGCGGGAGTTCGTCCCGACGAGATCGACATCGCCATGATCTACGATTCCTTTACGATTACCGTGTTGACCATTCTGGAAGATTTGGGCTTTTGCAAAAAGGGAGAAGGGGGCGCCTATGTGGAAGGCGGCCGCCTCAAGTTCGATCAGCCTGGTGGTCCAGCACTCAATACCGATGGTGGGGGCCTCTCTTCGAATCATCCAGGGATGCGCGGATTGTTTTTATTGATGGAAGCGACGAGACAACTGCGCGGGGAATCGACGGCGCAGGTTCCAGGGGCCAAGTTGGCTGTAGCACATGGCAATGGCGGACAGTTGGGTGGCAGCCACTGCGGTAGCACCATCGTGTTGGGAGGAGACGACTGATGGCAGAGATCGAGCGGCCACTGCCGCGCTTTCCGGAACCGGATACCCAAGCGTTTTGGGAGGCGACGAAAGGACATACGCTGCGCTACCAGGTCTGCAACCAGTGTGGGGGCCTTGTCTTTTTCCCGCGCCGCCATTGCACCCATTGCACGAGTGTCGATCTGCGCTGGGAAAGTTCCAAGGGTGAAGGCACGCTTTACACGTACACCATTATCCGCCAAAATGGCCATCCTTACTTTCGGGCGAAACTGCCCTACGTGATCGCCTATGTCGATCTGGACGAGGGGTTTCGCATGATGACGGAGCTGGTTGGCATCGACGATCTCAGCCAGCTCGATTGCGGGAAACGGGTGCACTTGGACTGGGAGGAGCACGAGGAGGTCAACCTGCCCGTTTTTCGCCTGGCTGAGTGAGATGCAAGCTGTATCTTCATAACGGATTCACGAGAAGGAGGAAACTGCGTGGACATTGCCTACACGCCTGAACAAGAGGCTTTTCGTCGGCGCGTACAGGAATTCCTGCACGACGTACTCCCCAAAGGTTGGGGCACGCCTGAGCACCCGCTCCCCAAAACAGCGGCAGAACGCGCGGAAGTCGGCAAATGGTGGGAGAAGGAGATCTACAAGGCCGGTTTTGCAGGTCTCTCCTGGCCGAAGAAGTACGGGGGTCAGGGACTGACCGAAGTGGAAGAGGCGATTTTTGCCGAGGAGTGTGCCAAAGTCGATGCACCCCAAGGGATCAACTTCCTGGGGAAATCACTGTTGGGCCCGACGTTGTTGCTGGAGGGTACCGAAGAGCAGAAGCAGCGCTTTCTGCCTCCCATGCTTGCCGGTGACGAGATCTGGTGTGAAGGTTATTCGGAGCCAGATGCCGGAAGCGACTTGGCTGCCTTGAAGACCTCGGCCGTCTTGCAAGGCGATGAATGGGTGATCAACGGCGAGAAGATCTGGACCTCCAATGCCCATTTGGCAGACTGGATCTTCTTGCTGGCCCGCACCGATCCGAATGCTCCCAAGCACCGCGGCATTTCGTTTTTGTTGGTGCCGATGCACCAGCCCGGGATCACGATCAGCCCCATCCGGCAGATCACCGGGGATGCCGAGTTCAATATGGAGAAGTTCGAAAACGCGCGCACAGCCAAGGAGAACATCGTTGGCGAGGTCAACGACGGCTGGCGGATCGCCAACGTCATCCTTTCGTTTGAGCGCGGCAGTGGTGCCCTGGAATCGTATGCGCGCTATCGCAAGGAGATCGACCTGCTTTTGTCCCTTTCCAAACAGCTCGAGGGACCCAATGGGGTTTTGGCACAGGACAGCTATTATCGCCAGAAGCTGATGGCTTCCTGGACGGAGAATGAAATTCTCCGTTTGATCGGATACAACATCGCCACGCAGCTGCAGCAGAAGGATCACCTGGGTCCAGAAGCCTCGATCCAAAAGCTCTTTTACAGT
>JADBKH010000025.1 GCA_014896485.1 Bacillota bacterium | reverse complement strand
CAAGCACAACGGATCGAAGGTGCACAGTGGCTGCCCAATCGTCGTGGTACCGCTCCAGGCCAATGGCTCGAACTTGAAGATGGACATCTTGTTGCTCTCTTACCCGGACCGCCCCGTGAGCTGGTGCCGATGGTAGACGAATTTCTGTTGCCCAAACTGCAGCAATGGGCAGATACGACGGTCTTTCACCGATTTCTGCATGTCGTGGGCTTGACCGAATCGGAAGTTGAGGATCGCCTCTTTCCCTGGTTGCATGGTGCTGCCAATCCCTCGATGGCAACCTATATCGATGTAGGTGAGGTGTTGGTGCGCGTCAGTGTTTCTGGAGAAAAGGCCATAGCAGCAAAAAAATTAGAAGAAGCGGTAGCGCAGGCGCGGGAGGCACTCGGAGAAGCGGTCTATGCGGTCAGCAATCTTCCTGAAGAAGGATCGCTTGTCTCTACGGTCGAAGACTTGTTGGCAGCACGCGGTGAGACCCTTTCCGTTGCTGAGTCATGCACGGGCGGATGGATCGCCAAGCTGCTCACCGATCAGCCAGGGAGCTCCCGCGTCTTTCTCCTGGGTGCTGTTTCCTACAGCAATCAGGCCAAGGAGCAGATCCTCGGTGTTGATCCGAAGATCCTAGCCAGCGAAGGTGCAGTGAGTGAACCTGTTGCCAGACAAATGGCAGAGGGGGTACGAAATCGTGCGGGGAGTACCTACGCCATTGCCACCACGGGCATTGCCGGCCCAGAGGGAGGCAGCCTAGAAAAACCGGTGGGACTGGTTTACACAGCAATCGCAACGCCACAAATGACGCAAGTCTTCCGGGATCGCTTTCGCGGAGAGCGTGATTTGGTCCGTATTCGGGCTGCAAAGATGGCCCTTTCCCGACTGCGCTTGGCCATCTTGAGACAAGGGTGAGCTAGTGTGGGGAAAACGGCAGGAAGGACGAACGAATGTTTGAACATTCTATGGACAGGACCCCAACTTGGTCGTACACTTTGAAAGCAAGACGCATGGGGTGTGCATCTGGGTTCTGTAAATATCGGTAAGTATTGGAATAAATGATGCAGGCGGCTCTGCCGAAAGGGGCCAAGCAGATGGATGAACGGCAAGTAGCATTGGATATGGCGTTGCGACAGATTGAAAAGCAATTTGGCAAGGGTGCGATTATGCGCCTGGGAGAACGGCCGGAAGGGCTGAGCGTCGATGTTATTCCAACAGGGTCGCTGGCTCTTGACATCGCATTGGGCGTCGGTGGCTATCCGAGGGGTCGCATTGTGGAGATCTATGGCCCAGAGTCTTCGGGCAAGACCACCGTCGCACTCCATGCCATCGCAGAAGCACAGAAGCGTGGAGGACAGGCCGCGTTTATCGATGCAGAGCACGCTTTGGACCCACAGTATGCGGCGAACTTGGGAGTCGATATCGACAATCTGCTGATTTCGCAGCCGGATACGGGGGAGCAGGCACTGGAGATCGCTGAAGCGTTGGTGCGTAGCGGCGCGATCGATGTGATCGTGATCGATTCTGTCGCAGCACTGGTACCCAAGGCGGAGATCGATGGCGAGATGGGCGACGCCCATGTGGGTTTACAAGCACGATTGATGTCCCAAGCGTTGCGTAAACTTTCTGGCGCCATCAACCGTTCCCGTTGTATCGCAATTTTCATCAACCAACTGCGGGAGAAAGTCGGTGTGATGTTTGGCAACCCTGAGACGACGCCTGGGGGTCGCGCATTGAAGTTTTACGCATCTGTCCGTTTGGAAGTACGCCGGGCAGAGGTGATCAAGCAAGGCAATGATCTGATTGGCAATCGAACAAAGATCAAAGTGGTCAAGAATAAGGTAGCTCCGCCGTTCCGCCAGGCGGAGGTTGATATCGTCTATGGTGAAGGGATCTCTCGAGAAGGTAGTTTGGTCGATGTGGCCGTTGAATACAATATCATGGAAAAAAGTGGAGCATGGTATTCGTTTCAAGGGGAACGTCTCGGTCAGGGACGAGAGAATGTCAAAGAGTACCTGAAGCAGCATCCGGAGATCGCGGATGCGTTGGAATCACAAGTGCGCGAATACTTGCAATTGGGGGTTGTGCGCGCCAAACAAGCTGAGGAGCTGGAGAGCGCTCCGATTGAGTGAGGAGGGGCTGGCAGGGGAAAAAGCGGGAGAAAACGCTGACCGCAATGAACAGCAGGCGCAGGAGGTTGCACTGCGGTATTTGGCGCAAGCTTCCCGTTCCAAGGCATCACTGATCCTGTACCTCAAGCGGAAAGGATTTTCCCATGGGGTGGCTGAAAAGGTAGCTGAACGACTTGAAGCGGAAAGCGTGATTGATGATACGCGCACTGCTCGTTCCTACGCCGAAGCACGTCTTGCCTCACAGCCACGTGGCAAGGGGCTGCTGGCTTATGAATTGCGTCAGCGCGGGTACGCAGAGGATGTGATCCGTGCGGTGATGAGGGATCTATATCCCGATGGTGATGAAACGCTTTGGGCACGCCGTGCGTTGAGCGCCCGATTCAGCTGGCAAAACGAGCGACTTTTCGAGGATCCAGCGCTTTTAAAAAAGGCGCAACGTTTTCTGCATGCTCGCGGTTTTTCGACGAGCACGATCCTCGCTGTTTTGAAAGAGGAGCCAAGCACACATTACCTTGATTAAGTCAACGTCGACCGTTACAATTTAGGAGTGTGGTGTACGGTAGAAAAAGTGCGCCACAACTGAAAGACCGCCCGCATCCCTCTCGTGGGCGGACATCTCAAATAAGATGGAATACGTTGCGGGAGGCCGGTGCGGGCACACGTGGGGGTGTGGCCATGCATATCGCCTGGCCCCTGCTCGTTGGTACTCTGGTTTTGTGCCTTGTTGCCGGAGCGGCAGCTGGCTTTTTTGCAAATGTGCGACGACAGAAGCGCCTTGTGGAAACGACCGATCAAGCGGTCGATGCACGCCTTGCTGAGGCGGAGCGGCAAGCCGAACGCGTACGGCGTGAAAAAGTGCTGGAGGCACAGGATGAGGTACATCGCCTCCGCCAAGATCTCGAAAGGGAGATGCGGGATCGCCACAATGAGCTACAGCGCATAGAGCGCCGGTTGCTGCAGCGCGAAGAACAACTGGACAAAAAACTAGAGGCGGTCGAGCGCGGGGAAGAAAGGGCCTTGGCCAAGGAACAAGCGGCCGAAAAAAAGTTGGCAGCTGCTGAAGAGGTGCGCGTGGCAGCGGAAAAGGAGCTGCAACGCATTGCCGGATTGACAGCACAGCAAGCGCGGAAAGAACTGCTTTCACAGGTGCGTCGTGAGATCGCCCAAGAAGAAGCACAGATGTTACGAGACTCTCAGGAACGAATACGAGCCAATGCGCGCGCCATGGCCCAAGAGCTCATCTCGCTTGCGACCCAACGCATTGCGGCGGAGCATGTGGCAGAATCGACAGTGGCTGTCGTCGCGCTGCCCAATGATGAGATGAAAGGACGGATCATCGGACGGGAAGGTCGAAACATCCGTACCTTTGAAACACTGACGGGGGTCGATCTCATCATCGACGATACGCCGGAAGCGGTGATCATTTCCGCATTTGATCCTGTTCGGCGAGAGATTGCTCGCATGGCGCTTGAACGTCTGGTCGCAGATGGGCGTATTCACCCGACGCGTATCGAAGAGATGGTGGAGAAAGCCCAACAAGAGATCGGAGAACAGATGCGGCAGTGGGGTGAAAAAGCAGCTTTTGAGGCCAATGTAACCGGTTTGCATCCTGATCTTGTGCAGATCCTTGGACGGCTGAAGTTCCGTACGAGCTACGGGCAAAACGTCTTGTGGCATTCCGTTGAGGTGGCCCTGTTGGCGGGATATATGGCAGAAGAGTTGGGGTTAGACGGTGCTTTGGCACGTCGTGCGGGTCTGTTGCATGATATCGGCAAAGCGCTGACCAGTGAACAGGAAGGGTCACATGTTCAAATTGGCATCGATTTGGCACGGCGCTATCATGAGGATCCTGTCGTGCTCAATGCGATCCTCTACCATCATGAAGAAGCGGAGCCAACTTCACCGATCTCGGTTTTGGTAGCTGCAGCCGACGCCATTTCTGCTGCGCGACCCGGTGCTCGGCGTGAGAACTTGGAAGCATACGTCCACAGGTTGGAACGATTGGAAGAACTTGCAGCGCAACATGAGGGCGTGCAGCGCTGTTACGCCATTCAATCGGGAAGAGAGATCCGGGTACTTGTCTCACCGGATGAGGTTTCCGACACAGAAGCTGCCCTGTTGGCGCGACAGATCTGTCGGGAGATCGAAGAGCAATTGCGTTATCCGGGGCAGATTCGCGTAACGGTTATCCGCGAGACACGGGCTGTCGAATACGCCCGCTAAATTGAGGGGAGAAAAACAAGGGGCTACGTTTGGCCCCTTGTTTTCCTTATCAGAGAGGAGAAGAATCGAATCGTGCGCCTTCTTTTTTTCGGGGATATTTTCGGAGCGCCCGGCCGCACCGCACTGCAAGAGCACTTGGGGGACTGGATCACCCGATATCACCCGGACATGGTATTGGCCAACGGGGAGAACGCTGCACATGGGCGGGGCTTGACAGCCAGTATTGTGCAGGAACTCTATGATGCGGGGATCGAGGGGATGACCACAGGCAATCATGTCTGGGACAACAAGGAGATCTTCCGCTTTATCGACACAGATGAACGGCTGTTGCGGCCAGCCAACCTGCCGCCGGAAGTTCCAGGAACTGGCTTGCGCTTTTTTCAGGTGAACGGAGAGATACTTGCTGTCATCAACTTGATGGGGCGTGCTCTCATGCCTCCTGTGGACGATCCGTTTCGGGTTGCGGATCGTTTGGTGGAAGAAGCGCGACAACGCACGGAAACGATTTTCGTCGATTTTCACGCCGAAACAACTTCGGAAAAGGCCGCATTGGGTTGGTATCTGGATGGACGTGTCTCGGCAGTGGTCGGCACGCACACCCATGTGCAGACCGCTGACGCTCGATTGTTGCACCATGGTACTTGCTTTATCAGCGATGTGGGTATGTGTGGACCGTATGATAGCTGTATCGGGATGCGTACCGATGGGGTGATCCAGCGATTTCGGACAGGCCTGCCGGTTCGTTTTGAAGTCGAAGAGGAAGGACCTGTTCAACTGAGCGCTGTCTTCATCGAAACTGGAGAGCATCCGTCTATTCGAGCACTACACGAAGTCTACAATGATCAATGAAGATCTTTTGTTTTTAGCAAACATCGGATAGAATCAAAGGGGATTGAGCACGGCCGCGACTGGAGGAAATAAGATGGAAGTATTACGCGTATCTGCGAAATCGAATCCAAATGCAGTAGCAGGTGCGTTGGCAGGCGTTCTCCGGGAAAGTGGCAACGCAGAGATGCAGGCGATCGGTGCTGGGGCAATCAATCAGGCGGTCAAAGCGATTGCGATCGCACGTGGTTTTGTCGCCCCGAGCGGCATGGATTTGGTCTGTATTCCAGCTTTTACGGAGATCGTCATCAATGGTCAAGAACGCACTGCAATCAAGTTGATAGTCGAACCAAAATAATTTTTATCTAACTAACTGAGCATGCGACGTGCCTAATACCCATCCGTCAGGAGCGCACTTGCGCGCCTTTTTTTCTGTAGGGTAGATTGGGGGCCGAAAGAGAGGCGAGATCGATGTGGATAAGTGATACGCATTGCGACGCATTGACACGAATGGGGGATCAACCGGTCGACCTGCGGGTAGAACAACCCGATCGACACATCGATCTTCCGCGACTTTTTGCCGGTCAAGTCGGTTTGCAGACTTTTGCCATGTGGGTCCCGCAGCATGCCAAACCTTTCGGATTGCGTGACGTACTTGTGCACGAGTGGACCTTGTTCAAGCATGCCATTGCCTCCCTTCCTGAGGTGGAATGGGTACGTTCTCGCGAACAGGTTCGTGAACCATCCAGGGGGCACCTGCTGGCTTTGCTTTCTATCGAAGGCGTCGGGTCTGCTGGCGCTCCCGAGTGGCTGGAACTTTTCTTTGAAGCAGGCGTACGGATGGTAAGCTTGGTCTGGAATGAACGCAATGAATTGGCCGACGGTGCAGGTCAACCCCACCCGGGCGGGTTGACAGAGGCGGGCATTGCGGCAGTGGAGAAGATTGAGTCATTGGGTATGGTACTCGATGTGTCGCATCTTTCCGATCCTTCTTTCTGGGATGTGATCCGTTTTAGCCATCGACCGTTGCTTGCTTCGCATTCAAATGCAAGGCGTCTCTGTCCCCATCGCCGCAACCTGTCGGACGAGGCGTTACGGGCAATTGCGGATCGTGGGGGTGTCGTCAGTGTGACCATGGAGCCAGATTTTTTGCGCATCGATGGTCAAGCATCTCTCCAAGATATTGTCGATCAGGTCTGCTATTTACGTAATTTGATCGGATCGGAAGCGATCGGATTTGGCGCGGATTTCGATGGGGTAGACACTCTTCCTCAAGGAGTTCAAGGGCCGGATGCCTATCCCCGTATCCTTCAAGCGTTGCAGCAAGCGGGCATTGCCGAAAATGAATTGGAAGCAATGGCCCACGGTAACCATGAACGGCTCTTGCGTGAGGTGCTCCCATCGGAGAATGTGGCGTAAAGGCGTAAAATGGAGGCGTTATGCTAAAGGGTGAGCCGCGTTATCGGCAGGTTAAAGAGCAGGTGGCCCGGCAGATTCGAGAAGGTAAATGGCAAACGGGGGACCGATTACCGACCGAGCGCGAACTGGCTGCACAGCTGTCTGTCAGTCGAAATACAGTGGCACAAGCCTATCGGGAACTTGAAGCAGAGGGATGGTTGGTCTCCTGGCAGGGCCGGGGGACCTTTGTGGCGGATATCGACCAAATACAGCGTGCCGCTGAACGAAGGACACAGTTGACACGCCGCATAGATGCGTTACTAGAAGAAAGTTTCGAGCTGGGTTTTACGCTGGACGAGTTACTCGACTTGGTAAAAGAGCGTGCTGCTGAACAGGCCTCACGCCTGGCTGCAGCCACCATCTATTTTGTCGAATGCAATCGTGAACAAGCAGATTACTTTTCCAAGCAACTCCATCAAGCAGCCAGTGTTCGTATTGAACCGATGCTGCTCGAAGAGCTTCGCAAAGCGACGCCCGAGGTCTGTCAACGGTTAGAGCGTGCCGTCCTGGTAATCACGACATTCTTTCATCTCGATGAAGTGCGCCGTCTGATGGCCGGCAGGAATGCCCAGGTGCTTGGGATAGCGCTTGATCCTAAGCTATCAACGATTACTAAAGTCGCGCGCATTCCAACGCACAAACGCATTGGGCTGGTCTGTCTTTCTCAAAATTTTGCTTACAAGGTCCGTGCTGCTCTTCAGGCTGCAGATTTGGAGACCTCGTTTGATCTGTGCATCAGTCGCGAGAGCGACGAGATGAAGCGCTTTGTCGATGCACACGACGCACTTTTGGTCAGCCCCAGTCGACTGCGGGAAGTAAATGAACTGGCCACCCGTCATCAGCCGGTCATCGAATTTCAGTTTGTCCCAGACCGTGGCTCGGCCAATGCACTGCATGCCGCGTTGGTCGAACTGGGACATTCACCTGGGATGGTCGATGTCCAGGCACGTTGATTGCCTTACGATCACCCGTCTAACGACCTTCTTTGGAGGTGACAGCTTGTTGCCTCCTTTTTCTATCGGAGCAATGTTGCCTGAGACGATCACCCCATTTTGGGGCGGTGCATAGCATGGAGTGGCCGAGGGGCGACTGGCTTGCAAGGGGCAGGACAGCAACGTCACCTGGACGAATGCACTCCGTGCAGTGGTGTCCCACCGCTGCGTGAGAGCGGGAGGGGAGACTAGATATGACGCACGACGAACCATTCGTCTATCGCGACATCATGACCAAAGCCGTTTGCGGTCGTGGCAAGCGCTATGCTCGAACGACTTACCGGCTGCGTCCGGAACATCTTCCGACTACGGTCTTGGGCTGCTGGGTGATCAATCATCGATTTGGTGCACGCTTGGCCGGCAAGGATGCCTACATCAGTGGATCCTACGATATCAACCTTTGGTTTGCGTATGACGCCAACAGCAAGACGGATGTCGCGAAGCAGACGGTACAGTACGAATTGCGTGTGCCGATGGAGGATTTGGATGAGCACTTTACGGGACGGGATGGCGAGGTACATGCGGCCTGCATACAGCCACCTACTTGCGTGGAGACGCATCTGGAAGAAGACGGACAAGTCGCTGTGACCGTCGAGCTCGAGATGCGAGCAGAGATCTTTGGCGAAACCATGTTACGTGTCCCGACGGTGCCGATGGAGGAGGGCAAGAAAGACGAGCTTCCCAAGGACCTCTGAAGAGGTCCTTACCTACACAAAAGCGAGAAGGCCGATGGTGATGGCGCTGCCAAGTAACTTTTTGCTGCAGTTTACCGAGGATACGTTGGTGATGATACCGAGACGTCTGGCTCAATGGTTATCTGACAACGTCTCAGTCACGATGGTATTTGCACATACCTCGCAGAGATTTGCCTGGCAGGTGACGGAAGGAGAAACGTTGTTTCTGCCGAGCAGATTTGCCCAGCGTACCCTTCTTCCTGTTGCCCATCGCATCGGTGCCTGGGTATGGCAGAATCACGTGTTTCTCGGACCCTCGCTTTCCATCTTGACCGTCTTGCAGGAGGGACACCCCCTTCGTGAGCAACAGGAGACGTTGGTGGCACTCTGTCAGGCTGCTGAAAGATTGGGAGCAATCTGTTCCCTCTTGGATCCGGCCTCTCTTGCTGAAGTGCGTCCCCCGTTTGAAAGGGCAGTTGCACTTGTAGAGGACCGGTGGACGACACGTGCGTGTGGCTGGCCAGATCTCATCTACACACAGATGCCTTCCCGTGCCTTGCAAGATTCTACGGAATTCGTACGGTGTATCGACGCGTTTGCATCGCAGGGAATACCGATCTATGGTCTTTCCTTTGCAGGAAAACGTGAAGTATTCGACGCATTGGCTGGCGATCCACTGATCGCATCTCACTTACTTCCCTATGCTTCCTACATGGATATTGAGCAACTCATGGACGCCTTGAGGCGATGGGGAGCCTTGTATGCCAAGCCGGATCATGGCAGCCTGGGACGGGGTATCCTGTGGGTCGGCGTGGTGAATGCGCAACCGATGGTAATCGACGGACGGGGACAGAGACTTGCGAGTGGGGAAGCTGCTTGTCGGGCATTTCTTTCAGCAGCGTTGTCACGGGAAGCATATATCTTCCAAAAAGATGCGCGATGCATTCAAATGGCTGGGTGTTTGGTTGATTTTCGGTTGCTCATGCAACGGGATGCAGAAGGTCGTTGGCGTCAGACCAAGTGGTTTGCACGGCAAGCTACCCGACCCGGCGTTCGTGTAACCAATTTGGCCCGAGGTGCCCAAGTACGTTCCGCACGGGAAATTCTTGTCGCGTGCTTTGGAAAACAGGCGAGGTATATTCACGCGCAAGTCGATCGATTGGGCAAAGCCGTGGCCAGTCGGCTTGGCAAGCAGCCAGAGTTTGCTGAGCTCGGTATTGACATTGCTATAGACCGGGACGGTAAGCCATGGTTGATCGAAGTCAACTATCGGCCTTCCAAACGCGCGCCACGCGATCAGGACGATCGGATAGGCTGGTTACCTTATGAACGTCTGGCTGGTTATCTTCTCTCTGAGGCGGTACGAATATCCCAGCGTAATTGAATTTCCGGTGGGAGGTGCAGCATGTGCAGCCGGTAAAGTGGTTGATCGCCGCACCACCCGATTTTGAGGCTGAGCTGAGGCAGGCTTTGACAAAGCGTTTGAGCAAAGCACGCCAGGAGAACAGGAGCGAACTCCCTTTCATGGGAGCGGCTGCCCTTTATTTTCACCCAGTAGCTCGGCCGTTCTCGGCACAGGTGCGCGTACAGTTCAATTTCCCAGAAGCGTTTCACAATCTTGGTCGACCCCTTTTGCGTGATCGCCTCTGGCATTGGGCAGGGTTGACACATTTCCAGGAGATGCCTGAAGCAATCGATCGGATTACTTTTGTCGGACATCGCCCCATCGATGTCCGACGCTATCATAGAGGACAATGGGAACCACTCATTCACTCCCTTCGGTCGCGACAGGCGGTTCGGACTGCCTTAACCGCTGCCTATGCACTTGGCTTTGATGCGGCTTGTGTCACGGTCGGGGAAAATGGGGGTCGCTCCATGCCGATCGATCTTTCTCCTTTGCCGCCAAAAACGCTGTGGCCCCTCTTTTGTGATGCAGTTGCAGAAGAGATCCTCGAAGCACTAGGAGTCGGAGTATCGGAAGAAGACGTACAGTTCGGTGCGGATATTGAGCTTGTGATTACAAAACGTGACAACCAACTGGTTGCAGCTTCCGATTTTCTTCCTTTTGAGGGGGAGATCGGTTGTGATCGACAAACAGCAGCGGGTCAACCCCACCGCCATCCTTTGGGGGAACTGCGTCCAGCGCCAGAACGCTCGGCAGTTGCGCTGATGCGCAACGTCTGGCAGTTGGTAAACCGCCTCAGTGAAACCTTAGGAGAAGGATATTTGCTTTATGGCGGGTCACAGCCTGCACATGCGCTTTTTGCAGGTGGGCATTTACACCTTAGCGGTGTACGACCAACTTTTTCTCTCCTACATCGGCTCGATTTGTATTTGGCACTTCCGCTTCTTTTTTTGGAAGATCCTGCTGACGGTATCGCTCGACGCAGGAAATACGGCCGACTTGGAGAGTTTCGAATTGCTGCCCATGACGGCTTTGAGTATCGTACATTGCCCAGTTTTCTCACTCTCCCATCGGTGGCGCTGGGAGTTTTTGTCCTTTTCGAGTGGCTGGTACGCCATTATCGTCAGCTACCACCGGGTGGGTTGGTAACATCCTGGCAACAGCAAGCTTTCTATACCGCGGACACGACCGTACTCTTACCCGTGTTGTGTGAGATCAGACAGGTGCTTTTCAATGTTTGGGAGGATAGATCCACATGGCCATTGATTGAACCGCTTTTTTCCAGTGTACGTGGCGAAACACCGCTGCTCGGTGGCCCCCTTACTGGTTGGGTTTCACCATTGCCGGCGAAAGTGTAGCAGGGGAAGAAGGAAGGTTGGGTCTCTGCCGAATGCATCTATGGGATTGAACAAACCGTATACAGCCTTTGTTGTGTATGCTATAATTCTATTCAGCGTAGAGAGTCTCTAAGCGTAGTATCAAGTGGTACGATGTGGTACTTACATTAAAACGCACGAGGAGGCAGAGACGAAATGGGAGAACCCGTGATCGTCGAAGCGGTTCGCACGCCCATCGGCCGTCGCAACGGAGCGTTGCGTGATGTACACCCAACGGATCTGGGGGCAACCGTTCTCAACGAATTGGTCCGAAGGACACATATTGACCCGGAGATGGTTAACCTTGTTATCTTTGGTTGTGTTAGTCAGGTGGGTGAACAGTCTGTAAACGTTGCGCGCAATACCTTGATCTCTGCCGGATGGCCGATTGAAGTGCCAGCTACTACGGTGGATTTTCAATGTGGATCAAGCGAGCAGGCCATTCATTTCGCGGCCGGCATGGTCAAAGCCGGTGTCTATGATATGGTCGTTGCAGGCGGCGTTGAATCAATGACGCGCGTACCCATGGGGTCCAATACCAGTGTTGCCGGGTCACCCGTCACCAGGCGTTACACCGATCGTTATGACTTTGTTCCACAGGGCATTTCGGCTGAGATGTTGGTCGATATGTGGAAACTGAACCGTGAGCAGCTGGATGCTTTCAGTCTTTCGAGCCACCAAAAGGCGACTGCTGCTTGGGAAGCTGGCCGCTTCGACAACGAGGTTGTACCGGTTGCAGTCAAGGAATTGGCTCAAACGCCGCGCGCCGAATGGGCGGAAAAGCCCCCTTCCCCTTTTATCGAATCAGATGGTTTCTTCCGCCGCGACGAAGGAATCCGTCCGGACACCTCTCTCGAAAGCCTGGGAAACCTCAAGCCTGCTTTTCGGCCTGACGGACGTATTACAGCGGGCTCTTCGAGCCAGATTTCAGATGGTGCCGCAGCGGTGCTGATCATGTCCGAAGAGAAAGCAGCTGCATTGGGGCTTCGGCCACGTGCACGAATCGTTTCCCAACAGGTTGTCGGTGTCAACCCGACAACGATGTTGACGGGACCCATTCCAGCCACCCAACAGCTTCTCGAGAAGAACCATTTGCGCATTGATCAGCTCGATGCGATCGAGATCAACGAAGCTTTTGCCTCGGTTCCGCTCGCTTGGGAAAAGGAACTTCATCCAGATATGAGCAAAGTCAATATCAACGGTGGTGCCATTGCCCTGGGTCATCCCTTGGGTTGCTCTGGTGCACGGTTGATGACGACGCTCCTCAATGTGCTCGATCAAGTCAACGGTAAGCTCGGCTTACAGACGATGTGCTGTGGGGGTGGGCTTGGCATCGCCACGCTGGTCGAACGTTTGGCCTAACGGGTAGAAGAAAGGACGGTTTCGTGGAGCCCGATGGGCTCCTTTTTTGACGCCCTGTCTATGAAATCCAGTAATGTAAGGTATACAAGGCTGAAAAATAAAGGGTGGCCGGCCAGGAAAGCGAAAAATAAAGAATACGAACGTAATGTGGAAAGGTAGCGATGCCGACGGCCAACGGAAACGCAACCAAGACATATCGACTGTAGGAATAAAGGGGGCTGATTGCGCTGGCCTCTAAAAGCGGAAATCCTACAAGGACCAATCCCCACAAGGACCACCAAAGTCCAATTCTCCGCCAGCAGATTGCAAGCGTCAAAAAAGTGATGATCAAGATGAATGCATCGACAGGAAGCATCGAGAGAGGGTTACGGGCACCTGGCATATGCCCGTGAAACCATGGGGGAAAGATATCCCCTAATAGGTGAAACGTTTGGATCAGGGGCAGCCAGGGAGCTTGCAAGTGGCGCTGCCATGCTTGTTGAGCATGGGTAAACGCCAAAGGATCGCCTACGGAGAGAGTGTCGATCAGCATTACCATGCCCAATCCTACAGGGATCAAGATCAACCACAGCACACGCCAGCGGACTCGGGAATCAGCAGCAAGACCCAGCAGCGGCAGCAAGAGTCCGACGCCGGTGCTGCGTGTCATGGCCGCCAAGCCACCGAGCAGCCCTGCTATCCCCCATTTTCCACGATAAACGGCCAAGAAGGCAGCACTGGTCAAAAGAAGGAAAAGGCTTTCCGTGTAAGCGGCTTGAAAAACATAGGTAGTTGGGAAAGATGAAAGCGTCCAAACAGTGTAGATTGCTGTTTGAGTTCCAAAACGCGATGTTACGAGGAATGCGAGGAGAACCATGGCTGCCAGGTAAAACAAAAAAGAGAGCAGCCAAGCGGTAAAGGCAAAATGACCACCGATGGCAAACAGACGAATGACGAGTGGGAAAAGCGGGAAAAACGCAGGACTTTTACCGGGCAGATACGTGTACCCTTGTGCTGCAATACGGATATACCAACTGGCATCCCAAGAGGTCCACGGTCCCACCAAGGTCGTTCCAAGGCTGTGGGGAGGGGCATACGGGTGGATTGCAGGTCGTAATGGGAGCATTCCTAAAGCCGATGCGGTGCCGACAAGGTAGAGACAGATGCGGGTAAATAGGCTGATGGCCAGAACGTGAAGCGCCAAGCCAAGCTGCGGAGATTGCAACCGTCGTGGCAACACCATTCCTGCCCACCCTTGTCGTATGATTTCCTCGCACCAGTGCAAAAATACGCTTTGGGGGGGAACTTTTCAACTGGGCAGGCATCGTCCGTCGTTCGCGTCTTGAAGATGAAAGGGAGTTTTTCACACCCCCTCAAACCAATGCTGTACATTGTCGATCATCATGGTATCGATCTGCCCTTGAGTGACGCCGTTGGCCAACAGGTCGGGGAGGATCTCGTCGGTAACATAGGTCATTGTCCATTTAGGGAACATTTGAGTTGCCATTTCTTCGGAAAACCAATCAATCGTTGCACAGGCGTCCTGAGAGAGAAACATACGGTCGGTATAACCTCGTTGGACGAGTTCCACCACGGTTGCGTTGCGGCGTTCGGTGGAACAGCCGAAGGGAGCCGTGAGTCCGTAGCGATCCATTCCGATATAGGAACCGTGGGAGAGCAGGCGCAGGAGATATTCCAAGCTATCTGTGTCACCGCTATGACCAATCATAATGGACTTGGGGTTTACGCCCTCCTCCTCGAATATCTCCATTTGTCCGATCCCCGTACCGCTTGCTGGATGCGAGTGAGTCAAAATGGGGACGCCGGTCTGCTTTTGGGCACGTGCAACAGCTCTCAGGACCTTCTCAACATCGGGGGTGATCCCTTGAGCGTCAGTGGCACATTTCAAAAATCCAGCTTTGATCGAGGTCCCTTGAATTCCTTGTTCGATATCGTGAACGAAAAGATCGGCGAGAAAGTCGATGGAACGATTCTCCAGTGCAGGCGGTAAGTAGTGATAGGTATAGACGCCCGTTGCTGCGATGATTTGCATCTGTGTCTGTTGAGCAACACGCTCCATGAAACGAATGTCTCTTCCCAAGCCCATCACGGTCGGATCGCAGATGGTTTGTATTCCTCGCTGTTTTGCCGCGCGAACTTGTTCAATAGCTCGCTGCAGTTCGTGTCCTTCATCGTAAAGTTGCGGAAATTGCCTCACAATCTCTTCGGAGCGGACCCGCAAATGTTCATGAACCAGGGTTTTTCCCAGCGACGAGACATCGATGGAACCCGTTACTGTGTGAACTTGCACATTTTTCCTCCTCGGCAAGGCATCATTTCGCGGAAGCAACAGATATAAGCTTATCTTATTAGAAATGGTTCTAATTTGTCAATAAGGGTATCTCGCCGAATAACCAGAAAGGCATCGGAACGTTCGTCCCAATGCCTTCTCTTTGTTTCCCATTCAGCTGAATCAGGGTTGTGGTCGAGTGGCGCTTGATCTAGGTAGCCGCTTCAGGGCATTGGCGATCGCTTCTCGCTCGTTGGAATTAGCAGCGTTCCACAGTTGGTCGAAGAATTGGCGTTGGGGTGTCCCTGGCTGATAATATGCATCGATCCAAGTCGTGGTTTGGTCATTGTAACGCAACGCTTGCTTGGCATTATCTAAGAAATCACCCTCTATTTTCCCTAGTTCTACGTCGTAAGGAGATTGCGTCTCCTTCTCACCGGCACGTTTCTTTTCCATTTTGCTCCTCCTGTCGTTTCTCCTGGTACGTATTTTCTCTGCCTCGACATGGGGTATGCATCAGCTAGCCTCCTTAAAGAATGTGAACGCTTCCCTCAAAATTGCGGGAAGGGGCTTCTCATTTCTTGATCTTTCAGGGAAGGATTCGCTAGACTTCTCGCTAGTAACATATAAATTAATGTTAATTGACAGGTGTTACTTTCTTTTGCAGCGTAAGGGAGGGAAAGGGATGGGCGTAACGGTTCATACCCGAGTAAACGGTCAGCCGATCGAAAGGGAGATCGAAGCTCGGCAATTGTTGGTTTACTTTCTTCGGGATGAATTGGGCCTAACGGGCACACATGTCGGTTGTGACACCAGCCAGTGTGGCGCTTGTACAGTCTGGCTGGACGGGAGGGCGGTCAAGTCCTGTACCGTGTTGGCGGCTCAAGTCGACGAGCATGAAGTGACCACTGTGGAAGGACTGGCCGAGACCGTTCCCGAAGCACAGCGCATCGAAGGGTTGCATCCTGTTCAGGCGGGTTTCTGGGAAAAGCATGGCTTACAATGCGGGTTTTGTACACCGGGAATGATGATGACCGCTGCTGAACTCTTGGCAAACAGTGAGCGGCTTTCGCAGCAGGAAATCCGGGAGGCATTGGAAGGAAATATCTGCCGCTGTACAGGTTATCAGGACATCGTCGACGCAGTCGCGTTTGCCGCCGAAAAAATGGGTGTCTCGGTTGAGCGTGACGTGACGGCTTCCATCTGATTCGTATTCTCGTTGAAATTGGTGGGTTGAAGTTCGAAGAAGGAGGGAATAGGATGCCGACACTCTTTGGAACGCCGGTTCGGCGTAAGGAAGATCCTCGTTTGATTACGGGGCACGGCAACTACACCGACGATATTCGTTTGCCGGATCTGCTCTATGCGGCGATATTGCGCTCTCCCTATGCGCACGCACGGATTCGCAGCATAGATGTCGGCAAAGCACGGGCGCTGCCTGGTGTCGTCGCTGTCTTTACGGGTGCAGATATCGCCGGCAAAGTAGCTCCTATTCCGACTGGATGGATTGTGCCAGAGGCCGATCAAAAATTGCCTCCACATCCTGCTTTGGCGCAAGAAAAGGTGCGTTACGTCGGGGACGGCGTTGCGATGGTGGTGGCGGAGAGCCGCGCCGTAGCCGAAGACGCCTTGGAGCAAATCGAAGCCGATTATGAGCCTCTCACCCCTGTGGTCGATGCCGAACAGGCAATCGCACCATCTGCTCCTTTGGTTCACGAAGATGTTCCGAACAATGTGGTCCTGCATTGGCAGGCAGGCAGCGACGTCGCAACAGCACAGCAGGCCTTCGCATCGGCGGAAGTGGCTGTGCACAGGCGGTTTAAAAATCAGCGACTCGTTCCCAACGCTATGGAACCGCGCGCTTCCGTCGCTCAATACAATCCGGGCAGCGGAGAGTTGACCTTGTGGACGACTTCGCAGAATCCTCATATCGTGCGCCTCTTGCTTTCAGGGGTGATCGGCGTGCCAGAGCAGAAGCTGCGAGTGGTCGCACCCGATGTCGGCGGCGGCTTTGGCAGCAAAATTCCCTTCTATCCCGAAGAAGCGCTGGTCAGTTTTGCCGCCATGCAGCTGGGCAGGCCGGTCAAGTGGACCGAAACCCGTTCCGAAAACTTTCTGGCGACTACACACGGCCGCGACCAGATCCAAGACGTCGTACTGTACGGGACCAAAGACGGGAAGATCGTCGGAGTCGAAGCGAACATTTTGGCCAACATGGGCGCGTACCTTTCCACGGCGGCACCCGGCGTGCCGACGATCCTGTTCGGTTTGATCTTGCCGGGGGCCTATGCGATTCCTCATGTGCGGATCGATGTGAAGGGTGTTCTGACCAATACCACTCCTATCGAGGCCTATCGCGGTGCCGGTCGGCCAGAGGCGACCTTTATCATCGAACGACTGGTCGACGAATACGCGCATGAGATCGACATGGATCCGGTTGAAGTTCGGCGCAAGAACTTTATTCCTGCCGATGCCTTTCCCTACAATACGTCGACAGGGCTGACTTACGACAGCGGCAATTACGAGCTGACGCTGCGCAAAGCGCTCGATGCGGTCGATTACACACAACTGCGCCAGCGGCAGGAAAAGCTGCGCAAACAGGGGCATTTGATCGGCATCGGTACGTGCAGCTACGTCGAGATCTGCGGACTGGGACCCTCCAAGGTAGCCGGTGCCGTTGGATTTCAAGGCGGGCTTTGGGAGAGCGCCATCGTTCGCGTCCATCCTTCCGGTAAGGTCAACGTCTATGTCGGGGTCTCCCCGCACGGACAAGGCGAAGAGACGACCTTTGCTCAGATCGTTGCCGATACCGTCGGTGTGCCGATCGAGGACGTTTCGATTGTCCATGGTGACACGGCCGCCATCCCGATGGGATGGGGGACCTACGGCAGTCGCACCACGCCGGTTGGGGGAAGCGCATTGGCTTTGGCAGCCCAAAAAGTGGCCGACAAAGCCAAGCGTCTTGCGGCACATCTGCTCGAAGCCTCTCCGGACGATGTCGTCATGCAAGATGGGCTCTTTCAGGTAAAGGGAGTGCCGCAAGCGCAAGCCACCTTTCAGCAGGTCGCCCTTGCCGCCTACACGGCTTGGGATCTACCGGAAGGCGAGGAGCCTGGCCTGGAAGCCTCTTCCTTTTACGATCCGCCAAACTTTGTCTATCCCTTCGGTACCCATCTTTGTGTGGTCGAAATAGACCGAGAGACCGGCAACGTACACATCCTGCGTTATGTCGCCGTCGATGATTGTGGACGGGTGATCAACCCGATGATCGTCGAAGGACAGGTCCATGGCGGCATCGTTCAGGGCATTGGGCAGGCGCTGTGGGAAGGCGCTGTCTACGACGATCAAGGACAACTGCTGAGCGGCTCGATGATGGACTACGCCTTGCCCAAAGCCTCCTTCTTCCCCCGTTTTGAAGTCTACCGGACGGAGACGCCTGCTCCTTTTAACCCGTTGGGTGTGAAGGGCATTGGCGAGACGGGAACCATTGCGTCGACACCGACGGTGGTCAATGCCGTTTTAGACGCTTTGCGACCGTTAGGGATCGAGGATCTCGAGATGCCTCTAACACCTCAGCGCATTTGGCAGGCACTCCAACAGCATGGAGGTGATCGGTCGTGATCCCGGCCGCCTTTGATTATTACCGAGCGAAATCGATTCAAGAAGCCTTCTTCGCAAAGCAGCAGGCCGGAGCAGATGCCAAATGGATCGCGGGGGGTCACAGTCTGCTGCCTATGATGAAGCTGCGCTTGGCAACCCCACCCGCCTTGATCGACATCAACGAGATCGATGGTTTAAGCGGCATCCGTCTGCAAGCGGACGGATTGGTCATCGGCGCATTAACCCATCATGCTGAGATCGCCCACTCTGAGGAAGTGGTACGTACCTGGCCTCTACTGGCGCAAGCGGCTGGTCTCATCGGCGATCGGCAAGTGCGCAATCGCGGGACGATTGGGGGAAATTTGGCCCACGCCGATCCCGCTTCGGACTTGCCAGCGGTCGCGTTGGCTCTGGAAGCGACCCTTGTGGCCGAAGGACCCTCCGGCCGGCGGGAGATTCCAGCGTCAGAGTTCTTTGTGGGTCCGATGACCACCGCACTTTCCGACGACGAGTTGTTGACGCAAGTGCGGTTTCCTGTTCCTTCCGGAAAAGTGGGCTCGTTTTACTGCAAATACCCCCATCCCGCTTCGGGTTACGCCGTTGTAGGGGTTGCGGCTGTTGCCCAATTGGGACCCGATGGAAAGTTTCAAGCCGTTCGAGTCGGCGTAACGGGCGTGGGAATGTGGGCCTATCGCGCAGAGACCACCGAAAAAGAGCTGGTTGGCAAGTTACCCACGCAAGAGAACATCGCATCTGCGGCGCAGCATGCCGTAGACGAGACGGATGTCTCGCAAGATCTGTTCGCATCTGAGCAGTATCGGACGCACTTAGCTGCACTCTACACGGTTAAAGCGTTGCAAGCCGCCGTTCAAGCAATTCAATAAAGACGTCTGCGGCAACGGAGTCGGCCAGGGGGAGCAGGAGAAAATCGATCGGACGGGAGAGGCGGTCGTGCTGGATGAAGGTGACCGCCTTCACCGGTGTTGGGATACTTGGTCATGCTGTCCACGTGTTGAGACAGCTGCTCTTTGCATTATACTAAATAAAGAGGTCGTGGAAGTGATGCGTTGTGGAGGTCCAATGTGAATCAAATCGACGCGCAACATCTCTTGTCCCGTGCTCGAGCAGGTGAGGTGCGGGCTTTGGCTCGGGCCATCTCGATAGTGGAAAACAGGGAAGAGGGCCGCGCGCAACTTCTATGGGCTGCACAACAGGCTTATGGGACGGCTTTTCGCATTGGTTTGACCGGAGCACCGGGTTCTGGGAAGAGTTCTTTAAGCGACGCGCTGATCGAGGTGTTGCGCAACGAAGGGCGTCGCGTCGCGGTATTGGCGGTTGACCCGTCAAGCCCTTTTACGGGCGGAGCGCTTTTAGGCGACCGTGTACGGATGAGTCGCCACGCCGAGGACGACGGTGTCTTTATTCGTTCCATGTCTAGCCGCGGTGCCCTGGGAGGACTGTCACGCGCCGCCTGGGAGACGCTCCTCCTTTTCGACGCGGCCTCTTTTGACGTCGTGCTGGTGGAAACGGTCGGTGTCGGTCAGTCGGAATTGGAGGTGCGCGACGTCTGCGATTTGCCGTCGTGCCAACCTCGCTCAGGAGATATCGTGCAGATGATGAAAGCAGGGATCATGGAGATCGCTGATCTGTTCGTCATCAATAAGGCCGATCTTCCTGGAGCTGATCGGATGATGGCCGCGGTTCGCGAGCTGATCCAGATCTCCTCGACAAACCACGGTGTGCGCCCGAATCTCTTGAAGAGCATTGCCGTTCAAGGGGAAGGCATTTCCATACTGTGGAAGACACTTTGGGAACGTTATCAGATGATGCAAACCGATCAAACGCTGCAGCAGAAGCGAAAGCAGCAGTGGGCGGCGCACGTGCGCAAGGCAGCGGAGGAAGAGCTGTTACGGCGCTTTCAAGAGTTTCTCGAACGAAACAAACAACTCTTGCGTTGGACGGAAGCGCGAGACGAAGAACGGTCCTCTTTCGATACGACCATTCAAACCCTGGTCGATGCCTTTATCCACAGCTCCACTCCATAGACGTTTGCCTTTGATGGCTCAGAAAGGGAGAGAAGATGGCATTGTTGGAAGAAGAGAGTCATCGAGATGCGTTGCAGGCAGCCTGGCTTGAATATCAAAAGGCGCGCAAACGGTTTGAAACGGTCTACCGCGAGCATGCCAAAGAACGTCCGGCACTCTTTGAGAATCTTTCCGGCAATACAGTGGAGCCGTTGTATGGTCCAGACGAAAAGCGCTCCGATCCGACCTACTACTTGGCTAAGATTGGGTTTCCAGGAGAGTATCCCTACACACGTGGCGTTCACGAGAGCATGTACCGCGGTCGGCTGTGGACCATGCGGATGTTTGCGGGTTTTGGGACGGCAGAAGATACGAATCGCCGCTTCCGCTACCTGATTGAACAGGGGGAAGGTGGGCTTTCCACTGCGTTCGATATGCCCACGCTCATGGGCTACGATTCTGACGATCCGCACAGCGTAGGCGAGGTGGGGCGCGAAGGCGTGGCCGTCGATTCGTTGGAGGATATGGAGCAGCTGTTTGACGGGATTGATTTGGACCAGGTCTCCACCTCGATGACGATCAACGGCCCAGCCGCCATTGTGTGGGCGATGTATCTTGCATTGGCGGAGAAGCGCGGCATCGCTTGGGAGAAGCTGCGTGGGACAACTCAAAACGACATTCTCAAGGAGTACATCGCGCAGAAGGAGTGGATTTTTCCTCCGGAGCCATCGATGAAACTGGTGACCGACACGATCGAATTTGCCTCCCAACACGTGCCTCAGTGGAACCCTGTTTCCATTAGTGGCTATCACATTCGCGAGGCTGGATCGACCGCTGTCCAAGAGCTTGCCTTCACGTTGGCCGATGGTTTTGCCTATGTCGAGGCTGCACTTCGACGAGGGCTCGATGTCGACGCATTTGCGCCGCGTCTCTCGTTTTTCTTCAACAGTCATTTGGACTTTTTCGAAGAGATCGCCAAGCTGCGTGCGGCGCGGCGCATCTGGGCCACGCGGATGAGGGATCGTTACGGTGCCAAAGATCCCCGATCGTGGAAACTGCGAACGCATGTCCAGACGGCGGGATGCTCCCTAACCGCCCAGCAGCCCGAAGTCAACATCATCCGTACAACGACCGAAGCATTGGCGGCAGTCTTGGGGGGATGCCAATCCCTGCATACCAATTCCATGGATGAAGTTCTTTCACTTCCGACGGAAAAAGCGGTGCGAATCGCTTTGCGCACCCAACAAGTCCTGGCCTATGAGACGGGTGTGACCCATACCGTCGATCCGTTGGCCGGTTCGTACTATGTCGAAGCCTTGACGGATCGGATGGAAGAGCAGGCAAAGGCGTATTTTGACAAGATAGAGGAACAAGGAGGGGTGTTGGCGTGCATTGAAAACGGCTTCTTTCAGAGAGAGATCGCAGACGCTGCCTATCGTTACCAACGAGAAATCGAGCAAGGCGAACGGATTATCGTCGGCGTCAACGCCTTTACAGAAGGCAATGAAGAGAGCATCGAACGTTTGAAGATCGATCCGTCTGTCGAAAGGCGTCAAATCGAGCGGGTGAAGGCGGTGCGCCAAAAGCGCGATGGATGGGCAGTCCAGAAAGCACTGGAAGAGGTGCAGCGTGCCGCCCGGGCATCTGAAAACCTGATGCCGGCGCTGATCGCAGCGGTTCGGGTCTATGCCACGGAAGGTGAGATCGTGGAAGCGCTCAAGCAGGTCTACGGTACCTATCAAGAGAGGGCGGTGATCTAATGGAGCGACGTCCCATCCGGATTTTGATTGGGAAGGTAGGGCTCGACGGCCATGACCGCGGTGCAAAAGTGTTGGCACGCGGTTTGCGCGACGCCGGGATGGAAGTGATCTACAGTGGTTTGTGGCAGACACCTGAAAGTCTCGTTCGCATGGCGTTGCAGGAAGATGTCGATGTCATCGGCATCTCGATCCTTTCCGGCGCGCATATGACCATTTTTCCCCGAGTGCATGACGAATTGGTGCGCCGCCACGCCGAAGAAATCTTGGTCATCGGCGGAGGGATCATCCCTCCGGAAGATGCTCAGGCCTTGATACAAGATAAGCACGCTGCTGCGATCTTTGCCCCTGGAGAGAGCATCGAAACAATCGCCGGCTGGATCAGGGAACATGTCCCAGGACAGCGACAAGCTTTGAAAGACGGAGCTTGATCAAGCTCACCTTTTATACGGGAGGGAGGAAAGAGATGGCCGTACCTTCGACGGTCACACCGGTAGACGATGGAGTCTATCAGATGGACCTTTTTGAACGGGGATTGCGTGGCCGCTCCGCTTCCTATCTGGTTCTTGGAGACCGTCCGGCTTTGGTTGAGGTAGGCGCTTCGGTTTCGGTACCGTCGATTCTGGCATCACTGGCGGAGATCGGGATCGCGCAGGAAGAGATTGCCTACGTCGCCATCACCCATGTTCATTTGGATCATGCCGGGGGCGCCGGCACGTTGATGCAGGAGCTTCCCAACGCCGTACTGCTATGTCACACTCGTGCGGCGCGGCATATGATCGATCCCTCTCGACTGGAAGCCAGTGCTCGCCAAGTCTACGGGGATCGCTTCGACCGCTTTTGGGGACGGTTGCAGGCAGTTCCAAAAGAGCGTGTTCGAGTGATGGAAGACAACACGACCTGCGATTTGGGGAATGGACACATCCTGCGCTTTTTAGACACTCCCGGTCATGCGAAACACCATACTTGTCTTCTAGACGAAAAGACAGGCGGGCTTTTCTCCGGTGATACGGCCGGCCTTCGATTCGTCGCCCCCGGAGTGCCTTTGGCGGAACCGCTCTACATGCCCACCAGTAGTCCCGTCGATTTTGATCCGGTCGTATTGGAACAGACCTGCGAAAGATTGCTTGGTTTTGATCCGCAGCGCATCTACTTCACGCATTTTGGCGTGGCTGAAAAAGCGGGCTCCCTTTTGGAAAACCAGATTGCCCAAGTGCGGCACTACCGTGAAATAGGAATGCGATATGCTTCACAAGGGATCAAGGTTGTCCAAGACGTCTTGCGTCAGGAGGTAGCCGAAATACTGCAGGGTCGCGGCGTCGCCGATCCCGATTCTGTGCTGGGGCTGTTTGCTCTGGATCTCGAACTCAATGCTGGCGGAATCGTCGCTTGGTGGCAGAAGCAGCAGTAAGCTCACCGCTGCATCTTCCGTCCTTACACAGGCGATAGACGCATACAGGAGTTCACGCATTCTAAGCTGATCAAAACGGACAAAAGAGCGACAGGTTGTCCGTCGCTACTCAAACGCCTAAATCCAAATGTACTGCTGTACTATTTCATCTGGCGATGTGAACCGACCCTGTCACATCACACGAAAGATTACTTTTCTTCGCGCCAACTGCCGATCGGAAAATCTTGAGGTGTCGTCGGATCGCTGCCGAACAATTCCTGTGTCGCTTTGCGCAGCTCCTCCGGTGTCCAACGTGCCTGTGGCTTGACGATTTCGCGCCGAATATGCCAACCCTCAAACCAGCTGACGCGATCACCACTGGTGCCAAACACTTGCCCAGTAACATGGAGACTGTCGTCACTGGCCAACCAAGCGACCATGGGCGAATTGTTCTCGGGCGCCATCTCATCAAACGCATCCCCTTGAGGAATCGACCCGAACGTGCCTTCGGTGAGCCGTGTCCGTGCGCCGGGCGCAATGGCGTTGGCGCGTACCCCGTATTTGGCCAGCTCTCTTCCCAAAATGATTGCCATCGCTGCAATACCTGCTTTGGCTGCCCCGTAATTGAGTTGCCCCGCATTGCCATAGAGTCCCGAAGTCGAGCTGGTCAAAAGGATACTGGCATTGCAGGGCTGCCCGGTTGCTTTGTTGCGTTCGCGCCAATAAGCCGCTGCATAGTGGATTGGAAGAAAATGACCACGTAGATGCACGTTGATCACCGCGTCCCAATCTTGCGGTTCCATATTGAAACTCATCTTGTCTCGCAAAATTCCGGCATTGCAAACCAATACGTCTAATTTTCCGAATGTGTCAATCGCTTGCTGGATCAATGAACGAGCGCCTTCCTCGTCTGCAACGTTGGCGAAATTAGGGACCGCTTCGCCACCCATCTGTTTGATCTCTTCGCACGCTTGCGCTGCTGGCCGGGTGTCTTCTCCAACGCCGTCCCATTCGCCGCCCAAGTCGTTGATCACCAATCGGGCGCCTTCTTGCGCAAAAAGTTTGGCGTGTGCCCACCCAATGCCGCGTGCTGCCCCGGTGATGATCGCTACTTTGCCATCCAAAAGACCCATCCTTCTACTCCCATCCTCTCTTCGAGCTCTCGTCTCGGCAATACAATAATTAAGAAGAATCATAGTCGATCTGAACGTAATGTCAAATTGTACTGGTGTAACATCTTCATAAGAGATAGACCCTCTGGTCTCAAAAATCCACGATACGTGCAGCACGACGTCGAAATTTACAGCACTGCGAATATTCGCTGTGGTATTTGGAAAAATTTCATTTTGGAATGCGATTGCATCACCTCGTATAGTGCGATATAAGAATATTGTCAAATAGGAATAGTAAAAAGGAGTGAGTCTCATGAGCACAGCGGTTCCGGATACAAGGATCTATCAAGCGGGGGAGTCGTTGCCCGAGGAGTTTCACGACCTGTTGCTGCGGATGTTGACGCATCACCTCGAGAATACAACCAGTCCAGATTATGCAGAACTTTTGGGAATGTTGTGGCATAAATGCATGACCTTGGCGCCGACCGAACACCACAAAATTGCGCTGGCCAGATTGATGGCCCAGGAAGTGCACCATGGGGTGATCACGGCCGAAATTCTCGCGACGTTGGGTGTGGATCATGTGGAACATACCAAGCGCCAGTACCTGTTCGATCTGCCGATTGAAACGTGGTGCGACCTGTGTATGTTCCATTGCCTGGGGGATCGGGTTGGAATGTACGTGGGGGAAAATTGGGGCAATGTGCCTTACGAACCGTTGCGTTCGGTCGCTCCTCAGCTGCATCGTGACGAGATCGGCCACGCCACGCTTGGTTATCACAACCTCAAGGAGCTTTGTCAAACGAAGGAAGGACTTGCGGAGGCCAACGATAAGATCAAAAAGTGGTGGCCTGCTGCGTTGGACATGTTTGGACGCTCGAATTCTTCCAGTAGTGAGCTATACGTGAAATGGCAAATTCAAAGCGCGAGCAACGAGGAGCTTCGCAAACAATATATTCGCGACGTTCGCCCGATGCTAGAGGCACTTGGTATTCAAGTTCCTGACGATAAAGCAAACCGAAGGTATCTGTAACCGTCAAGGCGGGGGTGAACACAAGTGCGAGAAGCATTAGATGAGTACACAAAGTTCGTTCCGCCTGATAAGCTTATTCAGGAATTGGAATGGCTGCTGCTGGATCCTATTGAGTGTCGGGATGATTTGGCACTCTTTTACGGTCCTCAGCGAGCAGATCAGGCGCTACGCGAGTATCTGCAGCGAAAGCAACAGACGCAAAAAAGGGTTGCACAGGCTCGCGGAAACGTGTAGGGAGGAAGCGAAACGGCAGCAACAGATACACTCCGGTATGTCGTCTTGGGGTTATTGCGCGTGCGGCCCATGACGGGATATGAAATGAAGCAGGTGTTTCAAAATACCGTACGCTATGTCTGGAACGCAGGGATGAGTCAAATTTATCAATCGTTGCGCATCTTGCATGAAACCGGGTTGGTATCGGCGGAAGAACGCATCGGAGAAAACGGGTTAGCTCAGAAGCTTTACTCCATTACGGAGAACGGAACTCAAGAGCTGAATCGTTGGCTAGAGGAAAAGGTAGCCGAGCGATACAGTAAGAATGAATTTTTAGCAAAGCTCTTCTTCTGCGGTTTTGCGGAAGACGAAATCGCGGAGGCTCATGTCCAGCAGTATCTGCAGGAATTGGAACAACAAATGGCTTTTCTTGAAGAAAGTCGAGAACGCTACAAGGATCCCTTGGTAGCGCATCGACCCCAACTGCTACGCTATCAGTTGCTTACCTTGCAGTGGTTGACCGCTCTGACACAGACAAATATCGATATGGCGCGAAACGCGCTGGCGATGCTTAGGGAAGAAGCAGCTCATTCTGACAATCCCATGGAAAGAAGGTAGGGATGATCCGCATACGGTCCCTTCAGCCGCCCAATGCAGAACAATTGAGCACTCTCCTTCGCATTGCGAGTGGTCGTGCGATGGCGGACCTCTTTTTTGAAAAGGTTCTTATCGCCGATGTATATACGGGCGAAGTACGCCGCACCAACGTCGCCATTTGGGGCCCCTTCATTGGCTATGTCGGTCCGTCGAAAGATATGGTTGGTCGCGACACGGAAGTCATTCCCATGGGTGATTCGGAATGGGTGCTTACGCCCGGGTGGATCGAGCCCCACGCTCACCCGTTTGTCGGATACAATGCCGTCCGATTCTTTGAAAAGATTGCTTCATTGGGCACGACAACAGTCATAGCAGATACCTTGTTTTTTGTTCAAGCGACACAAAAGCCGGAGACTTTTCCGGAATTGCTTGAGAAGTTCACATCTCTTCCAATCAATATTGGTTGGGGGATTCGTCTAGGGTCACAGTCACTCGGCTTTCAAGAGGAAGAGATTTTTTCGCCGGAACGAATTCTTCAGGCACTTCGGCTTCCGGATGTTGTGCAGATCGCAGAGATCACCAACTGGCCCAGGCTGTTAAACGACGATCCCAAATACGTTCACTCGATTTCAGCGGCGCGGGAGGCCGGGTTACGCGTTGACGGGCACAATGCCGGGCTCTCATTAGAAAAATTACAAGCTGCCGCCGCAGTGGGTGAAACAGCTTGCCATGAAGCGATACGAAGTCAAGAAGTCCTAGAACGGCTTCGAGCAGGATTGTGGGTGATGCTGCGGCAAAGCTCTTTGCGCAAAGATCTGCCTGCCTTGCTTGAGGATTTGCCGGAAACAGCTCTGGCATCCGGACGCTTCATGCTGACGACAGATGGTGCCGCACCCTATTACTTGCAAGATGGTTTTATCAATCAAGCGTTGCGTGTCGCAGTAAGCAGCGGTTTACAACCCATGACAGCGCTTCGGATGGCCACGCTTTGGCCAGCAACCTACTACCACCTCGACGACATGGTAGGGGGGATTGCACCCGGGAAGTATGCGGATCTGGTTTTGATCGATAACCTGACAAACTTCAACCCACAAATCGTTTGGTACCACGGAAAAAAGATCGCTGAAGATAAGCAGGCTTTGTTCCCCTCCTACGATTTGGACTGGGACCGTTTCGGGCTTGGCAGAATCTCCTGTAGTGAAAGCCCAATAGATGCAGAATGGATGGTTCCGATTTGTACAAACCCCTCTTTTCCTGTGGTGGACTTAGTGGGTACGGTGATCACCCGGGCCTCTGATGAGGTGCTCCCCTGTGATGGTGCAGGCCATGTCCAACTTCCCGATGATTCGACGGACTACGTGGCACTTTTGGATCGTCAACATCGTTGGGTGGTGAATGGCGTCCTTCAGGGGATGTTCAAAGATATCGAAGCCTTGGCCACATCCGCGACAATTGCAATGCATTTGCTGGCCATTGGGCGATCTCCTCACCGAATGGCAGACGCTTTACAGCGTGTTCAGCAGATGGGCGGGGGGATCGTCGTCATAGCGGAGGGGCGATTGCAATGGGAGATACCGTTGCCTGTGGGCGGCATTTGCAGTGAAGAAAGTGTTGACAATTTAGTATATATTTTCACGAATTTTCAGCGGTGGATACAACAGAAGGGGTATCGATTCGATGATATTTTGTACACGCTTGAATTCCTCACTTTTGACACATTGCCCAGTGTGAAGTGGACTCCGCTTGGACTGTGGGACGCAAAGGGGAAAACCTTAATTTATCCTGCGCGACTACTTAGCACCTAGGTGTATCCATGCCGTTCGATTAGGAATGTAGGAGGCTTGATGTGGAGAACTACGCTTTTTTAAACGTTCAAAAAGATGAAAGCGGAATTGAGACCGTTACGCTGAATCGTCCGGACAAACTCAATGCATGGCACGATGCGATGATTGAAGAGTTTCAACGGTTGGCGGCTGCACTCGCTGACGACGATTCTCTTCGAGCTGTCATCATTACAGGAGCTGGACGTGCTTTTTCCGCTGGCGAAGATGTTGGCGGTATGGAAGAGATGGCTACCTCGATGAGCACTCGGCGTTTCCGAGCGATTGCACGTAAGGTTCATGATTTTTTTGACGCTTTGGAAGCGCTCGAAGTCCCTGTAATTGCGGCCATCAATGGCGTGGCTGCCGGAGGTGGTTTAGAACTCGCCCTTTCCTGTGATTTCCGAATTGCAGGGGATCAGGCCCGAATGGGTTTTCCCGAAGGAAATGTAGGGCTAATTCCTGGATCGGGGGGTATTTCTCGCTTGGTCAAACTGGTTGGACTAGGGCGTGCCAAAGAACTGGTGATGCTCGGCGAGATCTTGCCCGCACCGCAGGCCCTTGCATACGGTTTGGTTCATCGCGTCGTGCCTCAGCAAGAGCTGGTGACCGAAACGTATGCTTTTGCCCAAAAATTACTCAAAAAAGCACCTCTATCCCTTGGTATGGCCAAGTTGGCAATCAATCGTGCCATCGATATCGATGCCGCAACGGGCCGTGATTTGGAAAGGATTGCGCAGAGCACATTGCTTCCGACTCAAGATCATCTTGAGGGTGCACGCGCTTTTTTAGAAAAGCGTCCGCCTCAATGGCAGGGACGATAAGGGAGGCCAAGATGAATAGTACCGCCAAAGGCGTGTGTTCTCCTAGGTACAGTTTCGTGGTTGAGTCGAATAAGGTTGCGGAGTATCGAGCGGCTGTCGGCTCTGCAACCGAAAAAGACGAACGCGGGAGGGATGTAGCACCACTCAGTTACGTTTTTGTCTCCAATGTACCCTACGGATCCTATTTGCTTGACGAAGTCGTCCAACTGGATTACAGCAAAACGCTCTTGGGCACAGTGGAATGGGAATACTACGCACCTGTTTTGGTCGGGGATGTTCTGGAAGGCGTTACTTCAGTTGCAGATATTGAACAACGTCAAAGCAAAGAGGGGAGGATGAGAACATTTCTCACCATTGAAACCAAGTTATATCGCAAAGAGAGTTTGGTTTTAGTCAACCGTGCTCTTTTCGTCGAGACTGCGTAACCCACAAAGTTCAAAGAGGTGAAGAATTTTTGAATACAAATGTTGAAAATTTACGCGCGGGTGCACAGCTTTTCCTTGGGGAAAAAGGCCCAGTCACCCGAGTGCAAATCGCGCGATTTGCCGGTGCTACGCTGGATTTTAACCCGGTCCATGTGGACGAGCCCTTTGCGCAGACCGCTGGAATGCCGAGCGTCATTGCTCACGGTCCATTGTTGGCCGGTTTTTTGGCTGGTCTGTTGGAAGAACAGTTTGGTTTCGATGTCGTGCGCAAGATCAGCTGTCGGCTGACTGCACCGGTATTTCCAGGAGATGTGCTCCGATTTTCCGCCACAGTCGCAGATCTTGATCCCCAAGAGCCAGATTTGAGAGTACTGCAGGTAAAGGCACTGAAAGCGGATGAGACTCAAGCAGCGTTAGCAACGGTGCACTTGTCGTGCTCATAGAGAAGGGGGGTTGCAAGCATGGATGAAGTCCGCGGGCTTCAAGTAACCAATGAGGCAGGTGTGCTTGACCTTCTGCTTGACGATCCCGGGCGACTCAATCCATTGACGCCGAATGTTATCGCAGCATTGACCGATGTGCTGATTGCCTCCGATCGGGCGCGACAGGTGCATTGTGCCATTCTACATGGGGCAGGTCGGGCTTTTACCGCGGGAGGTGATGCGCGGGAAGTGCTTCCCGCATTGCAAGGGGAACAAGGACGCGTAAACGCCGTGGAACTGATGCGACTGACTGATCGTTTGCTGTTGGTCCTCTCACGTGTTTCGTTTCCGGTCATAACGGTTGTGCACGGATGGGTAGCCGGTGCCGGCTTGGGAGTGACTGGCCTTTCGGATTGGGTGATTGCCGAGACGAACGCCCGATTTCATTTCAATGTTTTAGCAAACGGTCTGTTACCGGACAGCGGACTGGTGTGGACCTTGGTACAAAACATCGGTTTGTTGCGCACCAAGCAATTGCTCTTTTCAAGGGAGACACTCACTGCTGAACAAGCGGAATCCATTGGGCTTGCTTGTGAAGTGGTGGCAGATGGTGATGGAATGGGCGCGGCTCAGAAACGTGCATTGGCCTTTGTGAACGGGCCTTTCCAAGCATTAAGAACAACAAAAAGGATGATCCACACCAACGTGAATCTCACGTTGGAACAAGCGTTGGAATTTGAGCAGGCTCAAGTGGCTTTGCAGTTGGATAGTGCGGAAGCCAGAGAAGGACTTGCGGCATTTGCCGAAAAGAGAACGGCCCAATTTCCTGTGCCTAAACCTGCTCCGTGGTTCAAGTAGTGTTTCAAAAGTAATATTCAAATTAAGGAAAGTATGTCGTTTTAGAAAAATGGAGGAGAAGAGGCTATGAAACCCATTACGTTTTCTGAACAACAAATTCGCGAATTTAAAGCTTCAGGGTACTGGGACGAAACTTCGTTTGAACACAATTGGGCAGAAAATGCGCAACGCTTTGGGGATAAGGAAGCGTTGGTCGATCGACATGCGAGATTGACTTGGCGTCAAGCTGATGATTTGGCAAACAGATATGCCGCTGGTTTTTTGGCTCTAGGGATACCTCGAGATTCGGTTGTGGTCATACAGCTTCAAAACTGTGTTGAGGTGCCCATTTTGCGGGTGGCGTGCGAACGT
>JADBKH010000024.1 GCA_014896485.1 Bacillota bacterium | reverse complement strand
CGCCTCCATCTGCCCGGGGGTCCAGGAGTGCGTATCGACACAGCGCTCTATGCGGGCTGTTCGGTCGTTCCGTTTTACGATCCGATGATCGCCAAAGTGATCTGTTGGGGACGCGATCGTGACGAGGCATTGGGACGAATGGTGCAAGCCCTTTCGGAATTTGAAATCACCGGTATCCAGACGACCCTCCCTTTTTTGCAGGAGTTGATTGAAACGTCCGCCTTTGAAAGCAGCCGTGTACACACGCAGTTTTTGGAAGAATACCTGGCGCACCGTCCATCGGTGCCCGATCTCTCGGAACAGAAGGCGGTTTGACGAAAGAGAAACTGCTGGGGCAGCAGGTGCTGGCAAACGGAGTGGTGCTGGAGATAGCACCTTATGGTGAGTCGGCCCTGCTGCTTTCTTTTCGAGTGCAAAAAGCATCTTTCGGTGCGGAACGTGCCCGCCAAGCCAATGCGTGGGTACGTGCCTGCTACCAGCAGTTGAAGGACATGCCTACGCCGGGAATGGCAGCGCTTGTTCCTGCTGTCGAGCACCTGTTGGTTCGTTTGCGTCACCCTGGTGATGGCCCGGCCGTTGTCGAGTGGTTGCTGCAACAGGTGCCAACGCTCCGGCACGGGGTCCAGTACGGCAGGCAAGTGGTGATTCCGGTGCGCTACGGGGGTGAGGCGGGGCCCGACTTAGAAGAGGTCGCGCGGCTGCACGGGCTTTTACCTGCTGAAGTGATCGCACTGCATTGCCGGCCGGTGTATCGGGTGCTCATGATCGGCTTTCTGCCGGGCTTTGCCTACCTTGGCTTTGTCGATGCGTCGATCGTCACTCCCCGTCGTCATTCGCCGCGACTGCGCGTGGAAGCCGGTTCTGTGGGGATCGCTGGATGGCAGACTGGGGTCTACCCTGTGGCTTCTGCAGGTGGTTGGAAAATCATTGGGCGTACATCGGTGGCCCTTTTTGATCCAAGACGCGCTGATCCTTTCTTGTTGCATCCGGGAGATGAGGTCCGCTTTCAACCACTGTAAAGGAGCGTGTGCGACAGTGGAGATCGATCTCAATGCGGATATGGGTGAGAGCTTTGGCGCATGGCGTATGGGCGAAGACGAGGCGCTGGTGACGGTGGTGAGTTCCGTCAACTTGGCTTGCGGTTTTCATGCCGGCGATCCATGGACCATGCACCGTACGGTGGCGTTGGCTGTCGAAGCTGGAGTAGCGATCGGGGCACATCCGGGGTATCGCGATCTGGTCGGGTTTGGCAGACGGAAAATGGAACTCTCTGCTGAAGAAGTGACTGCCGACGTCCTCTATCAACTCGGTGCCCTGGACGCCTTCGTGCGGGCAGCAGGGGCGCACTTGCATCATGTCAAACCCCACGGGGCGCTGTACAATCAGGCCGCAGAAGAGCTGGAACTTGCGTTGGCGATTGCGCAAGCCGTCCGTGCATTTGATGCACGTCTCATTCTTGTCGGCCGTGCAGGGAGTGCACTTCTGCAAGCGGGGACCGCTTGTGATCTGCAGGTAGCTGGTGAGCTCTTTGCCGATCGGCGCTACTTGCCGAGTGGCGCGTTGGCGCCACGGTCGATGCCTGGTGCGGTCATCGACGATCCAAAAGAAGCTGCGCAGCAGGCGGCGCAGATCCTTTCAGAACATATGGTTACAGCCATCGATGGAACGCAGGTGGCCCTGACAGGAAGTACGCTCTGTATCCATGGGGATCGGCCCCATGCTGCTGTGTTTGCACAAGCCGTTCGGGAACGTCTTGAAGGGATGGGCATACAGATTGCTCCCCTGCGGCGGCCGAAGGATGGTTGAGCTTTGTGTTGTCCATGCGGGCATGCTGGCGACGGTACAGGACCGTGGACGGGTAGGCTGGCAGGCCCAGGGTGTTCCCGTCAGTGGGCCAGCCGACTGGGTGAGTGCTGCGCTGGCAAATGCGGTTGTGGGCAATCCCATCGATGCTCCCCTTGTGGAGTTTTTGGTGCATGGACCGACGGTGGAAGCTTGCGGGGGAACGTTGCGGATCGCCGTGGTGGGGCGGAGTTTTGCGATGCTACAGGGAAACCGCGACAGCCGGTGTCTCTGGCGTATGAAGATGGCAGGATGGCAGCTCTCTGTGTGGGAAGTGCCGTCCGGAGCACAGTTGACCTGTGGCACGGTACGGCAGGCGGCAAGGGGATATCTGGCAGTTGCAGGAGGATTGGTCAGTGAAGCTTTTCTAGGGAGTCAAAGCACATTGCTCGGTGCGCCGTGGCCAGGTCAAAGCTCCCGTCCTTTAAAGGGGGGCGATCGTCTGGGCGTCGGGCAAGAAGCTTGTCTGCGGACCTTTGCCAGTCACACTGAGGCATTGGCGACCCTGGTTCGGTTGATGCCGCATACGACAGCACCGACGACCATTCGGTTGTTGGCCGGCCCACAACAAAAAGCCTTCTCGCTTCGGGGGAACGGTCCATTTGTAATCGACCCCAATTCGGACCGAACCGCCCTGCGGTTGACCGGAGCCGTTCCCGACTATCAGGGCGAGGAACTCTTCTCTTTGCCGCTGGTGCGGGGCGCCGTTCAAGTACCTGGTGACGGAACGCTTCTGGTAGCTGGTGCCGACCATCCGGTCACAGGAGGATACCCTATCTGGGGGATCGTGGCCTTCGCAGATGAATGGCGCCTGGGAGAGCTGCTTCCAGGCGCACGGCTCTATTTTCGCTGGATTGGCTGGAAAGAAGCGGTTCGTGCTGCCGAAAACCTTCGATGGCTGGTCCAGTTGGCCACGGGGCAGACTGTCGCTTAGGTCTGAGCCAGTTCTTTTTGGTGACGTTCCTCGCGGTTGGAAGAGTGCCCAGGGAAGATGCGGGCCTTGGGATCCAGGTAATGTTTGGCCTGGTTGACGGCAATGGGCGCTTCCCCAAATCCTGTTGCGATCAAATCGAGTTTGCCTTCGTAGGTGACGATGTCGCCACAGGCATAGACTCCCGGCAGATTGGTCCGCATGCAGCTGTCCACTTTGATTTTGTTGCCGGTCAATTCCAGTCCCCACTGTGCGATCGGGCCCAACTTACTCTTAAATCCCAGCCCGATGACGATTCGGGAGACCGGAAGGGTTGTTTCTGCACCGCTGCGATTGTCGAAGATGATCGCTTCCGTCGGTTGCTGTGTGTCCCCCTTGATCGCGCGCAGCTCGTGAAAAGTAAAAATCTGAGCATTGGAGTTGCGCAGTTTACGCAAGCTGTCCTCTTGGGCACGAAAGACATCCCGCCGGTGGATCAGCGTGACGCTTCGAGCGACAGGAAGCAACATCAGCGCATAGTCGAGCGCCGTATCGCCACCACCAATGACCAAGACGTTTTGATCATGGAAGGGTTCCAGATCCGTGATTGCGTAATACACGCCTCTGTCTTCGTAGACATCGACGCCTTCAGCATCCAAGCGGGTCGGTTCAAAGGCGCCGACCCCGGCTGCAATAATGAGGGAGCGTGCTAGGATCGTCGAACGCGTTGTCGTGAGCTGCAGGTTGCTATCGGGCAAAACTTGCAGCTGTTCAGCACGTTCACCGAAGCGATAGACAGGGTGGTACGGGGCAGCCTGTTCAACCAGCTGATCGACTAAGGTCTGTGCCTTGATCTTTGGAAAGCCGCCGACGTCATAGATGTATTTCTCTGGATAGAGGGTGGAGAGCTGTCCGCCCGAGGTGGTCAGACTTTCGACCACGACGGTCGACATGGTACGTACGCCTGCGTAGTACGCTGCAAAAAGTCCCACAGGTCCAGCACCGATAATCGCACAGTCAAAGATATTTTCACTCATCAGACCTACTTCCCTTCGCTGCAGAAGGTGGAGAATGCACCGTACGTTGTATACTCATGCCATAGCATAACACAGGGTTGCAGGCTCGAGAAGCAGATTCTTTGTCCTGTACTTTGGGAGAGGAAGGCGTCGCATTGGAAATAGCGCCTACTCAAGTGCCTATTCAAAAAACGTGTTTGGGACAGGAGGAAGAGCATGGGTGATACAGAGACCAACGAGCCACGCATACCTCCCGGCCAGACCGTGACAAAAGGGTGGCCGGTCTTGCATGCAGGATGGGTTCCCACGATCGATCTGCACAGCTGGCGTTTTCATATCGATGGCTTGGTGGAAAAACCGCAGACGTTTCACTGGGAGGCTTTCCTTCGACTGGGTTACCTCCAAGTGACCGCGGATATGCATTGTGTGACCGGTTGGAGCCGGTTGGACAACCGCTGGGAGGGTGTTCCTTTCCAGGCGGTCTATGCCGCTGCAGCACCCCTGCCGCAGGCGCAGTATGTTTTGGTTCGCGCCGCCCACGGATGGACCTGCAATGTGCCACTTCGTGATCTCTTGCAAGACGATGTCCTGTTTGCTTACAGGCATGATGGGCAACCCCTCTCTGCCGAACACGGCGGACCGTTGCGCCTGGTCGTGCCCCATCTGTATGGGTGGAAGAGCGCAAAATGGGTCGAAGGGCTTACTTTTTTGGAAAAAGACGTCCCGGGATACTGGGAACAGGCTGGGTATCACATGCATGGTGACCCTTGGAAAGAAGAACGTTTCGCCCCCATGTGACCCAGTAACCGATTTGTAACTTTCTCTTCTCGCATTGTTCACCCTTTCTCGACAAATTTTGCCTATTCTTGCACTGAGACAGTACAGGAAGAGACTGTCTAGAAGGGGATCCAGCATGCGCGGGTGGGCAAGAATCTCGCTTTATGCCCTCAGTTCAGCGTTGGTCATCGCAGGAAGTCTCTGGGGCATCGGTCACAATGTCGGGTCACCTTCTCAACGGGGAACGGCCGCTGTACAGCCGGCGAACCTGTCGGCCCCTGAAGCGGTTTCTCTTCCTTCTGCGTCTTCTACCGCAAAAACACTTGTCTCCCTGTACCAACTTGCCCAACGACAATCGGCCTTCCCATCTGTGCCCGGTGTTCAAATGGCCCTCCTTAAACAATCCAGTGTGCACGCTCTATCCGGTCAGCCGCACGGTACGGATCAGGCAGCGACGCAACCCCCTTCTTCCCAACACGGGAGGCAATCCTCTCCAACCACTCCCTCGACCCATGCTGAAGCTGCCCAGGCTGAAGCGACAGACCAGCACCCAAAAAGTGCAGAGGAGTCGACGGAAAAGCTGGCACCGCTGGTGTGGAGTGGTCCAGCCGTAGATGCAAAGACAGGGAAAAAAGTGGTCTATCTCACTTTCGACGATGGGCCGACCCCCTATCTCGGAGAGATTTTAGATGCACTCGACCAGGCGCATGCAAAGGGCACGTTCTTTTGGGTAGGCAATCGGTTGCAGAGCCAACCGACCCAGGTTCGCCGGGCAGTCAGAGAAGGGAATAGCGTGGGCAGTCACACGTGGGATCATGGAAATTTGAAAAAGATGAGTACGGCACAGCAGGCCTCGGAGATCGATCGAGCGGACGACCGCTTCCAAGCGTTGCTGGGCTTGACACCCCTAGCATTGCGGCCACCATACGGCAACTACAATACGACAACACGGGAGCTTGCCGGCAGGCGCGGTAACGAACTGGTGATGTGGAACGAAGATCCACGGGATTGGGCCTTGGCACCGACACAGATGGACGTGTTGGAAGCCCGGGTGGTGCGTCACTTGCAGGCAGGTGCCATCTTTGACATGCATGAGAGCCGCGTGACGGCCCGTGCACTCCCACCGTTGCTCAAGCAGATTGCTGCGGCTGGGTACGAGGTACGTGCCTTGCCTCTCCTCTACCAAAAATAAGGGATTGCGCGGTTTTCCATCCTTCCTTTTCTTCTAGGGCCAGGGGCTGCTTTGTCCGTGGAAAAGACAGTCCCTTTTCTGATCCCCCAAATGGGCTTGATCTCCCTTCCCCACAGTAGGCTACCCCGAAGTTCTTTTGATGCATTTTTCCGCCAAAGGTTAGAAAAAGGTCGCAGAGACGCAGTAGAATAAATTCATTCGACAGACGTACTATTGCACTGTCGAAGGGTATGATGGACGTACTATCCTCTGTAGAGGCAGGAGGTGTAACAATGGTCCGGGCCGATCGTATGGATGAACTCGATCGCGTCTTTTGGAAACTTGTACGACATTTGCGCCAGCGCTTGGATGCGATCCTGGAAGAGGGTGCCACGGCCGGCATTTGGATGCTGCTCCAGGCGTTGTGGCCGGCGCCACTGCGCATGCGCGACTTGGCTGCCGCATTACAAGTGCGCCAAAGCACGGCCACGGCCACAGTCGATCGTGGCATTGCAGGAGGTTGGGTCGAGCGACTCCATGATCCGAAGGATAGGCGGACGATTTGGGTCCGCCTGACCAAGCGTGGGGAGCAGCTGCTGACGCGGTTGGAAAAGGAGAAACGGGCGGTCTATCAGGAGTATATGCAGGTGCTCAACGAAACCGAGCAAGACCAGCTCCTCGTTTTGTTGACGAGAATCGTCGAACGGGTAGAGAAGATCGAGGAGAAAGAAGATGTTTGAGCGCATCGGAACCCAGATCGTGCGCTTGCGGTGGGTTATTCTCACCCTCTGTCTCCTTTTGGCCATTCCCGCTGCGTATGGTGCTGCGCATACACGGGTCAACTATGATCTTTTCTCGTACATGCCCGCAGATCTCCCGGCCATGCAAGGTCAACGCATTCTGGACGACCATTTTCGGATGAACGGTTCTGTGGTCGTTTTGCTCCAAAAAACACCGGACTGGCGCGTCCTTGCCCTTAAGGATCGCATTGCACATGTTCCGAATGTCAGCAAGGTCACTTGGTCCGATTCACTCGCCGATCTGACGGTTCCCAAGTCTTTTTGGCCCCAAGCATTGGTCGACCAATTCTACGCCAAAGATGGCTCTACGCTTTTACAAATCTCCTTGACGACTCCACCCGGTGATCCCCGAACCAATGCGACTATCTCCCACATTCGTGCCCTTCTTGACGGGGGAGCCGAGGTGACAGGAGAGCCGGCTATCCTCGCTGATCTGCAGTCGCTGCTTCAGAAACAGCTGCCTCTGTATCTGGTGACAGCAGGCGGTTTGCTCCTAGTCTTGTTGTTGGCTGTGATGCCTTCGTTCCTGCTCCCCTTTCTCTTCTTGCTGGCGATGGGAGTCGGCGTGGTGATCAACCTCGGCATTCCCTACTTTACTGGGGGCAGCCTCTCCTATATCACCCAAGCGATCGCAGCCGCATTGCAACTTGGTGTCAGTATGGATTTTTCAATCTTTCTCATCATGCGCTATCTGGAAGAGCGGGATCATTTCCCTTTCCACGAGGCGATGGCGAAGGCAATCGGCCGTACAGCACAAGCGGTTTTGGCCAGCGCTGCGACTGCAATCGCCGGCTTTTTGGCGATGAGTGCGATGAATATCGGATTGGGACGTGACATCGGCATTACCATGGCTCGGGGTGTGGCCATCAGCGTACTCTTGGCGCTCACGCTGCTTCCGTCCCTCATCCTCTTGTGTGATGGTGCGGTCGAAAAATTGCGCCATCGTCCGTTGATCCCCCAACTGGACGGATTAGGTCGTTTGGTCATGCGGCACCCTTGGACTTTGATCGGTATACTTGTCTTATTGGTCGTACCTGCTGCCATCGGCAATGCAAACAATCAGGTGGATACCAACGTCAATCATATGATGCCGCAAAAGATTGCGTCCATTCAGGCCTTAGATGCCGTGACATCGCGATTTGGTTTGGCAGACGCCTCGTATATTGTGATCGGCCACACCCTGGCCCCGAACCGTGAACAGGCGCTCGTCGATGCCGTCAAAGACGTTGCGGGCGTTTCAGATGTCGTGGGATATGCCACCCTCGCCGATCCCACCGTTCCAGTCTCGTTTGTTCCCCAAGCCGTTCGGGATCAATTCATCGATGGGCAGACGCGCTACTACATGGTGACGACCCAGGCTGACGCTTCCTCTGACCAAGGACAGCAGACCCTTGCCCATGTACAGCAAGTGGTCTCCCGTTTTGGCCCGGGCGTTTATCTCTCTGGTCAAGCAGTATTGGAAAATGATCTGAGCAAGATGATCAGTGGGGACCAGCGGCGTGTCGATCTGTACTCCATTGTGGGGATCGCAGCGATCATTGGCGTGGCTTTTCTTTCCTTCAGTATTCCGGTGTTGCTGGTTGCCGTGATCGAACTGGCCGTCTTTTTGAATTTAGGTCTCTCCTTCTTCCTGGGTCAAAGTGTTCCCTTTGTTGCTTCTTTGGCGCTGGGTGCCATCCAACTCGGTTCTACCATCAACTATGCGCTGCTGCTTACTTCACGTTACCGCGAAGAACGCGCTACTCGACCACCAAGGGAAGCGATTGCTGCGGCGACTGCGCGCAGTGCGCAAGCCATCATTGCCAGCGGTCTTTCCCTGTGTTTGGCGCTGGTGGGGATCTGGGTTTTGAGCGATATTCCCATTCTTTCACAATTGACGCAGATGATTGCACGCGGTGCGCTTCTTTCGATGACGATCATCCTCTGCTTGTTGCCCGCCGTGCTGTACAAGCTGACTCCCGTAATTGAGCGGACGACGTTGCATTGGGGGCGGTCACAAAAAGCCGAAGGCAATGTACCGGTCGGTGTAGGGAACCCCCCTGCATCCTTTCCCGGATAATCCAAGAGAAACCTGTCCGAGAGGAGGAAAGATAAAGATGTGGAGCAAAAAAACGACGCGTATGGGATGCGCACTTGCAGTGTGTGCGAGTTTGATCGTCGTGCTGGGGACCGGCCAAGGAGAGGCTTCACAAGCAGCTGAAACGCCTGCCTCCCTTGCGTCGATTGCGGATCACCAGACGGTCTATGCCAATCTGTCAGCCGATGGTCATGTACAACAGGCGACCGTTGTCGATTGGCTGCGTGTCAGCGGAGAAGGAAAAGTTGCGATACGTATTCCGGAGCCGTTGAAAAACGTGGTCAACTTGAGTGGCCCTGAAACCCCTCAACGGGTAGGACAGGAGACGGTGTGGTACCTTGATCTGACCCAAACAGGGCTGCCAAAGACGCAAAACGGTGCCCCTTACCGAGACCTTTACTACCAAACGACGAGCGATCAGCCGCTGCCGGTGGCCGTCTCGATCCATTATCAATTAAACGGTAAGCCAGTCGATGCCAACCAGATCGCCGGGCAATCTGGTAAGCTTGAAGTTACCCTGACGCTGCATAACAAACTGAAAGAGAAGAAACAGGTGACGGCGCCGAAGTATGGCGGTGGGAGACAAACGCAATCGCAGGAAGTCTACACGCCGTTTATCGCAATGGCGACCTTGGGATTGCCTATGGACCAATATCAATCTGTGGATGCTCCCAAAGCGATGGCGGTGGCGGTGGGAAAGACGACCAACTACTCCTGGATCCTCAATCCAGCACCCGATGACAAACTCACCCTGACTGTGCAAAGTGATGCACTGAAGCTTCCTTCTTTTCAGATTCAACTGATCCCAGGTGTACTCGATTTGCCTTTGCCCGATCTTGTCGGGCAGATGAAGCCGATGGCGGATGGCCTGACCCAGATCGAGCAAGCCGCCAATGCCATCGCTGTAGGGAGTAAACCATTGGCGGATGGTTCCGCGCAGATTGCTTCCGGACTTGGGCAGAGTCAGGCTGGAATTGCCAAGCTTGCCCAACTTGCTGATGCACAGAAACGCGTCGCCCTGCAGGGCGCTTCTGCAGCCCAGCAGCTGGCTCCGGCGGCCCAGCAGCTCTCGGAGGGGAGTGTGCAGCTGGCAGGTGGATTGGCACAATTGAAAACGCAAAGCGATGCTTTGCCGAAATTGGCCGATGCGCTTGTCCAGCTGAATACGGGCATGCAACAGTTGCAAGAGCCTACCCAAGCGCTAAAACCAGCAGCCCAGCAGCTGTTGAAAGATGCGCAAACCGTCCAGGCATCCGGAAGTGCCGATGCGCAACAACAGGCGCAGGCGCTAAAGCAGATGGCTGAAGCGCTGCAAGGATTGGCCGAAGGATTGCCAAAGGTCTCCACTGGATTGCAGCAAGTGAGCGGGCAGGCTACTCCTTTAAAGGCGTTACCGACAGCTGTTACACAACTCTCCCAAGGGGCCCAAGGAGTTGCCAATGGTCTCAAGCAGTTTTCCCAGGGGATGGGAGGTGTACAGACGCTCTTTGATCTCTTGGCCAAAGGGGGTCAGCTGCAGGGTCAACAGATGCCAGGACTTTCGACATTGGCCAGCGGTCTATCCCAGGCCAATGACGGACTCACGCAGTTGCAAGCGGGTGCACAGCAGTTGGCGGAAGGCCAAAAGCAGGTGGGTACTGGCACCGAACAGCTCGATCAGGGACTGGCTGCCATGCGGGAGAAGCTGGTCGAAGGCCTTAATACGGCCTACGCGCAACAGGCAAACTTTGACGCCGGAAAAGCGCAAGCCGATGCCTATACCCACTTTTTACCGATCCCTACTCATTCGACCGCACAGGTGCGTTTCCTTCTGCAAACAAAGGCCATTGGCCAGTAAAGAGAAAATACCAGAAAGGCAGACAGACAAGATGGACGACTGGGGGGTCGTCCATCTTGTCTGTCTGCATCGATTGGGCGACAATGATTCCCGTTGCGGTTGGAGTGGAGGCGTCAGATGGGCGGTAATGGGAGGCGACGCAGCATGACACAGACAGTTGCGGTCATCTTGGCAGCTTCGATCCTTTTGGGGATTGTCGGCCAACTTTTTTTGAAAGCAGGGGTAAGTTCGTTTGGCACGGTCGCCTTCAATGCATCGTTGCTGCGACTGCTCCTTTCTCCAAAAGTGCTGGCCGGGATTGCCGCATACGTCGTCAGCTCCTTGCTGTGGCTTTACGTCCTCTCGCGCATGCCGCTCAGTATTGCTTACCCAACGCTTGCGGTAGGTTATATTCTCATCGAGATCCTCTCGTTTTTCTTGTTTCAAGAGCCGCTAACCGCTCATAAGGTTGCCGGTGCCGTGGTCATTGCATTGGGCATTTGGCTGCTCTACCGCTGAGACAAGACAGGGGATAGAACTGGGAAGGGAGAGAGCCCATGCACCGCTGGCAGGCCGACCATGAACCGTGTGCCCCTTTTGTCTATTTCTATGGCGATGACAGTGTCGAACTACGTCTGCAGGTGATGGGGCACGCTCCCGACAGCATTGCGGTTGTCACTTGGGACAAATACCGTGGAGAAGAACCGCTCTTTCGTGGCTATCTGGAACCGTGGGCCCCGACGGCCGAGGGCTGGGTATTTCGTATCCGGGTGCCGGTGGGTACACGGCGGCTCTCCTATCGCTTCTGCTTTCAGGACAAGATGCAGGACCGTTGGCTGGGCTCATCGGGATGGTCGACGACCGCGTCGGGGGCAAGGCCTTTCGAACTGCCGTACCTTTTTGATGAGGAGAAGCATTCTGCGCCGCCGTGGGCACAGGGAGCGGTCATCTACCAAATCTTTGTCGATCGTTTTGCTCGAGAGCCGGACGGTGGTCCAGAACCAACGCAGCCCTGGGGAGCCGTACCCAACGCCCGTGATTTCCAGGGGGGCAATCTGGCCGGGATCATGGCACACCTGGACTACCTTCAGCGTCTCGGTGTCGACGCGCTCTGCCTGACGCCCATCTTCCTTTCACCCTCCAATCACCGTTATGATATAACCGACTATTACCGCATCGATCCTCGGGCCGGAGACGAGGCAGCATTGCAACGTTTGGCGGATGAAGCTCATCGCCGTGGCATTCACCTTTTGCTTGACGGTGTCTTTAATCACGTAGGGAGCGAATTTGCGCCGTTTCAGGATTTCCTTTCCAAAGGCGAAGCCTCTTCCTACGCCAATTGGTTCTATCCCCTGTCTTCCCAAAAGGGGGACCAAGGACCCGCCTATGCCACCTTTGGCTTTGTTTCCCAGATGCCCAAACTGGCTACAGAGCGTCCTGCAGTGCAGCGGTATTTCGCCGAGGTCGTCTCGCATTGGATGCAGGTTGGACCCATCGACGGCTGGCGGCTTGATGTGGCCGACGAAGTGGCGCCTTCGTTTTGGCAGGCCATCCGTGCGCTTACGACGGCACTACGTCCAGAGTCGGTACTCATCGGTGAGGTATGGAACGATGCACTGCGGTGGTTGGGTCCCCATGCTTTTCACGGAGTGATGAACTATCTTTTCCGAGATGCCACGTTGGCATTGACGAAGGGCGAGATAGGTCCTGAACGCTATGTCCGTTACTTGGGTCAGGTGATGGGGCGTTACTCTGTTCCTGCCCTGACCACCAGTTGGAACCTGCTGGGCAGTCATGACACGATGCGTATCGCGACAGCGCTCGAGGAAGATCGCGAGCGCTTTGAACTGGCCTTGGCGTTGCAGATGACCTGGCCGGGCAGCCCAATGATTTACTATGGGGATGAGATTGGACTGACCGGTGGCGCGGAGCCTGCCTGCAGACAGGCGATGATCTGGGAGGAGAAGCGACAGGATCGCCAGCGGCTAGCGCTCTATCAAAAATGGACACACTTGCGCCAGGCATATCCTGCGCTGCGTATAGGTCAATGGCGCCTGGTGGCCGCCGATCCCGTCTACGAACTCCTGCATTTTGAACGATTTACCACGGACCAACGCATTCAGGTGGTTTTGCACACGGGAAATGGGACCATCGAAACCCCGATCGGCGGCTTTACCCCTGGGCAGCGGGTGGTCGACCTTTTTTCGGGACACAGCGCTACAGCCAATGTGGCGGGTCAGCTGCAGTTACAGCTACGGGGTTATCAATTTGCATTGCTGTCGTTAGAGCGATAGCAGCCGCATGGGGAGGGGACGACGATCGAAGAGTTTGTGATGGCATTGGTCGTACATGCCGGCAATGCGCGGGGTGAAGTGCAGGCCGCGCTGCAACATTGTCGTGACCGCCAGATGGAGGAAGCACGCGCCGGGATGCAGCGGGCCCGCAAGGAAATCGAAGCGGCCGAACGTGCACAAACGCAGTTATTGGCCCGGGAAGTAGGGGGCGCTACGCCGGATTTGGTGCTCATCCACGCCGAGGATCACCTCATGGCAGCTGTCATCGAGCTCAACATGGGGGAGGAGCTGTTTGCGCTTTACGAGCGCATCCACCGACTAGAAGAGAAGACAGGGCTTGGATAACAGCAAGTGCCCATGGCCATGTTGTGGCACGGCCTGGCACCCTCTCTGTACATGTGTCTTGGACCTTTCGTTTAAAAAGCCTACAAGCGGGTGAGAAGGACAGTAGCGGCGCGTTCGCCACTTTCGATGCAGTCAGGCAACCCAATCCCGTGATAAGCACTGCCTGCCAACGCCAAAGCAGGATGACGAGCGACTGCTGCTTCGATGCTGGCTACCCGATCCAGGTGGCCAAGTAGGTATTGTGGCATGGCTTGCGGGAAAAGAAAAGCAGAAGCAAAAGACGGCTCCCCCACTACTCCCACAAGCTCCCTAAGCTCGTCGAGAACGACTTGAATCAGTGCGTCCTTTCCGGAAGCGATCAGCGGTTGTGCTTTCTGGCCGCCCACAAAACCGCGCACAACCACCCATTCCGGGGAAGGCGCGCGATACGCGAACTTCTCAGAGAGATAGGTGACGCCCATAAGACGACGTCCTTCTACGGCTGGGATCACAAAGCCGCTACCGGTCAAGGGCTGTGGGATCTGCGTTTTGAGAAAGCCGAAGCTGACCGTAGCAGTAGCCCCCTGGGGAATCTCTCCCACCAGCACCGCGACTTCAGGATCAAGGTGAAAGAGCAAGGAACGCGTCTTGTCAGGCGGTGTTGCAACGATGACACCATCTGCGTCCATGTGCCGGCCGTCTTGTAGTCGTAGCTGGTACCGATGACTTTGCAAGGGCGTTTCGACGATTTCTGAAACAGGCGTGTTTCGTTGGATCGTTCCTGGTGGCAATGACTGCGCGATGGCGGTGGGAAGTGTCTCCATGCCGTTTCGAAAGCTCATGAAGTAGGTTTTCCCGGCAGTGGGAGGGGGAGGGGGAGTGTGACGGCTGGCCAGGGCGGCTTTGAGCAAACTTCCATAGCGCTGCTCCATCTCGATGAACCGCGGAAAAGCGGCACGCATGCTCATCTTCTCAGGGGGCGCCCCATGAATACCGGCGATCAGCGGTTCTGCAATCCGCTCCAGCGCCTCTCTACCCAATCGACGGGTGACGAAAGATTCCAGGGTTTCATCGGCGTCACTCTCTCGCTTGGGAAGGACCAGATCCTGCAGCAAGCGAACTTTTCCTTCCCAAGAGAGCAGATCGCTTTCCAGAAAGGCGTTGATATCCGAAGGTACCATCAAATTCAGCCCCGCAGGTAAGCGGGTCAGGTGACCGCGGGAGAAGAGATAGGAGCCGTCGGTTGGCTGGGTGGGCAGAAGGAGCTCCTGCAGATGGAGCGCTTCTGCCAGCCTGATGACTTGCGGTTTGGAGGTAAGAAAGCTGTCCGGCCCTCCTTCAATTGTAAAACCGTCGATCTCTTGCGAGCGGATCTTGCCCCCCACCCGTTCCGAAGCCTCGAATAAAGTGACCGACAGCGGTTCCCCTTGTTGGCTGGCCTGATACAGCTGCCATGCTGCCGCCAATCCGGCAATACCACCACCGACAACGGCGATCTGGCGGCGCCCGTTTTGCTCATCCATCGCTGTTTTCCACCCTTTCTACGACCCCTTCGACGATCTCAACCAAGGCTTCGATAAACCGTGGACTGTCGTTGAGGCAAGCGACCCGGTGAAAGTCCAACCCCAGCTGATGAGCCTTTTCGCGTTGCTCGATATCGTTGTCATGCAGGGTCTCCAAATGATCGCTGACAAAGCCGATGGGATCGACGAGCAGGGCGGTGTGTCCTTGGGCACGCACCTCTTCGATGACGGACTCGGCTGAAGGAGAGAGCCAAGGTTCATTCGCCGCCAAGCTGCGGCTTTGAAACGCGAGACGCCAGTTGAGCGGACCAATGCGGGCATCGATCGCACGGATGGTGGTTTCTATCTGATGCACGTAGGGATCTCCAGCTTCGATCATGCGCAAGGGGAGGCTATGTGCAGTAAAGAGGATGGGAACATCATCGCGGCCCTGAGGCGGCAAATCGGCAAAAGACGCTTGGATACGCTCGCAGAGTGCTTCTATGTAACGCGGATGGGCAAACCAATCCCCGGCTAAATGTCCGCGCATTTGTGACGCTTGGGCAGCAATGGCTGCCAGGGCAGCTGCTTCGTACTCATCGGTGGAAACTGTCGAACGGTAGGGTGCGAGGCTGAGCAAGACCAAGTCGGTTACGCCTCGATCCGCCATCTCAAGAACCGCTTCTTCAATGGAGGGCTGTGCGTACGCCATGCCTACACCTGTTGGCCACCGATGGCCGCGTCGGGACAAAGCCTGCTGCAGCAGTGCTCCTTGCCGACGCGTCGTTTCAGGAAGGGGGGAACCACCGCCCAATTGCCGATAACGTTCCGTCACTTCGGCTTCCACTTGTGCCGGTGGTTCCCGCTTCATCAGATTACGCAGGAAAGCAGGGATCTCTTCTAGACGTGCCGGACCTCCAAAGCTCAACAGCAAGATCCCCCACTGTCTTTCTGTGTCGGTCATCTCTTCCTCCTTCCCATCTCGTTCTTCTCTTTTAGCCTTGCGTGGATGTGGACGATCCTGCAGGAACTTCTCGGCTCAGCGTATGGACGGTGTTGACCAGAAAGGCGACATTTTCTACCGGAGTATCGGGTAAAATGCCGTGTCCCAGGTTCATCACATGGCCGAGCGGTCCAGCAGCTTGCAGGATCTGGTTACAGCGCTGCGCGATGACCTGCTGGGGTGCAAGGAGCGTCATTGGATCGAGATTGCCTTGGACCGGGTGATCTCTTCCCAAGCGTTGGCGCGCTTCACCAATATCGATCCGCCAGTCAAGTCCGATCACATCACCCCCTGCAGCTGCGAGCCTTTCGATCATGCCACTGGCACCGACGGCAAAGTGGATGACGGGTACTCCGGTTTCCTTCAAACCGTCGAGGATCGTTCGGGAATGCGGCAAGACGTAGGTGGTGTAGTCGAGAGGGGAGAGCGCACCTACCCAGGAGTCAAAGAGTTGCACTGCCTGCGCCCCTGCTGCCACTTGTGCGCGCAGATAGCGGAGGGTCGTTTCGGCGAGCTTTTCCATCAGCTGATGCCAAGCTTGGGGCGCTTCCCACATCAAGCACTTGGTCTTGCGGTAGTCCTTGCTGCTGCGCCCCTCAATGGCGTAACTGGCCAGCGTGAAAGGTGCTCCGGCAAAACCGATCAACGCCTGCTTGCCGTGCAGTTCTTGCTGGAGCAAGCGAAGCGTTTCCAGCACAAAGCCGAGCTGATCCTGTGGATCAGCAATCTGTACCCGGGCTACCTCTTCGGCCCGGGTAATGGGATGATCGATGACGGGACCGACCTGTGGAACAAAGCGCAAATCAAACCCGACCGCCTCTAGAGGCAACAGGATATCCGCAAAGAGGATGGCAGCATCGACATCGAAGCGCCGGAGGGGCTGCAAGGTGATCGTTGCTGCCAACTCTGGTGTTTTGGCTAGGGTCAGGAAATCGTACCGCTCTTGCAGGCTACGGTATTCGGGTAGGTAGCGGCCTGCCTGGCGCATCATCCAAATTGGCGTGCAATCGACGGGTTGATTGCGGCAGGCCGCAAGAAAACGTTCCGCTGGTCTCATCGTTTGAGTGTCCTCACAGCCCCTGTGCCTGGGGCCCGTCTTGGTTTCGCGGCAGTGCCAAAAAAGTGGCCAGTTGTTGTACGCGCATCCGTCGACCGATGTAAAAAGGGCCGAATTCGGCATAGCGCGAACTGGCGGGATCAAAACGCATCTCATAGATCAGCTTTTTGAAGTAAAGCGGATCGTCGGCAAAGAGTGTAACCCCCCACTCCCAATCATCCAGTCCCTGGGATCCCGTGACGATCTGGGTGACACGGTCGGCATACTTGCGTCCGATCATCCCATGGCCACGCATGAGGGCCCGGCGTTCTTCGACATCCGTATCGTACCAGTTGACCCGCTCTCCGCGGCGTTTGTTCATTGGATAAAAGCAATTGTAGGCCGTCGCGGGAATCTCGTGATGCAAGCGTGCAGCCAGGGCAGGATTGCGTAAGGGATCGTCTGAGACGTCGTTGTAGCGGCTCAACTCGATGATAGAGAAGTAGGCGTAGGCCGGTTGCAAGAAATCGTTGAGCTGCAGTTTGGCCATCTCGTTCTGGATGTCAAAGAGCATCCCTGCTTGTGGTCGAAAGTGAAGCGTTTCGAGATCGCCCTTCTGTGTGATCACCTGATAGAGCGCAAACGCGCCGTCGCCTGTGCCGTTGATCGCATCGCTGTGGGCAAAGTAAGCCTGTGCCTCACCGATGATGGCTTCCCGCTGGGCAGGCGACAACCTCCGCCACTGTGCCCAGTCGACCCGCCGCACGTCATGTAGGACCCACCAGCCTTCGATGGTTTCTGGAGCTTCTGCCATGAAACATCTCACCTCACAAATTTTGATTGTAGCGCTTGGCAAAAAGCGAAGCGATCCGACGGTTACCCTACGGTATCCTCCTCAGGAAGTCAGAACGCGCAGCTGTTCCTGCGCATTGAAAGAAAGGTGCAGCAAGAGTTCCCCCAAGACCAAGGCCGTCACCATCACTGCCGTGGTCAGCATGAGCATCACCATGATTTGTAACTCAACGGCTGCCAGAGGGTCTGCTCCCGCCAAGATCGAACCGGTCATCATTCCCGGCAGGGTGACCAATCCAACGGTTTTCATCTGATCGATCGTCGGAATCATGCCGTTGCGTAGCGAGGCTCCCAAGCCCCGCTGTACAGCGATGCGGGGGGGAGCACCCAAGGAAAGCCAGGCTTCGATCTCCGCACGGTGATCGATAAGTTCCTCGCGATAACGGTTGAGCACCAAGCCGCAAGCCACCATCGCATTGCCGACGATCATTCCGCCTACGGGGATCAGATAGCGTGGCTGTCCAGAGATGATGTGCAATCCCAGCAGTAACGCAACGGTCACGGCTGTGCCACAGGCGATGGCGATCGTCGTGCTGCGAAAGAGATGCGTAAACCCTTTTCCTCGTCTGGCGGCATTTTGACTGGCGATGATTACCATGGCGGCCAAGACGAGCGCTGTCCACCACCAACGGTTGGCGTTGAAGACAAAATGAAGGACAAGCCCAACGATGAAGAGTTGGAGAAAAGTGCGGATGGTCCCTTCTATCAAGTCGCGTTCCACATGCAGGCTTCGCCAGAGCGAAAGCAGGACACTGAGGGTCGGCAGACTCAGCAAAGCCAAAAGTTGCAGCGGGGAAAGACTCCAATGCACCGATCCGAAAAGGTTCGAGAGAAAGGCACTCATGAGGAAGCGTCGACCTCCTTGAGCGGTTTTCCTGCAGGAGCGTCGTTGGCAGGGTGGACCGAAGTAGACGGGAAGTATTGGGCAGCCTGGGGCAGTACCGTTGCGGCGCTGCCCTGCGCGACCACACGGCCATGGACGAGCAGAAGAACACGGTCGGCATACCGTTCAGCTTCTTCGAGCAGATGCGTGACCCAGATTACGCCGCAATGTCGCTGCCGGGCCAGCGAGGCAATCAGATCGCCGATCTGTCCTCGGGCGCCAGGATCCAAAGCGCCGGTGGGCTCGTCCAACAGGAGCACATCAGGGTCGTTGGCCAACGTGCGAGCCAGCACCACCCGTTGTCGCTCCCCTCCAGAGAGATCGGCCACATCGCGTGAGGCAAAGTCTGCGGGTAAGTCGCAGGCTTGTAACAAGGCGGCAGCGTCACAAGGTTGGCCACGAAGCTGTGGCCCTGCGCAGACATTGTCCGCAACGCTTCCAGGAAAAAGCGAGCCCTGTTGGGCAGCCAAGGCAATTCGCCTGCGCAGCTCGCGGATGGGCCATGCTTCGTAAGGCTTTCCTCGGAAAAAGCGGTTTCCTTCACTGGGGTCTGCCAGTCGGTTGAGTTGACGGAGCAAAGTGCTCTTTCCGGCGCCGGACGGCCCGATGACTGCCAGAATCTCATCTTCCTCCAACGTAAAGGAAACTTCTTCGAGCAATCGTTTTGAGTCAACGCGGTAGGATAGACGCTCGACTTCCAACAGGTGCATGATCTTCCTCCGGCCCTGCAGTGCGCGCTCGCTTGTTCGTCTTTCTGCCGATGCGAATTGACTAGGCGCAGCGCTTCGATGGTGGTATTGTCCTGATGAGTATTTTCGCATAAAGGAGTCGAAAAGCGATGCATATCGGGGTGCCGAAAGAGATCAAGGAACAGGAGGCCAGGGTAGCACTCACCCCCGGGGGAAGTGCAGCGTTGATCGCTCATGGCCACGAAGTCCTCATCGAAGCGGGGGCAGGTGTGGGCAGCGGCTTTACCGACGCTGAATATGCCGAGGCGGGTGCACGAATCGTCGGTGACGCAGCGACCGTCTGGAGGAACAGCGAGATGGTGGTCAAGGTCAAAGAACCTTTGCCCCAGGAGTATCCCTATTTGCGAGAAGGCCTGCTGCTGTTTACCTACCTCCACCTTGCAGCCAATCGTGCGCTGACCACAGCGCTGATCTCTGCCAAGGTGACGGCGCTGGGGTATGAGACCATCCAACTTCCAGACGGCACGTTGCCCCTGTTGGTGCCAATGTCTGAGATTGCTGGCCGTCTCTCGGTACAGGAAGGTGTACGCTTTTTGGAAGCGACGGAAGGCGGCAAAGGAATTCTCGTCGGTGGCGCACCGGGGGTCCCTTCGGCACAGGTGGTCATTATCGGGGGTGGAAACGTCGGGCTCAATGCTGCTCGGATCGCGACGGGAATGGGTGCACATGTGACCGTCGTTGAAAAGAACCCGTTGCGCCTGCGTTACCTCGACGAGCTGTTCGGCCATCAGATCGACACGTTGGCTTCCAATGACTACACGGTTGCTTCTGCTGTGGCAAAAGCCGATTTGCTCATCGGAGCGGTGCTGATTCCCGGTGCGCGTGCGCCGCAGGTGGTTTCGGAGCAGATGGTCTCTCAGATGACGCCAGGTTCGGTGATTGTCGATGTGGCCGTCGATCAAGGGGGATCGATCGCGACAATCGATCATACGACCACCCATGAAAATCCGGTCTATGAGCGCTATGGCATTCTCCATTATGCAGTGGCCAACATGCCCGGAGCCGTCCCTCGCACTTCGACCTGGGCTTTGACCAATTCCACGTTGGCCTACGTGCAGGAGATCGCTGATCTTGGCTTGCGTGAAGCAGTGCGACGTGATCCTTCCTTGGCGGGTGGTGTCAACGTCTACCAGGGGCAGCTCTGCCATCCTGCAGTTGCGGAAGCGCACCAGATGACCGCAGTGCCCTTAACTGACCTGCTTGACTAGATTGGCCATTGCACCCCCGTATCGAGGAAAGGAGGCATGCCGTGGTCGTCTTGATGCTCATCTTGACGGTGATCATCGTGATGTTTCTCGTCTTTGCAGTGACTTTCTTAATTGCGATGCTCACCCGACGGATTTGGCCGGGATTGGTCCTCTATGGCGTTGGACTCCTCGTCTATTTGGTCCTTTTTCAGACGCAGCCGCTCGGGGAGTTGGCGGTGGGCAATTGGGTGATGTTCGCCCTTGGCGTTGTAGCGGCGTGGGGCGGGGGTGCGGCAGTAAGGGCGTTGATGCATGCAGGATTTCGGATGAGTGGACCCCCGCCGTCACGCAACCGTACACCAGGGGAAGAAAAGGGAGAGGCGGCCGATTCGCAAAATCCCAGGTAAGCGCTTTTCTTCGGCCACTTTAAAAGCACGCCGAGCAGGCGTGCTTTTTGGATATGTACCCTGCAGGAAGGCACTTTAACCGCGATAGTTGCGGCGTGCTTCTTCGAGTACGGCGGCAGCAGCGCTGACGTCTTTCCAGTCACCCACATGGCTTTCTTTGCCTGGCTCTAGGGCCTTATAAACTTCAAAGAAATGGGCGATCTCTTTTTTGAGATGCGCCGGGACATCCTCGATGGTGCGAATCTCGTCGAAGCGGGGATCTTTGACGGGAACGCCGAGCAGTTTTTCATCCTGCCCCTTTTCATCCCGCATGATCAGCATACCGACAATACGCGTTTGGATCACACAGCCCGGAAAAGTTGGATTGGTGACCAGGACAAGCACGTCCAAAGGATCGCCATCACCACCCAATGTCTCGGGGATATGGCCATAATCCGTCGGATAGAAAACCGGAGAATAGAGCACACGATCGAGCTTCCATTGTTTGGTTTCCTCATCGAACTCGTATTTGTTTTGACTTCCCTTGGGAATTTCGACGAAGACATCGACGACCAGTTCATCCGCCATCGGTTTACCCGCTCCTTTCACCCAAAAATACGATGAAGTGATTATACCATCCTGCCAGACAGAGCGAACGATCTGGCAATGAAGGGGAGGATAGGGCAGAACCAGGGAGCAAACACTTCGAAGAAGGGAAGCGGTTTCAACTCGAAAATCGTGACAGAGACGTGACAGAGAGAGGGAGAACCATGCAGGCACCGTTGCAGCAGACTGCCCAAGTGTTGCAGGAAATAGCGGATCGTTTGCGGCAGCTTGCGGATGCGGCGGCTTTACAACAAGCGCAAGCGCTGAAAGAGGCAGCACAACAGGCGGAGAGGCTGGCTGCAGTGTTGACGTTCAATGCTGGTTTGGGCAACTCCGACGATTCTCGCTGACTGGTCGGTTGATCGCTCCGCTGTCGCAACGGTATCATCAGCACGACAAATGGATCGATGCGGGGAGGAAGGACATGCAGCTGCAAGTGGGCGCTGGACCGATTGCTGAACTTGCTGCCGACGCTGTGGTTCTCTTTTCCTTTGAAGGAGAAGGCGAATGGAGCAGCCTGGCTCGGCAAGTGAATGCATATCTGGACGGGGGGTTGATGGCTGCTGTTTCGCGGCAGTCGTTTAAGGCCGAATGTTACACCGTTTTGGCGCTTACCCCAATGGGAAAGCAGCAGTGGGCGCACGTCTTTTTGGTGGGCTTGGGCAAAAGAGAGCGCTTTGACCGACAACGCCTGCACCGCGGTGTGGCAACAGGATTACGTCGTGCACAACAGGTAAGGGCTGAGAAGGTGGCTGTCTGTTTGCCAGAAGATCTTCCTTCTTTTGGGATCAACGCCAAAGATGCAGGACAACTGGCGGCGCTGGGTGCCTGGGAAGGAACCTATCGTTACGACGAGCTGAAGAGCCACCGCGAAGAGGGATCGGTTCAGGAGATTTTCTTTATCCTGGAAAATGGAGAAGAACGGGCGGATTTTGAGAAAGGGTTGGCAGAAGGGGATATCCTTGGACAGGCCGTCTGTTTCGCGCGAACGTTGACCAACCGCCCTGCCAATCACAATACTCCCCAACAGATGGCAGATGCGGCGCTTGAGCAGGCGAAGGCCGTTCCGGAAGTGCAGGCAGAGGTTTTGGGTCGAGAAGCGATGCAGCAGCTGGGCATGGGGGCCCTGCTGGGTGTCGCTTCAGGCAGCGTTCAAGAGCCGAAGTTGATTGTGTTGCGCTATGATGGTGCACCCCAGCATGCGCAGCGTCTGGCCTTGGTGGGAAAGGGTGTCTGCTTTGATTCAGGAGGTATCTCCCTCAAACAGGCCAAGGGAATGAGTGAAATGAAAGACGATATGGCTGGTGGTGCAGCCTGTATAGCGGCATTGCTGGCCATTGCGCAGTTGCATCTGCCCATCAATGTAGTCGCTGTTGTACCTGCTGTAGAGAATATGCCGAGCGGCACGGCGCAGCATCCTGGCGACGTACAGCGGACGATGAGCGGGCAGACGGTAGAAGTGGACAACACCGATGCCGAAGGGCGACTGATCCTCTGTGATGCACTGACCTATGCCCAGCGGGAGCTGAAGGCGACGCATGTGGTCGATGTCGCGACACTGACAGGTGCGCAGGTGGTCGCCCTCGGGTACCATCGCAGCGCCGTGATGGGCTTTGATCAGGCTTTTATGCACATGGTGCTGCAGGCCGCAGACGAGGCAGGGGAGAAGATGTGGCCGTTGCCGAGCGACGAGGAATACGATGCGTTAATCCGGTCTCATGTGGCTGATATCTGCAATGTAGCCAACCAAGGCGGGGCCGGTACGATTGTCGCCGGCATGTTCTTGGGGCGGTTTATCGAAGAGGGGCGTCCCTGGGCGCATATCGATATCGCTGGTCCCGCTTTTCTGGATTTTGAAACGCCCTATCAGGCTTTCGGAGCGACGGGTACACCGGTGGCGACTTTTGTCCACTTGGCAATGCACCTTGCGTCCTGATGGGAGCGTGTGAGGAGCAAAGATGAGCGCCTATCGACCGCCGACGGGATTCAGCGGCAGTCCACCCCTACCGCCCCAGACGGCCAAACGCCGACATTCGGTGTGGCGGGTGATCCTAGCCTTGATCATCTTCCTGCTGGTGATTGGCTTTGGCTACTTTGGGTATCTCGTGGCGCGTCTGTGGCAAGCGGTCCAGGCGTTTACGCCTGGACCCGATCGTCTGGCCAGCACAACTGCTGCTTTGGTAAGCGGCCCTTCGACACAACGACAGGCGATTTTGCTGTTGGGCACCGATTATGATCCGCGGGCGAAGCCTGGATCGGATTACGCCAAAGGGTTGGGGGGCCGCACGGATGTGATGATGTTGGCGATTTTCGATGACGTGACCCATCGCGTGACGCTGCTGACTTTGCCGCGGGATACCGCGCTGGCAATGGACCGCTACGGCAGGCAGAAGATCAACGCAGCTGCCGTCTTGGGTGGACCGACATACGCGCAGCAAATCGTCGAACGGTTGACGGGTATTCCCATCTTGGGATACGTCACGTTCAACTTCCTCAGTTTTCAGAAAGCAGTCGATGCAGTCGGCGGCGTCGACATCACTTTGGATCATCCCATCGTCGATGCCGGATTACACGCCAACTTTCCAGCTGGCAGGCAACATGTAGACGGTGCGGATGCCCTCAAGCTGGTGCGTTTCCGACACGATGCCCAGGGAGATGAGGGGCGTACGGCACGGCAGCGGCAGATTGTGGAGGCGGTCTTGACGAAAGTCATGACGCCAAGTGGGATCGGCCTGCTTCCAGGATTGCTCGAGACGGTCTCAACGACCAGCAGTAACAACCTGACAGCAGAAATCCTGGCCCAACTGGTACATGCCAATGGACTGCACAAACCGCGCTTCGTACAAGAGCTCCTTCCGGGGGAAAACCGGTATGTGTGGGGTGGGTGGTACTATCTGATCGACCTTTCCAAAACACGCAACCTGTTCGATCGCCTCTGGCCTGATCATGCGCCCATCGATCGGCGCCTGTTGCCTGACGGGTATACGGTTTCTTGAAGCTACTGTGTTTGGCTGTTGCGTATATATAGACAGACCCGAGAGGGAACAAGGGGGAGGAACGGTGGACGTGAACCGCCTGAAAACAGCGGTATTGATGACTGTCCTGACGGTGATCTTGGTGCTGATCGGGGAGTGGATCGGCGGCATCAGCGGCATGCTCTGGTTTTTGCTGTTGGGCGTGGCGATGAATGGGTTCTCGTATTTTTTCAGCGACCGTATTGCCTTGGCTATGGCGCATGCGCAGCCGGTCACCGAGCAGGAGGCCCCTCAGCTGTATGCCATCGTGCGGGATCTGTGTGAGCGTGCGAATCTGCCCATGCCGCGCATCTATATCACGCCGGATCCGCAGCCCAATGCGTTTGCCACGGGACGAAACCCAAGTCACGCAGCTGTCGCGTGCACCCAAGGGATCCTGCAGATGCTCGAACCCTGGGAGCTGGAAGGGGTGCTCGCTCATGAGATCTCTCACGTGCGTAACCGAGATATCCTCATCTCCAGCATCGCTGCTGTTTTGGCCGGTGCCATTACCTCAATCGCACGTATCCTGCAGTTTGGGTGGCTGTTTGGGGGCAACGACGACGAACGGGACAATCCCCTCGCACTGATCGGTCAACTGTTGATGATCATTTTGGCCCCCCTGGCTGCTGCCTTGGTGCAGCTTTCTATCTCTCGGTCGCGGGAATTTGCGGCAGATGCTTCCGGAGCCAAGCTGCTGGGTACCGGAGAACCTTTGGCACAGGCTTTGGAAAAAATAGATAGCGCCGCACAGCGAATCCCCTCCTATTCGGCGAGTCCCAGTACGGCGCATCTGTACATCATCAACCCGCTCAAAGCCCGGGATTGGACGACGCTCTTCTCTACCCATCCGCCGACAGCCGAACGCATTCGCCGTCTGCTGGCCATGCACTTTTAGACTTGTCTCAAGAGAGCTGTAAGGCTTGCTCGAGTGCGTCGACGTCCAAAGGTCCAACGCAGCTGTCCGCGCGGCAGAGGTAGCCGCCTGGTTGTGCGTATCCGCGGACAGCTGCTTCTTCAGCATTGAGCCGGCGAATCCAAGTCAGAGGCCAAAGCGCCAAACGCCCAAGCGATACGGGTGGATCCCCGACCCAATCGATCTCGTTCCACACCTCGTTGCGCTCGATGGCTGCGATGCCGAAGGCCGCAGAGAAGAGCCCCATCTCTTCCACCTGCATCGCTCCCCACTCCAACAGGCGATCGGTGTAGTAGGCATAGCCTTGCTGGGGTACGGCCAAATGGAGGCGGGCCAACAGCTGTGCTGCCCGGCCATTTTCTTCGTATGGCCAAACCGGTTCGGCAAGAGCGCCGATCGCTTCTCGCTGCAAGGGTTGATCGCGAAAAGCACCTTCACTTTCCTCCCACAGCTGGGCGATCATCCAGTCACCTAGGCGGGTGGCATCATTCAAAAAGGTGCGGTTGCCGCCGACCACGTAAGCGTCTAGGCAAGCAAGTGCCAAAGGAACGGTGTCGCTGAGCAGCCCGCGCTGAGAAGGGGCATTCCGCTGATGGGCTAGTCCAGCAGGGGTTTCAAAGCTGCGTTGCGTCCAGCGGCGTAGTGTCTCTTCTACTCTCTGCTGCCAGGCCAGGTCTCCTCGGTAAGCAGAGTGGGCGAGTATCCCTGAAACCAAAAACGCATTGGGCCGTGTGAAGAGGCGTCTGTCGATCATAGGAGGAACACGCCTTGAACGCTGGGAGGCATCCAGGGCATAGTAGCTTTGATCGGCGTCCTGGCTGGCGGAGAAGCCAGCCTCTGCTTCTTGCCAGAAAGCAGCGTGTACATAGCGTAGCACATCGTCGGCAATTTCTGCCAGTTGCGGCTCCATTAGAGCGGCATGACTGTAGATGGAGAGTAGTTGACCGTTGTCTTCCGCCATCTTTTCGTAGTGTGGCAGGCGGAAAGCAGCATCGGTGCTATAGCGGAAGAAGCCTCCTTCAACGGGATCGTACATACCACCGCGGGCATAAGCTGCGAGTGTTTGGAGCAATGCGTCTCGCGCTTCCGTGCTCTGGTAGAGCAAGGCAGTATCGAAGAGCAGTGAGAGTGCCATAGGAAAAGGGAATTTGGCCTCTTTCCCAAAACCGCCGAACTGAACATCGTAAGCATCTAACACTGTTTGAAGTGCCTGCTCGGGGAGCTCTTTCACTGCAAATGAAGTTGCCTGACGCATTGGACGTCGAGCAGGTGTGGGGGGTAAGCTGGATCCTTCGGTCTCCCACCAGTTGCGTACCTGTCGTAAGAACGGGAGCATGCTTTGGGGCGGAATATAGGTACCGCCTGTCAACAGCCGTCCTTCTGGCGAAAGAATGGCCGTTGTTGGCCAGCCCCCTAGGTTGTAGCGCTCGTTGATCTCCGGAGAAGCGTCGGTATCGACACGGATGGGAACAAAGCCCGCTTCGATTGCCTTGATGACCTCGGGATCGCTGTAGGTAGTTTCGTCCATTACATGGCACCAATGGCACCAGACTGCGCTGATATCGAGTAAAACGAGTTTGCCTTGCTCGGCTGCCTTCTGGAATGCCTCTGCAGACCAGGGTTGCCACGCGAGCGTTTTCACAAAGATCTGCCCCTTTCCTCTCGTGACCATACTACTGCGTTACCGGCAAAGTCCAAAAGGAACTGTTCCGTACGATTCTGACACGACATCGGAAAGTGCCGGTACTTGTCGTTGGCAATGCTCCAGAGCTGGTGGAAGTAGCGTTGTTGCGCCAACCAGCTGTCCGTTTGAGTCGGGGCATGTGCTTGCTTGGTGGAAGGCGAGGTCTCATACTGGGCGCAAGAGAGCCTTCCAAAGGGGCGGGTTGGTCATGGGAACAGTATGGTTGCAGCAAGCGTTCAAGCAAGCAGAGGACGGAGAGCAGCAGGTGATCGCGTGGCGTCGGCAGATTCATCGCCATCCTGAGTTAGGCTTTGAGGAAGAGCAGACGTCACAACTGATCGGCACGACACTGAAACAGCTCGGCATTCCCTATGAGCGGGTCAATCGTACCGGTGTTGTAGGACGGTTGATCGGCGCCCAGCCAGGGCGTGTGATTGCGTTGCGCGCAGATATGGACGCTTTACCCGTACAGGAGAAGACAGGGCTGCCCTTTGCCTCGGAGATAGACGGGAAGATGCACGCGTGCGGACACGATGGGCATACCGCCACACTCCTTGGTGTTGCTGCAGCGTTGGCTCCGTTTCGGGCACAGCTCAACGGAGAAGTTCGCTTTCTGTTTCAGCCTTCTGAGGAGCACTTTCCGGGTGGAGCATTGGGTATGATCGAAGCCGGTGCGCTTGATGGGGTCGATGCGATCTTCGGGGTTCATTACATTGCGGGCATTCCATCTGGAAAAGTCGGGATCATTCCCGGACCGATGATGGCTGCACCAGATACGTTTACGCTGAAAGTGACTGGCGTCGGTGGCCATGGTTCTGAGCCGGAGGCAACGCGGGATCCGATCCCTGCGGCTGCAGAGATGATCGAAGCGCTACAGACGATCGTCAGCCGCAGGGTCAGCCCGCTGAAACAGGCGGTGGTTACTGTCGGTACGATTCACGGGGGGTATGCGAACAACGTCATTGCAGACGAAGTGACCATGACAGGGACGATGCGCTCCTTTGAAGAGCCGTTGCGTCGTGCTCTCTTTGACTGGATGCGGCAAATCGTCGGTGGGGTTGCTGCGGCACAGGGGGTGGAAGCCGATCTGGCAATCGAGGAAGGCTATCCACCCCTTGTCAACGAGGCACGAATGACAGCGCTGGTGCAGCAGGCAGTGCGGAATGTCTTTGGTCCAGAAGGGGTCTTGGCCATTCCTCCCTCGATGGGCGGAGAGGACTTCTCTTATTTTCTTCAACATGTTCCAGGTGCTTTTGCGCATGTGGGTGTCCACAATGAGGCCAAAGGGATCGCCGGTGCCCAGCATTCGCCAACCTTTATGCTGGATGAAACCATCTTTTTACCGACCACCCAACTCTTTCTGCAGGTAGTTGCTGATTTCTTGGAAAACGGTTTGTCGGGGGCATAGACGCCTATGGCAGAGGCATTTCCCGAGGAATTCTTGGAATTTTGTGCACTCTTTAACCGGGGCGTTTACTTTGAAGCCCATGAGGTGCTTGAGGATTTGTGGCGGACCGATCGGCAAGATTTTTATAAAGGACTCATTCAGCAAGCGGTCGGCCTGCTCCATCTGGAAAATGGAAATCTCGTGGGGGCACGGCATCTTTTTGAGACCTCGGGAGAACTCCTGAAACCCTACTTGCCCACCCATCGGGGACTCGATCTGGCGCGCTTGCGCCATGAGACCTGCTGTATTGTGCAACGCCTGCCGGATGCGCGGCGTATCTCTCTTGAAGAAGTTGCCCAACTGGGCTTGCCCCGCGTCCAGTTGCATCTCTCCAACGATGCCGAAGGGGCGATGCTGCGTAGTGCCGCGCCGCGTGGCACTTTTGACGAACCTGCAGGTTCATGAACGCTGTGGGGAGATTCCCTGGCCGACAGCCGGAGAGAATGCACTTTGGCGACGGCTCAACTCCTCTTTGTACTGCAACAGGTAGAGTTGATAGTAGAGTCCATGGCGTGCCAGCAGCTCCTGATGCGTGCCTGCTTCGCGCAACTGTCCGTGATGAAGCACGAAGATGCGATCCGCGTGCTGGATCGTTGAAAGGCGGTGCGCCACCACCAAAGTGGTGCGATTTCTCATGAGGGTTGCCATTGCCTCCTGGATGAGCTGCTCGGTTTCGGTATCGATGTTGGCGGTCGCTTCGTCCAGAATCAGCACCGCGGGATTATAGCAGAGCGCCCGCGCAAAGGCGATCAGCTGACGCTGTCCAGCAGAGAGGGTCGCCCCCCGTTCTGCCACCTTGGTCTGATAGCCGTCGGGCAACTTTTCGATGAAACGATCCGCATGGACGGCACGGGCAGCCGCGATGACACGATTCATCGGGATTTGAGGATTTTCCAAACGGATGTTGTCTGCAATGGTGCCGGTAAACAGAAAGACATCCTGCATGACGACACCTACTTGACGGCGCAATTCCTGCAAAGAGAGTTCCCGTATGTCGATACCGTCAAAGGTGATGCGACCTTTCTGCACGTCGTAGAAACGGCTGACCAGACTCATGATCGATGACTTGCCTGCGCCGGTATGACCGACGAAAGCCACTGTCTGACCCGGTTTTATTGCAAAATCGATGTCTTGCAGCACCCATCTCGGCGGCTGATAGGCAAACCAGACATGTTCAAATCGAATCTCTCCCCTCACAGGCTGGGGCAGGGGAATCGGGTGGGGTGGATCCTGTAATTTCGGCTGCTCATCTAACAACGCAAAAATGCGCTCGGAAGCAGCCGAAGCAGACTGCAGAATGTCGAACTTTTCCGCAATATCCATGATGGGACGGAAAAACTGCTGGATGTAGTTCAAGAAGGCGTAGACTACCCCGAAGGCAACGGCACCAGCCAGAAACGAGTGTGCCCCATACCAGATCATCAAAGCAGTGGCAAACGATCCCAGCATGTCGATCGCCGGATAAAAAATAGAAAACAACAGCAGCTGCCGCATGTTCGCATCGAGGTACTCTCGGTTGGTCGCGTCAAAGCTTTCGTGTTGCTTTTTTTCCCGCCTGAAAATTTGCACGATGCGCATACCGTCGATATTCTCTGCCAACATGGCATTTACCTTGGCCAGTTTGATGCGGACGTTGCGATAGGCTTTACGTGCCCGCAGCTGATAAAACCAAACCATAGCGACGATGACCGGTAACAGTGTCATTGCGACCAGCGCAAAGTGGGCATCGAGCTGAAACATGATGACAACGATGCCGATGATCATGGCAAAATCGTTGAGCGAGGTTACCAAAGCCTGGGTGAAAAAGTCGTTGAGCGCTTGTGGGTCGTTGGTCATCCGGGTGACCAGGCGTCCGACCGGGTTGCGGTCGAAAAAGCTCAGGTCCATCTGTTGGACATGATCGAAAATGCGTTGGCGTAACTGAATGAGCAGGCGTTGGCTGGTGCGAGTGAGCACCATGGTCTGTGCAAAGGTGGCGACGAACTGCGCCGCAACGATACCCAAAAAGATCAAGGTGAGGCGATAGACAGCACTCAAATCCGCTTGGCGGATCGTTGCCAACTGTTGCGCCGTCAGGCGTTGTGCGGGATAGGAACGGCCCAACGGGTCGACGAGCACGGTCTGGCCGGCGATCTGCTGTACCTGAAACGTCGTCTGAGTAGGGGGAACCCCTTTGACCAGATAGGTTGTCTTGCCCACGCTCTGCAGCGTGTAGCGCGGTTCGCCTTGGGGTGGATGGATTCCTACCGGATAAGGCCGTAAGGAGAGATCACCGACTTGGATGGCCTCTGGCCCTTGGTCGACAACCCAGACACGGCCGGTCGGCAAAATGTGATTATCGATGGCCACCTTTAGAAGATAGGGACGTGCCAAGTTGGCCCCTGTTGCTACCAGCACCAACAGGGCCGCAATTGCGAAACCTTTCCAGAAAGGTCGGGCCAATCCGAGCAGGCGCCGTAGCACATGAGGGTTGATCCCTTGTCGTGCGTTTTCTTCTTCTTGGATCACGTCTGAGGATCCTCCATCTCTCTCTAGCTGTTGACGACTTCATGTTCCAACTGCTGACGCTCGTAAAGTTGTGTGTACAGCCCACCTTTGGCCAACAGCTGTGCATGGGTACCGCGTTCGAGGATTTGTCCTTCCTCTATGACCAGGATTTCATCCGCATCCATGATCGAAGAGATACGGTGCGAGATAAAGAGCGTTGCACACTCGGGCATGACCTGCTTTAAACCCTGCAAGATTTTCTCTTCTGTCTGCGTATCGACCGCCGAAAGGCAATCGTCTAAAAGGAGCAGGCGGGGATGCTTGACCAGCGCACGGGCGATGGCGACGCGCTGTTTCTGACCACCGGAGAGGGTGATGCCCCGCACTCCAATCACCGTGTCGAACTGCTTGGGCATCGCCATGATCTCATCATAGATCTGCGCCACTTTGGCCGCCCAGACAACCTCTTCCTGGGAGATGGAATAGGGATGAAAAGCGATGTTCTCACGCAAGGTGGTGGAAAAAAGAAAATTGTCTTGTGGCACGTAGCCGATCTGTTCCCGCAGCGTTTGTAACGGGATCTGACGGATGTCGATGCCGTCATAGCGGATACTCCCTGCTGAAGCTTCCATCAGACGGATGAGTAGGTTGCACAGGGTGCTCTTACCGGCACCCGTGCGTCCAATGATCCCAATCTGTTTCCCGGGAAATAGTTGGAAAGAGATCCCCGATAGAGCAGGTGCCGGGGCATCTGGGTATTGGAACGAGAGCTGTTGCACGCTTACCTGGCCGCTTAGCTGGGTTACTGCAGCTACGTTGGCGCTCTCTTGGACTTCAGCGGGGTAGGAGAGCAGTACATTGATACGTTTCATCGAGGCTTGACCGCGTTGGATCAGGTTGACCACCCAACCGATGGCCATCATTGGCCAGACCAGTTCCCCCAAATACATGTTAAAAGCAACAAAATCGCCAAGGGTGATGAAACTGTGGATGGCCAAATAGCCACCAAAGGCCAAAACGATCACGTAGGCGAGGGCGCTGATCACCTGGACCAGCGGCTGGAAGATTCCCTGGATGCGGGCCATCGCCATGTTGCGCTCCATAAAGTTCAGGTTTTCGCGATAGAATTTCTCTGATTGGTTTTTTTCACGTACAAAGCCTTTCACCACCCGAATCCCGGCGACGTTCACGTTCGGCGGAAAGCGTTTTAACGAAAAAAGCGGGCGGGTTTA
>JADBKH010000023.1 GCA_014896485.1 Bacillota bacterium | reverse complement strand
TGATGCATTTTGCGAGCAAATCGATCTTAAGCTAAGTTTCAATGTTAAACTGATGGTGTGCGGCTGAAAAAGAGCAACTGCGCTCACTTCGAATGGTGAAAGGAGTGGTGAGTGAAATGAAGGCGTTGGTTTACCACGGACCTGGACAGAAGGTATGGGAAGAAGTGCCCAATCCACAGATCCAACAACCGACCGATGCCATTGTCCGAATGGACACTACAACAATCTGCGGTTCGGATCTCCATATTTTGAAGGGTGATACGCCAGAGGTGATCGATGGGCGCGTATTGGGACACGAAGGGATAGGTACGATCGTTTCGGTGGGATCAGCAGTGCATAATTTCCGTGAAGGCGATCGGGTCCTTATCTCGTGCATTAGCGCTTGTGGTCGGTGCGAATACTGTCGCAAGGGCATGTATGGTCAATGTCTCAACGGCGGCGGGTGGATTTTGGGCCACCTGATCGACGGGACGCAAGCCGAATATGTCCGCATCCCCTTTGCGGACAACAGCCTCTATCGTGTTCCAGAGCAACTGAGCAACGAACAGGTGCTTTTCCTGTCCGATATCCTGCCGACCGGTTACGAAGTAGGGGTGCTGAAAGGGGTGGTGCAGCCTGGCCAGAGTATTGCCGTAATCGGTGCCGGGCCTGTCGGGTTGGCAGCAATACTTACGGCGCAACTTTATTCGCCAATGCGTATCATCGCGCTGGATATGATCGATGCTCGTTTGGAAAAGGCCAGGGTATTCGGCGCCACCGATGCAATCAACAATGGCCAGGTTGATGCGGTGGAAGCCGTTCGCACCCTGACGGACGGATTGGGTGTCGATGTTGCGATTGAGGCAGTGGGCATTCCGGCCACATTCGAGCTGACAGCTTCTCTAGTGCGCCCAGGTGGACGTATTGCCAACATCGGTGTTCACGGAAAACCGGTTACGCTGCATTTGGAACAACTATGGATTCGTGACGTGACCATTACCACAGGACTCGTGGATACTTTTACGATCCCAACGCTACTGCGGATGGTGGAAAGTGGGCGTCTGCCAGCAGAGAAACTTGCTACGCACCGTTTTGCTTTGGATCAGATGATGGAAGCCTATGATACCTTTTTGAATGCATCGCAAACCAATGCGCTAAAAGTCGTTCTCAATCGCGCATAAGCATTTCCGCCAAAGACATTTATGTTCTTGGTCTTACAAAAAAGGGCGCTCAAATGTGAGTGCCTTTTTTTCGTCGATGGCAAACGCGTTTGGATTAGGGGCCGATGTAAAGACTTCCAGAACTTTGGTTCTATACGCGACGGTTGAGCATATAGGAAGCATAATCGACTTGTGTTTGAACGGTCCAGAAGAGGGTGGCATAATCACCGATGATGTAGTGCATGTTCTACAGGCCTTGGACCAAAGTTTCCAAAAAGATAGGTCTAACCATGTGGTAATAATCCTCCAGCTCTTTCGGCAAAGTGTCCCCGCGCGGTGTCAGCAGCAGAGGAGCATGAAAGCCAAGGTGGGAGAGGATGACGGATGTGATAGTTGCGGTCCCTCATCTTCTCGCACGAGAGTAAAAACGTGTCCTGGCCCGGCAATCCTCCTGCCCACCATGCCGGATAGATCTCACATTTTCGCAAAGGCATTCTCGTGCACATGGGGGAGGTGATGTCCGGTTGGTTGAAGGTCATGTTTCCTTCCGCGTCCACCCGCGTCACACTGCCATATCTGGAGAGGATGCGCATGACACGAGGCGAGATCTTCTTCGGACCGCCCCAAACGAGGATGAAAGCTTTTCCTTGGCGGCGTTTGAGGGTTTCGATGGTCGCAGCCGGTACGTCATTTCCGTTACCCACACCAGTCCGGAGGGCATATGGGAGACCCAGTGCGTGGCTGGCAAGATATAGGAAAGTGCCGTAACACAGCCGATCATGACGTCCATCACACCATTGCCGCCGGTTCTGGAATATTCTTCCTCAATTGGAACGTCGAGATCGGAATCCTGTACATAGCCCTGCACCCTATCTACTTCATTGGCCAAACGAAAAAGATCGGGTGCTGTGATAGGAATGGCATTCAAGCCCATCTGCTGCAATGCTGACAAGACGGCAGGGTTGGCTGTATGTCCTACAACAAAGGCATCCACTTCCTTTGGGAAACGTGGATTCCAGTGACACCCAGGTGTCCGTTTCATGGTGCGTGACAGTGGGAATACCGGATTTTGTAAAAAACAAAGCAGACGCATCATTGGGAAGATGAATCAATGGGGTTGCTGTTACTGCCTCAAAGAGATCATCGGCGGTGACAAGTACCATCCCCTACGAACGATCATCAGTATTGTCATCGACTACTGGGAATGTTTGGGTAGAGCTGCTGCGTAGATGAACTGAGTCGCTGAAACGGCGACTGTGGGGAACTTTGTGTCTGGCTTGACCAGCGTCGGTGCTTCGGGTGACGCTGGTACGATGAAGTCTGGCTTTTTGGAACAGGCATTGATTTTGGGTCGTTTTTGGTCTTTGCCAAAATGGCCATCCCTTTTCAGGACAGCTTATGTGATCGCATTTTATCTGTTCCTCTCTGGCCCCCATCTTGTAAGTACTCTTCCCAAGGAAAGAGAACGCAGGGCAGGCTGTTTTGCCGCCTGCGATCTAGGCATGTCATTCCGCCTGACGTCGATCAGCATGTGGGTGAGAACAACAAGAGAAAGGTGTGCAGATAGTGTATTTTGTTCTTGTCCAAATAGACTATATGTGCTACAATCCCAAAAGTTTAGTATAGGCTAAAATAAGGAGGTAGCACAGGTGAATTGGATGGCCCTTTTGCTGCTGGGTCTGGTTGCGGGCAGCACCATCTTCATTGGCCTTTCCCTGGGACGCTTCAAGGGGCTGAGCGGGACCTGGCGCGGTGCACTGAGCATGGTAGCAACTGGCATCCTGGTTTTCTTGTTCACTGAGATCATATTGGATGCGATCTCTCCTGTCTCTGCTGCTTTGGAAGCGCCCGAAACAGGTACCAGTCTACGCTTTAACTTCTTTGTGGTCCTATTCCTGGTGGGCTTTGCCATCGGTTTGGTCGGCCTCGTCTATGTGCGGCAACGCTTCATCCGCCAAGCAGCACGAATTTCTTCCCAGCGGCTTTCTCTGATGATCGCGGCGGGTATCGGATTACATAATCTGAGTGAAGGGTTGGCCATCGGACAATCGTTTCTTTCTGGACAGATCGCCTTGGCTTTCAGCCTCGTAATCGGATTTGCGCTACACAATGCCACCGAAGGGTTTGGGATCGTCGGGCCAATGTTACAGCAGGGCCAACGTGTTCGATGGCGAGAGATAGCGTTTTTGGGTGCCATCAGCGGAGGACCCACGTTCGTGGGTACCCTGCTTGGCAGTTTATGGACCTCTGTCCCTCTCTCCATTTTCGTACTGGCGATGGCTGGTGGTGCCCTGCTCTATGTGATCAACGAACTCTTCTCTGGGGTGCGCAAGGAGACAGCACAGGTGGTCATCATGAGCTTTGTCGTGGTTGGATTTGCCATCGGTTGGTTGACAGAGTTGGTGCTAGATAGATGAACGCTACTGTGATAGGATGCACTCCTTGGATTTGACCCATTGCTAAGGGAGGTCTGAGGGTGGGACCAGGATGGCGACGATTCGCAACAGCAGGAGGTGCATTTCTTCTTACGGTTGGCATTCTGGCTGGCTGTGGGGGGAGCGCTGCGAGTAATCACTCACCGAAAGATAAGCAAGAGAATGCTCTTGCAGGAGCAACGGTTCGTGGAGAAACGATCACTTTTTGGGCGGATGAGGCCATTGCATTGGACGTCCAGCAGAAAGTTTGGCAGCCACTCCTCGATCAGTTTGAGCGCCAGACCGGGATCCATGTCAACTATCAGCCTGTTCCTTGGGAAAACTTGTTGAATCAGATTCTGGCACAAATCACGAGCGGTGCAACGGATGTCGACGTCGTCGCAATTGGAAATACTTGGGTATCCAGTTTGGCAGCGACAAATGGTTTGTTGCCCTTGACAGCGGATCGATTGCAAGAGATCGGAGGTAAGGAGAAATTTCTGGCCGCTGCGTTTGGCTTAACCGGCTTACCGGGACAAGATCCTGTCGCTGTTCCGTATAGCGTTGGGGGGATGGGGCTTTTCTACAACAAAGAGAAGTTTCAACAGGCTGGTATTTCAGCGACTCCCAAGACTTGGAACGAATTTATGGCCGATGCCAAAAAGCTGACCGAACCGTCCAAAAACGAATACGGGGTCGTGTTGGATACGGCTACGGTGACGGATATGGCCCATCTGTTCTTTGTGCTCTTTTCTCAAAAGGGTGGGAACTTCTTCGCGGATTCGGCGGGTAAACAGCCGACATTGACCACGCCTCAAGCCCATGAGGCCGCTCGATTCATTGGAGATTTGTTCGCTCAGAAAGTGCTCTCTCCAGGTTCTGCGGAATATGCGAGTGCGGATGAGATGACCCATGCCTTTATCCAAGGTGAGGGAGCCATGATGATCTCGCAGAACAGCTCCATGGTAGCATTGGACCAGTCGCCTTTAAAGGGGAAATATGGCGTTGCTCCATTGCCTATCTTTCCGGGAGGCCAAGATGTAACCAGCCATGTGGCAGGTGTTGATTTGGCCATTTTTAAAAACGCACAACACCAGCAAGCTGCACTGAAATTCTTGAAGTTCGTCACGGATAAAGAGGCCCAGGTTACACTGGCCAAGGCTTTCCATGCCTTTCCGACGACCCCTGAAGCCCTCGATGACCCTTATTTTTCTCAAGGAAACTTTGCTGTTTTCAAAGAAATCTTGCTAAAAAGAGCGAAGCCGACGCCGCCGGTACCGACCTACAGCCAAGTCGAAAGTGACATTGGCAGTGCCATCAAGGCGATCGCCAGCGCAGCAGCTTCTGGACAGCATTATAGCGATGCTTTAATCGATCAACAGCTGAGATCTGCGAATGACGACATTGCGGCATTGGCAGTAGCGCCATAGCCGATCCAAGTCGTTGGATCCTTGCAGAGGTTTGGCAAATCCGATGTTTGGCTTGTATCGCCGTACGGCTTCTGGAGATTCTTGGTAATGAAACCGGCGGTGAAGCTATAACGGGACACGGATCCAAGCCGAAAGCCTTTTCAAGAAACCCGGAGTAAAAAGTAAAGCAGGTACTTAACGAGCTAAGGCCCGTACGTGCTATCGCCCGGAGCATCTCTCTATGGCGGTGAAAAGGCTGAGAGAGTATCTTTCTCTCCAACAGGCTTTGTATGTAGCTTCGGGGAGGCGAGTAGGGTAGATGGGGCGAGTCCCATGGGTCCATCCGGTAGTGATTACGCTAGCAGTCATCACGGCTTTGGTCGTTGTTCGCAATCCAGCTGGTTTTCGAAGGTTCGTCATCGGACGCCCTTTACGTACACGAGATGCGGATTCTCCCCGACAACAGTTGGGCTGGTTCATGGGATTTGCAGTCTTGGCAGCAGATTTGTATTCCTCTGTTGCCTATGGTCCGGAAGCAGGACTAACAGAATTGCAACTGGCATGGCATGCAGCACAATGGTGGATCCTTCCCATCACCCTAGCCATCGTCGGACTACTTACCTTGCTGATTGTGACTTATATCCTGGGGGTGCGGGCATATCCAGGAGGTGGTGGCGCTTATGCCATTGCCAAGGACAATTTTTCACAACATTGGATAGCACTTCTTGCTGCCAGTGCTCTATTGACCGACTACATCCTTACCGTAGCCGTCTCGGTCTCTGCGGGTGTAGCTGCCGTCGTTTCGGCTTATCCCATGCTTGCTCCTTTCCACGTCCTGCTTTCTGTAGTCTCGATCGTACTGATTCTCGTCGTTAATTTACGCGGTGTATCTGACAGTGCGCGCCTATTTGCCTGGCCCACACTTCTGTTCATTATCACAATGCTCGTGTTGGTAGGGACAGGCATCGTCGATGTAGGCCATCATGGTGTTTTCCAGCAGCAGACCCCACCTTTTGGTACGATGCCCCATGCGTTAACGGTATTGTTGCTTCTCAAGGCCTTTAGCTCCGCTTGTTCGGCGCTAACGGGTTTGGAGACGATCTCAAATTCTGTTCCCATCTTCAGGCATCCCCAAGCTGAAAATGCTGTCAGGGCATACATCACGCTTGGAGTTGTCACGGCCATTACTCTGCTTGGGTTTTCGTTTCTTTTGTGGGTACAGAATATCCCTGTCAATGCCCACAACACCATGCTTTCTCAACTGGCGCAACGCTATTTCGGCCATGGGCCTGTCTATCAAGTGATGATGGCCGTGACATACATCGTACTTATCCTTGCAGCAAATTCGACTTTCTCTGGATTTCCTCAGTTGGCTGCACGAATGGCAAACGATGGTTATTTGCCTCGGGCTTTGGCGATCCGGGGAGATCGGCTGGTCTATTCCAACGGCATTCTTTTGCTGGCTGCATTGGCAATTCTCTTGGTAGAGATTTTTCATGCTCAGACCAACGCGCTCATTCCTCTCTATGCAATCGGTGTTTTTGTATCGTTCACCATTGCACAGGTGGGGTTGGCTCGCCGTTGGCAACGGACCCGCCAGGGGAGATGGCGCCTCAAGCAAGCGATGCAGCTGTTCGGAGCGGTCATTACCGCGTTGGTGGCATTGGTTTTTGCGGTGACCAAGTTTACCCAAGGGGCATGGGTCGTCCTTCTGATTATTCCGGTTTTGGTCACGGGTTGTCTTGGCGTTGCGCGTCACTACGCACGAATTCGTGACGAACTACGCATCGATCGCAAATTGAAGCGCCCGCAACCCCACCAAGTACTCACCATTGTCTTTGCCTCAGGGATCCATCGTGTGCTTTTGGAATCACTCTCTTTCGCACAAAGTTTGGGCACAGAAACGATCGTTGTCTATATCGGCTTTGATGAAGCGTCGATCGAGGAGATGGAACGTAAGTGGAAAGAATGGGGCAATCCTTGTCGCCTCGTCACGCTTTACAGCGAGTATCGTTCCCTTGTGGGGCCAGTTGCGCGGTTCTTACAACGTATGGAGCAGTGGGAGCATCGCCCAGATGCTGTACATGTCATTATTCCGCAATTGATTCCAACCAAGCCGTGGCAGTACCTTTTGCATAACCATACTGGCTTAATCTTGTCTAACTGGCTATTGCGGCATCGCGACGTGGTTGTGACTACGGTTCCCTACCACTTGGGTGAAACCCCGCGGAAAGTCCCTACCCTGTAAAGATGCTGTGTTCTATTGAATGAAATGCCCCTTTTCTTAGGTAAAGAATGGCGGATGGCCCCTGCCCGCTGTACATACGGGGTTGCTCAGAAAACCTTTGCAAATGCCCCGGGGAGTCGTACAATCTATTCGTCCTCTAGGGGGTGAAGAAAATGGGTGATCTGTTTTCTCCCTTGCATATTCTCATCATCGTGTTGATTGTCCTGCTTTTGTTTGGACCTTCTAAGCTTCCAGGGCTGGCAAGGGCTGCCGGTCAAGCGATCAAAGAATTTCGCTCGGCTTCAGAGAAGGATACGGGACGCGAAGCTACATCTACTGCCTTAGACTCAGGTACGAGCGATGCTCCGCAAACGACCGCTTCAAAATCACCAAACACGACCGAGCATGCTGATATCCTTTGAGGCAACCGACAAGGGGAAGGTAGAGACTTTTTTCAGCGTATCCCACAGGAGCGCGAAAAAGAGTGTGTTAAGGCGAAATTGCCTGTAAAAAAAGGAATGCAGGGATTTGGTCTGGTGAGAGCGGGAAGAAGGGCCTGTTTTGATGCTTGCATTTCTAGGTGCATCTATTTATACTTAAGATGGTTCCGGAAGGGAATCGGCAAAACACAGCGGGAAGCTGAACGGAACCCACCGAAACTGGGAAGCCGAGAAACGCCGGGACTGGGGATCCCCAAAAAGTGAATAAGAAAGTGGCCTTGCACGGTGTAGGGTGCGACTGGTAGGTGATGCAAGCTGGTTGAATCGGGCAAGGTCTAGAATGCGGTACCTCCAGAAGAGTGAGGTATCGCATCTGTGTTTCTTTTACATAAAAGCCAAAATGGCGAAGATTTTTATATGCTAAGAATAAACATTTCTATTCACATGTTTGTCTAATGGGAGATGAACGATGGTCTATTTGCTGTCCGCCGATGTCTTACCGGTTCCTGTCCATGAGCGTGCGTTGATTCGCTTGTGGCCGCTTGAAAAAATGAAGTGACGGCCATCTTGGTGGAAGGTTTTATATCGGCAGTCGGTTACGCATCAACAGCGCGCTTTCTCAGTCGCCTTCTCAATATTCCAATACCTGTAAACCGCATTCGCGTGGAATTGTCTCCAGAGGATATGGCCGTTCGGTTTATTTTGGCCAAGCGCCTCCCTGAAGGGAAGATTTTGACCGAAGAAGAATTGGAGGAAACCCTGTATCGTTTTGATCTCGTTGAAAGGGTAGGGTGAACGCGTAAGGTCTTTCCACGGTTATTCTTGCTTTTAGGACACAGCGGAAGGGACAGATGGGTGATTGTCCATGATCGGCGATGAATGTTACAGTGAAGTTGCATCGTTGTGAGTACTGCTCAGAATCGCGGAGGGGTGATATTGTGTACGGGGGATATGCCAATCGTCTTGCTTTCATCGATCTCACGACACAAACCGTGCGGTACGAGCCTATGGATGAAGCGTTGGCACGTAAATATATCGGTGGTCGTGGGTTAGGTGTCAAATTTGTGCTTGACAACGGTCCCCAAGTAGAACCGTTTTCACCAGAGAATCTGCTTTGCATGATGACCGGTCCGCTGACAGGAACACAGGTTAACATGAGTGGACGAATGGCTGTGGTGACGCGTTCGCCATTGACGGGAACGGTCACGGATTCTCATATTGGTGGTTGGACCGCAGCGAAACTCAAATGGGCGGGTTTCGACGGATTGCTTTTTCGTGGCAAAGCAGAACGCCCGGTCTATGCATTTGTCGAAAATAGCACAGTCACGCTCAAAGATGCTACCGATCTTTGGGGTTTGGGTGTCCGTGAAACAGTGCACACCCTTCAACAGCGCCATGGTGCTGAGTGCTCGGTAATGGCGATTGGTCCAGCAGGAGAGCATCTGGTCCGTTTTGCGGGCTGGATCAACGAGAACGACCGTGCGGCTGGCCGCGGAGGAACGGGTGCCGTTGGAGGGAGCAAACATCTGAAAGCCATTGTGATCAAAAGCAATGAGAAACAGATGCCCAAGCCTCCTGACGCAGCAACATTCAAAGTGGCGCGTACGCAGGGACTCAAGGCGATCATGAGCTCACCTGTTACGGCACCAAACAAAGGTGGTCTTTCTGTCTACGGAACCAACGTGCTCATGAACATGATGAATGTGGTCGGGGGCGTGCCCACCTACAACGGTCGCCGCAGTGACTTTGATCAGGCCGAAGCGATTTCCGGAGAAGCAGTCCGTGAGCATCTTTTGGTCAGTGAACCGACTTGCCACGCTTGCCCCGTCGCTTGCAAGAAAGAGGTCGAGGTCAAAGAAGGGCCGTATAAGGTACGTGTCGAATCATTCGAATATGAGTCAGCGTGGGCATTGGGTGCGAACTGTGGGAACGGAAACCGAGATGCGATTGCGTTTATGATCGATTTGTGCAACGAGTTTGGCTTAGATACCATCGAGATGGGCAATGCCCTGTCGACAGCAATGGAACTCCAGGAGATAGGGGCACTAGATGCTGGTCTAACCTGGGGAGATGCAGATGCGATGATCGCGGCGCTGACGAAAACAGCTGTTCGAGAAGGTATCGGCGATCTGCTGGCCGAAGGTCCAGCGCGTTTGGCAGCACGATGTGGCCATCCAGAGCTTGCAAACGTTGTCAAGGGACAGGCCATTGCCGCCTATGATCCTCGCGCAGTACAAGGAATGGGCCTCTCCTATGCCACCTCTAACCGTGGAGGTTGTCATCTGCGTGGCTACACCATCGCTGCCGAAATGATGGGGATTCCCCAGCCGGTCGATCGAACAGTGACAGAAGGGAAGGCGGCACTACTCAAGACATTCCAGGATCTGCATGCCTTTTCAGATTGTCTCGATTTGTGCAAATTCTCTGCTTTTGCGGAAAGTGCAGAAGAGTATGCCGAGCAGTACACGGGAATGACCGGAATTCCGATTACACCTGAAGATGTTCTGACCATTGGTGAACGTATCTACACCCTTGAGCGGTACTATAACCAGTTGGCTGGATTTACCCAGGCAGATGACACGTTACCCCCACGCTTTTTAAAGGAACCGGGAACGGGCGGAAGTGCTGGAATGGTTAGCCATTTAAATGAGATGCTGCCCGAATACTACGAAGTGCGTGGCTGGCCCAATGGAGTGGTTCCTGAAGAGAAGTTGCGTGCTTTGGGGATCTTGGAATAGCTTGAATCATCTTTTTGAACAAACGAGTCGGGGCTTTTTGCTCCGACTTGTTTTTGAATTATCCCCACCACGTATGGCCATCTGAAGCAATTGATTGGCGATGTTGCCGACGATTTCAAGGTGACGCTCGAAAGTTCCGTTTCATGTACTGCCTCCTCCGACAGGGGGGATGAGTGCAAGGGTGTCTGTCGGCTCAATGATCGTTTCTAGGGCGTTTAGAAAGCGCACGTCTCGTCCGTTGCGAAAGAGATGGAGATGATGTGAAAGATTTCCGTTTTCATCAAAGAGATCTTCTTTCAAAGCGGGAAAGATCGCAATCAGGCGTCTCAGTATTTCATCTAACCGCGTAGGCTCGGACAAGTCGAGCTCGTAGGTGGCTGTTCCCGTTTTGTCGCGCAATGTAGCGTAGAAAGCAACCGTCATTTAATCCCTCCATCTCTTTAGTGTAGCGTTGCGCGCGCTTTGAGCAATCTTTTTGAGCAAAAGTTTTTCTTCTCTCGTGATGCAAGAGATGCTCTGGCACACTGAATCAAAGAGCGACATCCATTGGCCATTCAACAAGGAGGAGAGCATGCAGACGATACGATGGGGAATTCTCGGCACTGCCAAGATTGCAGAAGAACAGTTAATCCCAGCTTTTCAATCGACAGAGGGTGCAGAATTGGTGGGAGTGGCCAGCCGTGATCAGCAACGCGGGCAAGTATTTGCACATCGTAACGGGATTCCCCAGGTGTACGCTTCCTATGAAGCACTGCTAGAAGATCCGACGATCGATGCAGTCTATCTTCCTTTACCCAATCACCTCCATGCGACGTGGACCATACGTGCTGCACAACATCACAAGCATGTTTTGTGCGAAAAACCAGCAGCGCTCAACGCAACCGAAGCACGACAGATGATCGAAGCTTGTCAGCAGAACAATGTTCTTTTCATGGAAGCTTTCATGTATCGCTTTCATCCGCAATGGGAGCGGGTAGACCAGTGGCTTGATGAGGGGGCTATCGGATCGTTGCGACTCATCCTGGTCCGATTTTCGTTTTCACTGACACGTCCGCAAGACATTCGCTGGTCTGCACGCGGGGGTGGGGCACTCTACGATGTTGGCTGTTATTGTGTTCATCTCATACGCTCCATCACTGGGGATCAATTGCCCGTCCGGGTGCAAGCTGTGGCCGATTTAAACGAGGGGGGCGTCGATCGGACGACTGTAGCAGCTCTCGCTTTTCCGAAAGGGGAGTTGGCCCATTTCGATGTTTCCTTTGTGACTGCGGATCGGCAGTCGGTTGAACTGGTTGGAAGCGAGGGAACCTTGTTGGTGACGCGTCCCTTTCGACCGGACAAAGGAAGTCCAACACTGATTTTACGGACTGCCCAAGGAGAAAAAACGGAGAAGATGCCACAGGGGGAGATGTACCGGCGAGAAGTCGAGCATTTCAACGCTTGCATCCGTGGAGAGGAGAGTTTGCTTCAGCAGCCGCAGCAGACTGTAAACAACATGGCGATGATAGATGCCATCTATCAAGCGGTGGGGCGAAACACGTAGGTTTGAAAGCTTCAGGGGGAATCTGAGGTATTGTTTTGTGTTGCCCATTTGAGATAACTGTGCATGCTTCGCTGAACATGCCGGCGGGTAAGCTATTCCGCCAATGGAGCATCGTGCTCCGCAATGGCGCGAGCGATCTCCACATGTTCGATTTGCGCAGCCCAAGCCCGTTCTGGTGACTCATAACTATGATGCGCAAAAGCACCGATATAATCTCGCAATTCCATCAAGTAGCGTGAAGACGTGGGGATCGGGCGCCCCGATAGAGCGCTTCGTTAAATGCGAGATGTCCTTCATCCAAGGCATCACCGCGCGTTCCAGCCTGAACAGCTTGTAGAAGTTGCTCTGCCTTGTTACAAAGCAATGCCGCTTCTTGTTCGCTCATGCGCTGTGCTGCCAAGGAGGCTGCAAGCCCTTCTAGTGCCCCGCGAATGAGAAAGATTTCGGCGATTTCTTCTGGAGCCAGGCCAGTGACAACGACTCCTCTGCCGTTTTGGTGGGTGACCAATCCTTCTGCTTGTAGGCGCCGAAATGCTTCGCGCAATGGTGTATGGCTGACACCGAGCGCTTGTGCCAGCGGGCGTTCAGGAAGTGGAGTACCCCGACGATAGGTGCCGCGGAGAATATCGCGGCGCAGTTGTTGAAAAGCACGATCGCTTGCAGAAAGATCAGGAGCTTCAGAGAATTCGCTAGCTTGCGTTTGGCCTGCTTTCACTCTTTCGGCCATTTAGGTATCCCTCCACTTCTGTAGATTGTCCTTCTGCATTATGACATGCAACACAGTCTTTTGTGAGAAAAGGATAATGCACACCCGTTGCAAATGGGATGAGCCGCAATGGGTGGGGGAGCTATTGGCCAGGCAGTTCAATAGAGAAACAGCTGCCCTTACCAAGGGCACTTTTTACATGGATTTTGCCATGGTAGCGTTGGGCGTAAGCCTCCGCGATGGACAGGCCCAAACCGGTTCCCCCTGCTTCATGGGTGCGGGTACTCTGTTCGACACGGAAGAAGCGTTCGAACAGATGAGGTAGGTATTCGGGAGCGATACCAGGGCCATCGTCACAGACAGAAAAGAGCGCTTTGTGCTGCATAGAAGTGAGTGCCACGTTCACATGTCCGCCGGGGGGTGTGTAGCGCAGAGCGTTTTCAATCAATGCATCACTCATCCTGCGCAGTCCGTCTGGCTCGGCGGTTACCAGTACCGGTGTGAGTTGCCATGTGAGCTGCAGCTCCTTTTGTTTGGCCAGAGGTAAGCGGGTGCGTAAGAGGGTTTCCAATATTTCTGTCCAATTAACGGATTCCAGGTTTTTGGGTGTATCCGTTGCGTCTAGACGTGAGAGCGTCAGCAGTTCATCTGCAAGCGTGTTGAGCTGCGCAGCTTCTTCGAGCAAGTCCTCCACAGTTTGGCGGGCTTGGGAGTGTTCTGCTGTTTGGCGGCGTAACAGCTCCAAACCACTTTGCAATACAGCCAAGGGTGTGCGCAATTCATGCGAGGCATCGGAAAAGAAACGGCGCTCGCGCGACCAGGTCTCGTCGATGGGTTGGGTCGCACGATTTGAGAGCCACCAGCCGCCATAGGCAGCTACGCCGAGTGCGGCTGCACAGCCGAAGACGATGCGCCACAGAATATGATTTTCACGGTTCTCTAGACCGGTGGTGTCAATAGCGGCCTGAAGGAAGCCATTGCGAAGTGGTACGGTCAGGGTGCGCCAGCTCTGATTGTTCCATTGGAGTGTGTGAAAAGCCCCTTGAGGCGCTATCGCGCCCGATAGCGCAGATCGATCCGGGAGTCCAGCAGGCAGTGCCGTTGCCGCTTGGCCTTGTTCATCCAGTGTATAAAGCAGTAGTCCGCCGGTTGTTTGCTGAACGGCGGGGAAGATAGAATAGCCATGCTCGTCTGCCTCATGGGTTGCCCCGCGCACGGTCGCGCTCAGCAGGTGGTCGATTTCATCGGTCGCGTGGCGGTCATAGCTGTAACCAAAGAAGAGGGCCAGGACGATAAGCAAACTTGCCATTGTTGCCCAATACCAAAATGCAAGTTGGTGGCGTAGTCGTTGTAAGGGATCGCGAGCGTTCATCGACGTCGATCCGTAAGGTTGAGCCGATAACCGAAGCCGCGCACACTCTCTATCATTTTATCGGCGCCAAAAGGTCGAAGTTTCTTGCGCAGGTAGTGGCAATAGACATCCACCTCTTTTTCGGAAACATCGGCATCATATCCCCATACCTGTTCGAGAAGTTCACTGCGGGAAAAGACGCGTCCGGGATGTCGGGCGAGGGTTGCCAGCAACACCAGCTCCTTTGCGGAAAGAGAGCGCACCTGCCCGTCGATCGATACCTGTCGTTGGGCCTCATCGATGAGGAAGGGACCAACTGCCATACCTGCATTCCCCGGAGAAGTTGGAGGGTGTGCCCGCCTTTCTAAGGCACGCAAGCGGGCCAATAACTCGTCAAAAGCAAAAGGCTTGACCAGATAATCATCTGCACCCGCATCGAGCCCCTCTACACGCTCGGCGATAGCGTCTTTCGCAGTTAAGATCAGGATGGGCATGGAAGGCCGTGCACGACGTACTTGGCGACAGATCGTCAGTCCGTCGGTACCGGGCAGCATCCGGTCTAAAATCAATAAATCGTAGCTTTCCGTCAAAGCGCGGCGTAATCCCCTTTGACCGTCTGATTCCAAAAGCACATGGTAGCCTTCTTCTTGCAACAGCGTCCCTAAAAAGCGCAATAACTTGGGCTCGTCTTCGATTACCAACAATGTTGGCATAGGTACTGACCCCCTGATTTCGACAAAAGTATAGCCTTTTTCGGTTAAAAGTGGGTTGGAAAACACCAACCTCCCTCTTTCCTCTAACTGTCTTTTAACCTTTTACGTATAAACTCGAGAAAGTCCTGCTTGGAGGATGGACTTGGTAGAGGGAGGAAAAATGGCGAAACGACTCCATGAGAACGGCCTGACTGTATACACTTTTCAGGCGATGGGATGCGCATGTTGTTTGACACTGACAGCGCCTGCTGATCGTTTGCGGCAGAGACGCCTGCTGCGGGATGCGCAGCACATCACCGAGGAAGTCAACCAGGTTGCCAGTCGCTTCAATCCGAAAAGCGAGCTTTCGATCTTGAATCGAGAGGGTCATGCGCGAGTATCGTCGACGCTCTTTGCCCTTTTAGAAGCAGCAATTGATGCAGCCCGCAAAACGGGAGGCTGGGTCGACTTGACCGTACTGCCGGCTCTTCTGGCGGTCGGGTATGACCGTGACTTTGAATATCTGCAAAAAGAGGGGTCTAAACCTTCTACAGGAGTGATTTCTTGGCGCTCGACCTGGCGGGAGATTCAGCTCGATCAGAGGACAAGGAACGTCTCTCTTCCTCCAGAAACTCAGGTGGATCTAGGTGGTATTGCCAAAGAGTGGGCAGCGGATCAAGCCGGAACAGCATTATCAGCTGCTGGCGGAGCCGGGTGGATCGATTTGGGTGGGGATTTGCGTTTTTTTGGGGTATTAGAGCCACAGTCCGTTGCAGTCGACGATCCATTAGAAATGAATGGAATTTTGGCCCAGATTGTCCTAAAGGAAGGAGGTGTGGCTACTTCAGGCGTTACAAAACGTCGCTGGAAACATGGAGATAAAATTGCACACCATCTCATCGACCCTTGGACAGGCAAACCAACAGAGTCGAATCTCTTACAAGTGACCTGCGTTGCGCCGACGACCCTCCAAGCTGGCACATGGGCGAAAGCTGCGTTGCTACAAGGGGAGGAACGTCTGGATGAGATCGCAAAAAACGCTGGGATCGCAGGCATTGCCGTCGATCGCAGCGGGAGGCGTATACCGTTTGGCTATGAGCAATAAGGTAATCGTCTCTTTTAGCCTTCCATAAGATTAAGATTGCCCGGTGTGTGGCATCGGGGTCGAGGGGGAGGGGAAAGGCTGTCCGGTGACTCCAAATCCTGGGTTTCCCGCTACAGGCGGCGTAGAGGGAGAGAAGGGTTGTTCAACAGAAGGGGGGGTGGTAGAAGGCAAGCTGGTGGAGCCATGATGGTGCTCCTCCGATTCCCCACGCTCCCAGTCTCCGCTCTCTGATCCGTCTTCCCAACCAGATACGCTTTGGTCACCGGGAATCCGCACAAGGTAGAAACGGCCGTCAGGCCCTTGCACGATGACATACTGACCCTTTTCTGCACTTGTCGAAGGAGATGAAGGTTGCGCAGGAGGAGGGGTGGATGGTGCGGTGGCAGCCTTTGACGTCGTTTTTTCGGCGTTGCTTTGCTGCGTATGGGTAAGTGCCTGAGGAAAAATGTATCCTGTGAGGCCAAAGAGCGCGGCAAAACTGGCCATTCCGGTTGCCCATTTGGCACCTCGAGCACGCATGCGCTGCCTGATCGGTCTCTTTGGCTGTTTGTCGACTGTCATGTTGGACATGGCCGAGGCCCTCCTTACCGAGATTGTGCCGTATTGCACTGTCCATTGGGCAGTCCAGGGGATACGGTAGAGACACTTTCGGAGTCCGGCAGAACAGCTGGTCGCTTCGAAGGGCGTTTCCGCTTGAAATGTCTGATCCACAGCACCAAAACCACCACGGCCGTGATTCCGTAAAAGCTTTGCGCCCACACTGTGTTTCCATCAAATCCCGTTCCTAGACCATGGGCCAGTGCTGCAAGCCAGGCAAAAAAGCTGGCTTGATGCAGTGCGCGCCACACGGTCGGTTTAAATAGGCGCCGCAAGAAGGTGGTCAGCAAGACCAACAGCAACAAGTAGAGTCCAATGGTGCCAAGTGCCACCCAAAAGCCGCGGTAAGTGGCGGCCCCAGGCACGAATGCTTGACGGAGTGTAAAAGGCTGGAAAGTGTCTAATAGGACCAGGGTGATGTGTACTGCTAGAAACCCCAACGCCCATAATCCTAGCCATCCGTGCCAATCAGCGTGGTAGGCAGGTTTTCCGGCTAGGGGACGTCGGATACTCAGGCCCGTACACACTTGCAGCCACAACAGGCCGTACGCGACCAAGCCACTCGCTCGGATCGCGCTCCACATGAGTGCGCTGTCCACTCGCTCCACGCCCCTTCTTACCAGAAGTTATGCGCATTTCTCATTCTCTCCGTTACAGTTTGGATCATCGTTAAAAGAGGCCCCCTTCACACGAACGAGGTGTAACGATTTGTTTACGAGCCTCCAGGCCTCTTGGTTATTCTCCGATTTCCGGAGGAACAGGCGTGATGGCTGGGTTGACCGGATTGTGCGAGTAGGCCAATTCGCCGCCCAAATAGCCGGTGATTCCCAAGCACGCTACCGCTGCTACAGTGACGACAAAGTAAACCAAGAGGATGGACCGATGGCTACGTGCCCATCCCAGCAATACATCCCCGTTGCTCGTGATGGCAGGCCATTGCCTGCTACGCCAAGCGACGATGAGTCGTGCAAGGGCCAACAACCCAAACAGCAGAACAGATAGCGTCGCAAAAAGCTTATGTTGTTGAACCAAGGTGCCCATGCCTAAGACAATGGCAGGGCCGGAAGCTTCTTCTCCACTTGCTAACGAGACCAGTAAGCCGATGCCTCCGATCAGCAGTGTCCAAAAACCAACAAGGTGAAATGGGGGTTTGCGCAACACAACACCAAGCAGGTCAAACAAGGCACTGATAAGCAACAATGCAATGGGAAAATGCACAATCATTGGGTGGATCAACGCATCGGCCTCCAAAAATTAGGATGTACGGGAATTCGGCTTTCAACCGCTCCCTAAAGAAAGTAACGGTAAAAGATTGGAAATTGGTAAAAAAGCGGTGGGAAGCGCGCGAGAAAAAGGTGCCATTGCGTTCGTATTTCGAGAGAATTTTGGCCAACGGGAGAGGAAAAGGTCTTCTTATTGGATTAATAGGTAATATATGGTAGCATCATCCTATCTACTAGCGGAGGAAGGTCTTATCGTGAAACGCTACACATTGCTTCTTGTTGGATCCATCATTGCTTCGTTTTCGGCTGGGGCAGGGGTTGTCAGCGGTTTGGGGTTACTCCCACCCTCGTATGCAGCTTCCCAAAGCTCTTCCCCGTCAAACGTTGCCAAGCCTTCCGGTCCAGATTTCCAGGTCCCCTCTCCTCCTGAAGAACCTACCTTAATCAATGCAGATACCAAGTATACGACGCGATTCTATGGCAATGACCCCTTCCAATTGGCTGTCTCGGTTACGCAGCACATTTACACTGCTGCAATCCCTAAAGATGCTCCGAATATCGACAACAATGTTGGTGACCGTCCCTGGGGGGTTATTTTAGTAACCCCGGACGATCCGTTGGCAGCTATCAGTGCCACACCGCTTATCCATTTTCCCGATGATGCGCCCATCCTTTTTGTGGAGCCGAATGGCATTCCTCAGGTTACGCTCAATGAGATCAAACGTTTGGGTGATACCGGAATAATTCGAGACAAGAATGTCGATGTCATTGCTGTTGGCCATGCTGCTAACGCTGCTGTTGTTCATCAGGTGGAGCAACTTGGCCTCAAGTGCGATACCATCGTTGCCTCAAACGATTATGATTTGGCCAATAAAATCGATGCTTATTACGGGAAAATCCAAAACCCAGATCTTGGTGTGCCTGCCATGGAAACTTCGGCTTCCACTGGAGGCAATGGTGTGATGGACGTGATGATCGGAGCGACGCAGGCATGGCAGTACGTTCTTCCTGCGACGCACTGGGTTTCACATATGCCTGCCGGACTACTGTGGGTAACCAAAGACAGTGTGCCTGCGTCAACTGTCGATGCGCTAAAGCGGCGCATGGGTCACGCTAACATCTATGTGTTCGGTGGGCCACAGCAAGTTTCGCGTCAAGTCATGCAGATATTGGCGAAGTACGGCAACGTGGTTCGTATCACGAACGACGATGCTGTTGATTTCAACCAACCTCCTCAGGATACCCCAATGGAGACCAGCATCGCCTTTGCAAAGATGTGGGATCCCATGGGAATGGTGGGGTGGAATATCACGGGACCTGGCCACGGTTTTACGGTGATCCAGCAAAACGATTGGCAAGCTGCAGTCGCTTCGGCCATTCTCTCCCACCTTGGGTTTCATGCGCCGCTGCTTTTAAGTGACAACAGTAAGAACCTTCCAACCGATTTGAAGGGATACTTCCAGTCGGTAGCTCCTACCTTTCTGACTTCACCTGCCGATGGTCCCTATAACATGACGTACATTGTCGGCAATTACGGCGCCATTTCATGGCCAGAACAGGCACAGATAGACTACCTTTCCGGCATGGCCAACCGACGTGTCTTCAGTCAAAACACCGGGAGTCTATATACAAGGCCTTAAGCCTTCCGACGACCCTCTCATTTAGCAGCACAGCAGGCTATTGTCGCTGTGCTTCTTTCGCAACTAAATTGTTTCTTTTCGTTCCTACAATGATGGGCATTTTGACCACCAACCCAATGGTCTGTCTCCGAAGTGCAGCTTAACTGGCGTTGTACCAGGAAGGGCGTTTGGGTTCACGGACAGCAGGGCCAAGGATGCGTTTGAGATACTGTTCGTGAGCCTTTTGGGCCAATGGATCGACTGGTGTATCTTCCAAGGCACAGGTGATCCCTCGACGCTCCAAGGCTGCGGCAAGCAGCCAATCGGTGAGCCAAGGGTTGAGCGCCAGAACCGGACCATGCAAATAGGTACCGATGGTGTTGCGGTAAAAGAACCCCTCTTGGCCATCTTCCCCGTTGTTGCCGTGGCCATATAATACTCGACCCATCGCTGCAGGGACGCCGTAGGTGCGGCCGCTATGGTTTTCAAACCCAACGAAGTAAACTTTTGGATCGCCCATCGTGTTTCGTATGGCGATACGACCAACCATGCGTGTGCGTCCCGCTATTGTTTCGAATGGCTGAATACCTGCCCCTCGCATCACCTCTCCCGAAAGGGTAAGATAACGTTCCCCAAGCAGTTGATATCCTCCACAGATACCCAGCAATACCACTCCATCTTCGACAGCCGCATGCCACTCATTCCGATTGTTAAAAAACTCTTTGGCTACGTCACGCTCAGCGGTATCCGGGCCGCCCCCAATGACGATGATATCGGCTTTGAGAAGTAGATCAGGCTCAAAGTGTTCAATCTCGGTGATTTCCACCTGCCATCCAACTGCTTTAGCCCTGCGGCGAAGCATGGCAACATTGCCACGATCTCCGTACAATCCCATTCGCTGTGGATAGAGGTGCACGATGCGCAATGGGATGCGTTTGGTGGAAGGAACAGGGTGGGAAGCCGGAGGTTTAAAAGGAGAAGTGATTCTCTCTTTTTTCGCTTGGGCATTTGTGAGAACAGGAGCCGATGCGAGCAGCTGTTTACGAATGGGTTGGAGCAACGTATAGGTCGAAAGGATAAAGCAGGTCACTGGAGATTGAGCGACCCAGCGGGATAATGTTGCAGAAGTATGCAAAACCGTTATGGCCTCATCAGAAAAGCCAGCAGCGGCAAGGCGCAATGCCATACGTTGTGCACCGGAACCATAGGTGGCTAACGCGACAACGCTGCGATGTTCACTCAAACGCTCCACATGGGCATCCCAAAGCCAAGAGAGGTCTTCTCCATCTGCATAGTCGTCGCCAATGGCAAAGAGAAAACGCTTCGGACCGTGGAAATGCAACGCTTCTTCCAATGCGAGATCCATGCCAATCGGGTTTTTTGTGAGAACGAGGTACACCTGGCGTCCCTGCAGACGTTCAAATCGGCCGAAAACAGGCAGGACATCGGCCCATGCTGCATTGGCCTGTTCGATGGCACTGGGTTCTAAATGTACAAGAGCGGCAATGGCGGCCAATGCATTGTAAGCGTTGTACAGGCCAAAGAGAGGCAGGGAAGTGTTTATCCTGTGGTCCATGGAACGGGTTTGAATTTGCAGTGCCATTCTTCCCGCTTGGTCGACGTGGACATCAGCAGAGATATCGGGTTGAGGTCGATGAATGTGCTTTTGTGGACAAGACCAATGACCAAACTGAGCGAACGAATGGATCGAATAGACAAGCGGTTCACCGCACACCGGGCAGACTGCCAGTTCTCCCGCAAGGATGCGATTGCTACTGTCCAGAGTTGATGTTTGGCCTGTATCGAAGCCATCTATTCCATAGTAATACGAGGGCAGTTGCACAGTGTCAGCTATCGCACAACTGAGGGGATCGTCGGCATTGACCACAATCGTACATGGGTACCCGGATTCACTGCAACGGCGCAAGGCGATGATCAAGTTGGATTGCAGTGTGTCGATATCGGCGTATCGGTCCAATTGATCGCGGAAAAGATTAGTCAGTACGACAATCTGTGGATGTAGCAGGGGGAGTTGCTCGAGCGCTGTTCCTTCATCCAATTCGAAGAGCCAGATGGTATTGGGATCGAAAAGATGCCGTACTCCTGCACTGCTCAGAGCCGTCACCAGCCCTTGGACCATGTTGGCACCTCCACGGTTGGTGATGACTGTTCGATGCGCAGCATGTAGCAGGCGTGTTGCCAGGGAGGTTGTGGTGCTTTTGCCGTTGGTTCCAGTAACGATGAGCAGGCTTCCTTGGAAATGCATTCGCGCGTGAAGCAAAAAGGAAGGGTCAATCCACAAGGCGAGCAGACCTGGTAAACTGGTTGCCGTTCGCCCAACCCGAAGCAACATCCAGTGTAAACATCGCGAAAAGTAAAAAGCTAACCAGAAGCGTCTCGGTAGTGCTGCCTGCCCAGTCATCGCATCCCTTTCCCTTGAATGAGCATCTCTCATGAAAACACTTGAAAGCGTACCAAGTCATCAAACACAAAGATGTAAGCTTTTCGTTACAATGAACGGACAAATGAAATGGGAGTGTAACACTTTGTTTGCACTTCCAAAAACGAGGCAATCCCCGCTTATAATGACATTCTTTGAGGGGGAGTGTTTGGTGGGCTGGGAGATTGGGGTCGTCGAGGCGATGAATCAATGGACAGTGGTTCACCCTTCTTTCGACCCAATGATCCGTTTTTTGGCGTCGTACCTTCCAGAGGTTTCAACACTCCTGCTGGTGATTGCATGGTTTGCTTACCGAAGGGAAGATCTGCACAGCCGTACAGGGATCGTTTGTGCGGCGGTGGCGGCTCTTTCTGGGATTGTGGTGGCAGCTGTGATCGGCCATTTTTGGTACCGCCCTCGGCCGTTTGTCGTATTGGGAGGAATGGATCATCCCCTGCTCGCTCATGTGGCCGATGCTTCTTTTCCCAGTGATCATGCCACTGTTGTTGCAGCACTTGCCGCCGCCTTTGCTGGAACACACAGGCGCCTTCGCTATGTGCTCATCGCGTTGGCAATGCTCTGCGGTGCCGCACGTGTGGCAGTCGGGGTCCACTGGCCGACCGATATTTTGGGAGGATTTGCTCTCGGTACAATGATTGGATGGACGACTTGGTCCCTGCGCCGACACTTGGAGCGCTTCTCGTTTTGGCTGATGCATTTGACATGGGTCATCCGCAGCAGCCACGGGGTTGCCTATACGCGTACGCGAAGCTAAGGTATCGCGTTGTTGGACGCTTGCAGTTCACAATACCAAAAACCATCACGTTCTACGTTTAGGCCGCGCTGGAGCGGGATCGGATGGGCAAAGATAGGTGCACGGTAAACGAAAGTATGAAATTCTCCGTTTTCACCACAAGGATCCACACTTGGAGGCAAGTCTTCTAAGAACGTGGCATCGTATTCTCTTCCCACCATGGCGGAATTGAGCTGTTGTGGATCAACGCAGCAGACGACGGCTCGAAAACCGCTGGTGAGTATCTACTGGGCAAGCTGGCGTGTCGGTAGACCCCATAGCGGAAAAAACGCCGCAGGAGCATGTTCCGCTGCTTGAGCCAACATCGTTTCGCGATAGTGTCGAACATCGTCGAGATAGAGATCGCCAAAGGCGAAACCAGCAACTCCTTTTGCAAGGAGCTCCTGTATCCTCTGTCCCGTGCGCATTTCGTATTCGGCATTGGAACAGGGAACGGGCAAGATTACCTCATAGAGGGGGAGACCAATTGCTTCTGCTTGTTTGCGCAGGAGGGAGCGGCGTACACCATGAATGCTGATGCGGTCATAGGTCTCCGTGACTGTTGTCAGCAGTCCCACAACTTCTTCCCTCTGTGCTTGTAGTGTGGCCAATGCATAGGCGCTGTCTTTTCCGCCACTCCAACTCAGAACGATGCGCATCTTCACACCTCCCTTTAAGCCCTACCAATACTCGATTGTATCTTTTTTTTCTACGAGTTCCATCAGGGAATCGTTTTCCATCTCTGCGACAACGACCCGTATGTCCTTTTGTTGGAGTGCTTGCAACACGGCAGGGGAGAGATGCGGATCTGTAATCACCCAATCGAACGCCTCTAAAGGTGCCCAACGCGAAGCCAATGTCCGCCCAAATTTGGAGCTATCAACCAACAACATCTTTTTTTGTGCGCGCGTGAGTACCTCTTTTTTGACTTCTGCTTCAAATGGATCAATGTTACTTACCCCATACGTCAAATTGACCGCGCTCGCTGCCATGAAGGCGATCTCGACACGCAGTGCATGGATCGCTTCAAGGGCTGCCCCACCGACAAGGGTCTCTGTATCGCGGCGCACCGTTCCACCACATAATTGGACGATTAGCTCAGGGTTGCCGACCAGCGCATGTGCGATATGCAAATCATTGGTGACCACATTCATGGTGCCCACATGCTGCAATTCGTGCGCGACGGCAAGGGTCGTCGTTCCCGAATCAAGGTAAATGCTTGCCCCTTCCTGTAGGAAACGGCAAGCTGCCTTTGCGATAGCTCGCTTTTCTGCGGAATGTGAATGCAGCCGGCGCTGATAGAGAGAAGGAGCGGCGCGCAAAGAAGCCCGGCCTCGAGTTCGTCGCAAAAGCCCTTGGTTGGCCAGTTGTTTGAGATCACGACGGATCGTGGCGATCGAGATTCCAAGGTGCTGAGCCAATTGCTGCGGCGTGAGCGTTTCATGTTGTTCGATGAGAGCAAGCAGTTGCGCTTGACGCTCTTCTTTGCGCATCTTTCATACTCCTTTATGCGCATTTTACCGTAATTTCAATCAAAATTGCATCCCTTGGTTCTTGTACACCTCGTATGAATGTTCTATTATCATTGCGCTACTTCGACAATGATGATCAGAAAAGGGGGTCTATGCTACGTTGAATAAAAGGCGTTTGCACGTGAGCACAGCTGTTGCTGCTGTCGCGTTGGTGCCGCTGTTGTTGGCAGGCTGCGGATCATCGGGGAACAACGGTGGAAACACGTCGCCGCCACAGAGCCCTTCTCAGCAAAGTGGAAATGCCGCACAAGAACAGTCGGCAACTTCGGGAGAAAAGGTGACGATTGCGCTCCTCTTGCCGGAAACGGCAACTTCTCCGCGTTACGAGTCTCAGGACAAGCCGCATTTTATGGAGGACGTCAAGCAGCTCGATCCCAATGTCAATGTGATCTATTCCAACGCGCAAGGAAATGCTTCTTCCCAGCAACAGCAAGCAGAAGCAGCGATTTCAAACGGCGCAAAAGTGCTCGTTTTAGATCCGGTCGATGCCAAGGCAGCTGCAGTAATTGCTAACAAGGCTAAACAATCCGGGGTTGCAATGATCTCCTATGATCGGTTGATCACCGGTACCCCAAATGTCGATTATTACGTCTCCTTTGACAACGAGCGGGTTGGACGGTTACAGGGGCAATACATCGCGGATCACACCAAAAAAGGCGGTACTGTGGTCATGATCAACGGTGCACAAACCGACAACAATGCCCTGCTCTTTGCCAAAGGCGCTCACGAAGTGCTGGATCCGCTCTTCCAAAATGGCACGCTGAAAAAAGGATACGAGAGCTACACGCCGGATTGGGATGCTGCCAATGGCCTACGTGAAATGGAGCAGGCGTTGACAACGCTCAACAACAAAGTGGACGGTGTATTGGCTGCGAATGACAACCTCGCTGGGTCCGTCATCCAAGCATTACGTCCGCAAGGACTGGTCGGCAAAGTACCGATTACCGGGCAAGATGCAACTGATCAGGGGCTGAAAAACATTGCGTTGGGGTATCAATCGATGACGGTTTACAAACCAATCAAAGACGAGACACAGGCGGCCGCCAAGCTGGCAGTTGCCCTTGCACAGGGGCAGCAACCGCCGGCAGGACTGGTCAATGGGCAGATTGACAATGGATCGAAGCAAGTGCCGTCGGTACTGTTGACGCCCATTGTAGTGACCAAAGAGAACATTGCAGATACCGTCATCAAGGATGGGTTTACGACGTGGGCTAAGATTGGTGTGCCGCCGCAGTAAAGACGTGGTCTCGAGGTGAAGAATGGATACAGAGAAAAAGGAACCCTTGCTTGTCCTTTCCCACATTCGTAAACGCTTCGGTGCAGTGCAGGCACTCGATGATGTTACCTTGGAAGTGTATGCCGGTGAAGTGGTGGCCTTGGTGGGGGACAACGGCGCAGGAAAGTCGACAGCGATCAAGATCATCAGCGGTGTGGAACAAGCGGATGAAGGTGAGATCTATTTCGAGGGCAAGCGTGTTGAGCTGACGGGTCCTCGGGACGCAGAAACGCTTGGGATCCAGACCGTTTATCAGGACTTGGCGCTGTGCGACAATTTGGATATCGTGGCCAACCTCTTTTTAGGTCGCGAGTTGAAGCGTCCTGTTCTCCCTGGACTATTCTCAACGCTGCACAATGCAGAGATGGAAGAGAGAGCCAGGCCAGTGTTGGATGAGCTGGGTATTCGCCTACCGCCGCTGGATACTCCAGTGGCCAGCCTTTCTGGTGGTCAACGGCAGGCAGTGGCAGTGGCCCGCGCAGTGTTGTGGGGATCCAAGCTGGTCTTGTTGGATGAACCGACTGCGGCTTTGGGAGTCGCACAAACCCGCCAGGTACTTGCTTTGATCCGACGGCTGGCCGAACGCGGGCAAGGGGTGATGGTGGTCTCCCACAACCTAAGTGATGTATTCCAGTTCGCAGATCGCATTGTGGTCATGCGGCTAGGACGGACCGTGAGTAACTTTGTCAAGGAGAAGACGACGCCGGAAGAAGTCGTGGCTGCCATTACGGGAGCAAGTGGGGGGGTGTATGCATGACCAGCCCTGAACCGGCAGCCGAATCCTCGGAGTCGCAGGAAAAAGGTCCATTCTATGTTTTGCGCGCCCGTTTCCGCTCTGGAAACCTGGGCATGATCCCGGTAATCATCGCGCTGATTCTGACTTGGATCGTCTTTGAATTGCTTAACCCACACTTTTTGACGCCACGCAACATCTCCAACTTGGTGCTGCAGATCGCTACCATCGGTATGCTCGGGGTTGGAGAAACGTTGATCCTGCTGTTGGGTGAAATTGACCTTTCGATTGCTGCAGTCAGCGGTCTAGCCGGCGGCATCCTGGTTTCCCTCTCTGTCTTTATGGGGATCAATCCCGTCTTGGCGATTGCAGGAGCAATCGTGGCAGGAGCGCTCATCGGCCTCTTTCAAGGGTTTTGGGTGACAGTGGTCGGCGTTCCTTCCTTTATTGTGACGCTGGCAGGGTCCATCGGCTATCAAGGTCTACTGCTTGCTCTGCTCGGTCAGGAAGGAACCGTGCCTTTGTCGGATCCTGTGCTTCTTGCGATTGCAAGCGACTACCTTCCCAAACCCGTCGGTGTCATCTTAGGATGTGTGGGTGTGGCAGCGGTAGTTCTAATGGGTATTCGCAGCAGGAAAGCCCGTCTTGACCGGGGGCTGAGCGCACCTTCTCAGGGAAGCTTAATCGGACGCTTCATTTTGACCGCTGTCCTTGTTGGCCTGGTGGTCTGGATCCTCAACGCCTTTATGGGGATTCCACTGCTAGGCGTGATCCTTATCGCTTTTGTCTTGCTCTTTGCGTTTATCACACAATCGACGGTTTTTGGTAGACATATTTTTGCATTGGGTGGCAATCGTGAAGCAGCGAGACGTGCTGGGATCAACGTGCGTTGGGTGCGCATGGGCGTCTTTGTGTTAGCTTCTACGCTCGGTGCGATTGGCGGCGTGCTTGAGGCTTCCCGCTTGGGCGCTGCTTCACCGGCATCCGGCGGGAGTACCTTGTTGATGGATTCGATCGCAACAGCGGTCATCGGTGGGACCAGTCTCTTTGGCGGGGTTGGCAGTGTTTATAATGCCTTGGCCGGGGCATTGGTCATAGGCAGCGTCGAAAATGGCATGGATCTGCTCAGTGCACCTTCGAGTACGAAATTTATTGTTGAAGCGATCGTTTTGCTCGCTGCGGTCACTGTCGACGCACTGACACGGCGCCGCCGACGCTCGCAGTAAGGCGGACTATCGGAACGCTGTAGAATAAAGGGAACAGCCTTTGCTTTTGCGCAAAAGCAAGGGCTGTCCTTTTTAACTTATCTCGGCAGGCATTTATTCTTGAGGAGAGAATGGGTCGAGTAATTCCAATTCCTGAAGTCCCTTCCGCAGACGCATGGTCTCTGACGCATTTAAAGGGCGCATAGGCCGACGTGGGAAGCTCTCCTCCATTCCACGCAGTGCCAGTACAGCATAATGGGCGCTGATGCTCGGGAAGGTAGAAAGCCGTTTTTCAAGGTCAAGGATTTTCTGGTGTGCCGATTGTGCACGGACGATTTCACCAGATTTATAGGCCTCTAACAAGGTACTTATCAATTCTGGGAAAACATTGGCCAAACCCGAAACGCCTCCCGATGTCCCGAGCAGCAATCCCGGCAATAGATATTGTTCTGTACGGATGAAGACAGAAAAGGGCCTGCCGATGGTCTGCGCTGTAGCGAGGATCTCTATCACGTGCTGAAAATCAGCCGATGAGTCTTTGATACCTGCTAAATGAGAGGCTTCGGCAGCCAGTACCTGCAGAAGGTGTGGCGAAATGCTATTGCGCGCATGGGAGAGAATGTTGTAGAGATACGTGGGCACAGGAGCAGCTGCGTCGAGGATTTCGAGAAAATACGCTTTTAGGCTTTCCTCATCGTATGCGTAGTAGGATTGGGGTTACGGCGACAATGCCTGCTGCGCCATCCTGTTTGGCAGAACGCGTCAAATTTACGGCTCTCTGGGTGGCTGGGTCCCCTACTTGTACAAGTACAGGAATACGGTCGCCAACGGCTTCGATGACAGCTTCGACTACAGCCTGTCGCTCACTGGGATCGAGTAAGGGAAAACTTCCGTTGGAACCAAGGACAAGCAGTTGGGTAGCCCCACGATCGCAGAGAAAACGGGCATACGTTCGGGTAGCGGCAAGATCCAGCGCCCCATCGGTGCGAAAAAGGGTCAACATCGCCGGAATCATTTCCATGTAAGCGCATCCTTTCTGAGCAGGTTTCGTTTGAAACATTGTAACATGCTTTTTGTATGAAACAGGATTAGGCAAGGGAGTGAGGGGATGTCTGGTATGGTTTAGCCGATCGCCATCCCGCTGGGATTCAACCGAACATTGGGACGATGCAGCCGCAACGCATCCGCGCTTGTGCGCAAGCGGGGATATGACGACAAGTGAAGGGATTCCGACACTTTTCTGTAACAACCGTAACACTTTTTTGGGATAAACTTGAGGCATCTAACTTTGGGGAAGCGATGCGATGCGCAAACATCTTTTTCTCTCTGCCATTTTTGGTAGTTTCGGGATGGTCGGTGTACTCTTGTCCGGATGTGGTCCGGCGGCGGAGCAGTCAAATTCACCTACTGTTTCGCAGCAGAGCGTGGTCTCTCAAAAGCAGACCGACACAGGCCAACCTGTGTCGCAGCAGATGTCCCCTCCTTCTCAAAATGTCACGGTTATCGGGCAGCAGCGCGCACCTCTCCAGCAGGTACCCACTCTCAAACGTATCACTGCAATCGATTTCCCTGACGATCAACATGGATTTGTCGCCGGAGCTACTGAGGACGCTTTCGGACCTTCCTTGCTGGTCGAGACATCAGATGGTGCCAACCACTGGAACTTGGTGACGCAGTTCCAGAAAACCGTTTGGGCTTTGCGTTTTGCTACCCTGCAGCAGGGTTACGTTGTAACACAGCAAGGAGGAACAAATGGGCAGCAAAACCTTCTTTCCCTTGAAACCACCAAAGATGGGGGACAGCACTGGTCGACGGTCTGGGAAAAGACAGTATCTCTCGATCAAGATGTGGCCGATCCGAGCAACGCAAAGATCGACTTAAAGACAGGTCATGACGTAGCGCTGCTCAATGGACAGCTACTCTTTTCGACGGATGACGGTGTACAGTGGAAAGAGATGGCGCTGCCAAAGGGATGGGTTGCCATCGACATGATCTGGAGAGATGCCCGCAATGGACTGGTTGTCGCGCGCAGTGCAGAAAAGACATCGTTTGCCACTGCACTCTTGTATACCTCCGATGGAGGAAAAACGTGGCAGCAGACCGCATCACCAGTGAAGATGCAGGCACAGCCGATGGCATTGCGCGTGGCGACGGATGGGCAGCAATGGTGGTATTACGCCAAGGACAGCACGAATATGAGGGGATTGCTCTATACCAGCAGTGATCTGACAAGGGGTTGGAAACGGGTCAATGGTGATCTGGCGGACGGCCGCAAAAGCACAGCTGTCTTTGCTTTTACTACTGCCAAAGACGGCTTGATCGGAGACAATCCAGGAGCGGGTCCCATAGAAGGGAACCTCTGGCAGACACACGATGGTGGTAGGCACTGGTCGACTGTTTTTGGACAAGATCGGACGGTGGGAATAACAGCCATTGATCAAAAGGGGGAACGGGTAGCAGGTGTCTTCATGCAAGGGCAGAAGACGATCGCCAATATCTTTTGGAACATGCCAAAAGGTGGATGGAAAGTGATCTTCTAATAAAGATTCTCGGTGTCGATAGTAAGAAGAAATCGTGGCGGGCGGCGGGCCTGCGTTGCCTGTTCAAAAGCGTAAGCGAGCCGAATCAACGTCGGCTCGCTCCAAGCTGTGCCCATGAAGCTGATATTGACCGGAAGTCCTTGGGCCATGCCTGCCGGCACCGTAACGATGGGATACCCAGCACGTGCTGCTGGCCCCGAACTGCTGCCTGTCACGGCATCCCCATTGATCGGATCGATCATCCATGCTGGTCCTCCGGTTGGGGCGACCAGCGCGTCGAGTTGGTGGCGTTGCAAGACCACATCTATCCCTTCTTGAGCGCCCAAGCGTCGGCTTTGTTGCAACGCTTGCAAGTATGCTGGATCATGCAACGGCCCCATCACTTCTGCTCGCTCAAACAGATCCTGGCCAAAGAAGGGCATCTCGAGCGTTGCATGTTCACGATTCCATTGAATCAGCTCAGCTAGGGAGTGCACCGCCACTCCTGGGCGAGAGGCCAAATACGCATTCAGATCGGCCTTAAATTCATAGAGGAGTACAGTCATTTCGGAGCTGTCCGTGCGATAGGAGGCGGCCGAGGGTAAGTCCGCAGGATCGATGATCTCTGCTCCCAAACTTCGCATAATCCGAAGCGCATCTTCAGCAATGGCATCTGTTTTTTCGCTGTATCCCCAAAATCCCGCGCGGGCGACACCAATCCGTGCGCCACGTAGCCCCTCGCGATCCAGAAAACGGGTATAGTCGCTTGCTTGCTGTCCTGCGGCCGCTGTTGCAGGATCATGGGAATCATGGCCGACGATAGCCGTCAGCAAGAGTGCGGCATCGGCGACCGTACGTGCGAGTGGTCCGACGGTATCTTGGCTATGTGAGATGGGAATGACGCCGCGACGACTGGTAAGACCAACCGTTGGCTTGATCCCCACGATTCCATTGGCCGCTGCGGGGCTGACGATGGAACCATCCGTTTCAGTTCCCAATGCTGCTGCAGCAAGATTGGCAGAAACTGCTACGGCTGATCCTGAGCTGGAACCAGAGGGGTTGCGGTCGAGCGCATAGGGGTTGTGGGTTTGCCCACCACGGCCGCTCCAGCCGCTGACCGAATACGTCGATCGAAAATTGGCCCATTCAGAAAGATTCGTTTTGCCCAGCAGAATGGCACCTGCTTGGCGCAGCCGCTGTACGACAAAAGCGTCGTTTGGAGCAGGTTGGTCTGCCAAAGCAAGGGAACCGGCCGAGGTGTGCATGCGATCTCCGGTTTCGATGTTATCTTTCAATAGGATGGGAATACCGTGCAAAAAGCCGCGAACCTGACCGGATCGGCGCTGGGCGTCCAAAGAACGGGCAATTGCAAGGGCATCGGGATTGAGTTCCAGGACGGCATTAAGCCCGGGGAAAGCTTCGCCGTCTCGTTTGCCCGTCATGGGTTGGTCATATGCTGCGATACGCTCCAAGTAAAGGAGGGTAAGCGCCTCAGAGGTCAACACACCTTCCGACAAAGCGTGTTGCAGTTGCACAAGGGTGGCTTCCGACAGTTGGGTGAAACGGTTGTCGTTTTTCATAGGTGGAAGTTTAACATAACAAAGAGCCGAACACGCGCCCTTTGTCTGTTTTAAAAGCATCCATTAATCCATTAGCGGAAAGATCGCTCCCAAACGATCTTTACCTTGTCTTCGGTGAAAAGGATGCCTGGCCTTTCTACAATGCAGAAGATCCCGCGATGTCCAGCAGCTGCCGCAATGAACTCCTTGGCTAACGTCGGTCGATCCGGGTAGTGCGCTTGCACGGCACGAGCTGCATGAATGCAAGGTGTATTACGACCTTCACAGAGTAACCCCGCACCACTTGGAAAAAGGAGACGACAGCCCATCGGTAAATCTGTCAAATCGAAGATACCTTCTAAGACGAGATTGGCGCCTAACCAGTTGGGTGAAAGCAGTGGAATGGAAAGAATTTTTGCAATAAGACGACATTCCTCCAGGGAGACGGCGGTGATTTGGCGACGGTTAAAAATCGTTGCCCCATGTGGGTAGTTTGATTCGCGTCCACTTGCCCGCTTGGTCAAACCAAAGTGGCGATCACCCGGAATGCCTCCAAACTCGAGGGAAACCTGAGGAACTGTCGCTGTGACAAAATGCCTGGGATCTGTGGCAACGCATACAGCGCAGACGCGCGCTTCTTGTATCTTTATTTTGCTCATCCTTTCTCCTTAAGGGTTCCTGTGGGCAGTGGGACATAGGAGGCTCCGATCGCATTGTGCCACGGAGGTGATGCCAGAGAGGGCGAGCTGCAGGTCCAGTTCTGCAATCAGGTTGCGTAACACGGTTTGAACGCCACGTGCTCCGGCGACCGCAAGGCCCCATACGTAAGGCCGTCCGATCAATACTGCAGAAGCGCCCAATGCCAATGCTTTGACGATGTCCGCTGCATGGCGAATGCCGCTATCAAAAAGGACTGGAAGTCGGCCCTCTACACGATCGACGATCTCGGGGAGAGCATCCAGGGCAGCAACGGCTCCATCGACTTGGCGTCCGCCGTGATTGGAAACGATGATCCCATCCATGCCTAGATCGAGGGCTTGAAGCGCATCATCAGGATGGGTGATTCCTTTGATGAGTATCGGCAGAGAAGTATGATTCCGGAGATCGGCCAAGCTTTCCCATGTGAAGGACGGGTTGACGTAGACGTTGAGAAAGTGGCGTATCGCTGCCGAAGGATCAACTTCGGGAGGCTGAGGGAGTTCTGCTCGAAAAGCGGGATCGGTAAAGTAGTTGGCAACTCCGTTTCCCTGCAAGAAAGGTAGGTATGCCCTTTCTAAGTCATGTGTTCGCCAACCCAGCAGCGTGGTATCGACGGTGACGACCAGGGCTCCAAACCCAGCGGCTTCGGCACGGTGGGCAAACGAATACAAGATCTCCCGGTCTTTAGCAGGATAGCATTGAAACCAGCGAGGCGTCTGAGCGAGGGATGCTGCAACGGTTTCCATCGGTGTTGAGGAAACACTGGAGAGAATCATGGGAATTCCTGTTTCTGCGGAAGCGGCAGCGACAGCCAATTCTGCCGCAGGTTCGTCGGATGAAATCGACGCGGCAGCATCGAAGGGGTGCACAATGGACAGGACACCTACAGGTGCGAGGAGTAAAGGTGCAGGCAAAGGGGTGCCAAGAACATCGACATGCAAATCTCGGCTGGAGACATCACACAGCATGTGCGGGCGGATCGACCAATGGGAAAAGGCCTCGCGATTGGCGCGCATGGTCGCTTCTTCCCCGGCACCTCCTGCAACATACCAAAACGCAGCATCTTCCAACAACTCTTGTGCCCGGCGCCTCCAATCCTCGTAGGCAATGGGCAATCCTTTGGTTTGAGGAGAGGTCGCTCCATAGATTTCAAGTTGTGTATCCGGCCCATAGGTGGACATAGAAACGCCTCGCTCTCTCATCAGATGGTAAAATATGATACCAAAATGGTTTTCGGCTTTCCACCAGACATAAAAAGACCCGTCACAAGGACGGGTGATGTGAAGAAGAAAAGAGAGGATCAACCCTCAGCAAGGTGTCCTGAAGAACCGAGCGAATGGTGGGGGACGATCTCCTTGGAAAGGAGGTAGCGGTGGAATGCAAGCTCAGCGAGAAGGATGACGATGCCAGCAATAAGCGGGAGAAACCAACCCCCTGGCGCAAAGAGCAGAATCACAAAAGCCATGCCGCCATCGGCAACAGCAGCGGGAACATTCCCCAGGAAGCGCAGAATGAGTTGGTCGCCGATCAAGTAGAGTGCAATGGTCAAAACCAAACCCCACAGCAGTCCACCGACAAAAGTCATTGGCCCAAAGAGTGCCATGGTCGCCTCGACAATTGCCGTCAAGAAGAGGTATTTGATGACGAGGGCACGTATCTGCTTCACGGTCTCACCTCCTGCAAACTAGCTTGACCTTTTTCCACTCCCATTATCAGTGAGAAAGCACCTAGAAGCTTTTTGAAAGACGCATCGCCTTTATCGTGAAGTCGTATTGCTTCTTGGGCAAGTTCCACAGCGTAGCTTGAGGCTTTGTGAATCAGGTAGTGAAAAGGGTGTAGGGTGGCGATTCGTCCCTTTTAACCCAACAAAGAATGCGGTGCTGTAGAACCTTTTAGCATACGGGCCAAACGAGAACAGCGCTTGTTGCAAAATCAGGGCCGACGGGCGTCTGCTCCAAAAAAGGACGCTCTTTTGGAGGGGTTGCATCGTAACGGTTCACTCGGTATGCAGCTTGCGCCAAGTCCAAGAGAGTGACGTTTTCTGCTGCGTATAGATTGTCGCCGAGCAGGAGAATGTGGAACAGGAGAGAAATAAAGGGTCATGGCTTTGCTTTCGACAGGTCGTATAGTTGCGTATAGCGCAGGCTTTCAACGCCAATTTAGCATTTTATTACGAGACCTACCTTGGCTTGCCGCTCCAAAAACCATAGACAAAGCTATTCATCTATAGTTTTCTGTAGGGCAGAC
>JADBKH010000022.1 GCA_014896485.1 Bacillota bacterium | reverse complement strand
AGGGGTGAGCTCGCTGGAGGCCGTACAGCAGGCAGCAGCGTATGCCGACCAGGGAATCCGAGGCGTAATCATCGGCCGGGCGCTCTATGACGGCCGGATGGATCTGAAAGCGGCGATTTCGTCGGTGCAGGACATCTAAGGGAGGTAGCGGCGCATGCTTGCCAAACGCATCATTCCTTGTCTGGATGTGGATCAGGGACGTGTGGTCAAGGGACGTTCCTTTCAAGGATTGCGTGATGCCGGCGATCCGGTCGCTTTGGCAGCGCGCTACGATCAGGAAGGCGCCGATGAGTTGGTCTTTCTCGACATCTCGGCTTCTTACGAAGGCCGCAGTACCCTGCTCGACGTTGTGCGCAGGACAGCAGAAGCGGTCTATATCCCCTTTACGGTGGGGGGCGGCATCTCTTCTGTTGAGGAAATTCGAACCCTCCTTTCGGCCGGGGCCGACAAGGTTTCCTTGAATACGGCAGCGGTGCGGACGCCTACCTTGGTCAAAGAGGCCGCTACCCGTTTTGGATCCCAATGTGTGGTTGTCGCCATCGACGCAAAACTGCGACCCCAGACCGGCGATTGGGAAGTGATGATCCATGGCGGACGGACACGAACGGGACTTTCTGCATTGGAGTGGGCCCATCGCGTTGAGTCGTTGGGCGCCGGCGAGATCTTGTTGACAAGCATGGATAAGGACGGTCACAAGGATGGATACGATCTGCCACTCACACGGGCCATTTCGGAGGAACTGCACATCCCAGTCATCGCATCCGGAGGGGCTGGGCGCAAGGAGCATTTCTACGAGGTCTTTACAGAGGGCCGTGCCGATGCGGCCCTGGCCGCTTCTGTCTTTCACTTTGGAGAAATAGGCATTGCTTCGCTGAAGGGATATCTGCGGGAAAAAGGAGTGCCGGTACGATGAGCGACGCGTTGGCCGTAGTTGACCCCCAAGGCCTATTGTCCCTGCGCTTCGATGCGCACGGGCTGTTGCCGGTCGTGGTACTCGATGCGGAGCAGGGGGAGCTTTTGATGTTGGCCTATGCCAATCGGCAGGCCCTTTCCAAGACCCTAGAGAGCGGTGAAAGTTGGTTTTACAGTCGATCACGGCAAGTGCTGTGGCACAAAGGGGCGACTTCTGGTCATACGCAAGAGGTGGTGCGTATTGCGTATGACTGCGATGCCGATACCCTCTGCTACTTCGTCCGGCCGGCAGGGCCAGCTTGCCACACAGGGGAACAGAGTTGCTTCTACCGAACATTGGCAGATCGGCAAGCGACGGCGATCCGCAGCGCTGCCACCGTCGCGCGTGGCGAAGAACCTGATGCCCATCGCCAACCGTCAGAGCCGGTTGCTTTTCCATCCAAGGAGAGAGCGCCGGCCACCGATGTAGAGGTTCTAAATGATTTGATGCTTCGCATTGCACAACGGCAGCAAACGGGTGGGACGCACTCCTATACGGCACAGTTGTTGGGGCGTGGTGTGGAACATGTCGCCAAAAAATTTGGTGAGGAAGCTGTCGAACTTGCATTGGCCAGCGTCGCACGCCAACCAGATGAAGTGGTGTACGAGGCAGCCGATACGCTCTACCACCTGCTGGCCTTGCTGACGGCCGATGGCGTGCCGTTGGAAAGTGTGCTGTCAGAATTGCGTCGCCGCTATGAGCGCGGCAGCTAGGAGGGCGATGTGTTACTCGACTATCACTTGCATACACCGAGGTGCGGTCATGCGACAGGGGAGATGGAGGCGTATCTCCTGCAAGCACAGCGGGCGGGCCTGGACGAGATCGGCTTTTCCGACCACGATCCCCCCTACTTTCTTCCCGAAGCGGCGCGTTACCCGGGCATCGGCATGACAGAGACCGAGTTGCCTGAGTACGTTGCAGAGGTCATGCAGCTGGCGCAGCGTCATCCTGAGTTGCCGGTCCGGTTGGGGTTGGAGGCGGATTATGTAGCGGGACAAGAAGAGCGCTTGGCAGCACTCCTGGCCCCCTATCCGTGGGACTACGTCATCGGTTCGGTGCATTTTGTCAATGGTTGGGACCTAACCGACGAGCGGTTTTTGGAACGTTATGCTGCAACCAGTGCCCTGTCCTTGAGTGAATCCTACTTTTTTGACGTGCAGGGACTGGCGCGTAGTGGCCTCTTTCAGATCGCAGGACATTTCGACGTCGTCGACAAATTCTTTTGCGGACATACCCAGCTGGCACGAGAAGTGGCCATCGCGGCGCTTGAGGAACTTCGCAAAGCCGGTATGGCCATCGAAATCAACAGCTCTGGTCTCCGCTATCCCAAGGCTTCTCCCTTCCCAGCCCGGTGGCTGGTACAGGAAGCGATCACGCGGCACATACCGTTTGTACTCGGCTCCGATGCCCATGCACCCCATCGTGTCGGAGCACAGCTGCATCGGATCGCCGCGTGGTTGCAAAGCCTCGGCGTGACATCGGTTTTGCGCTTTCACAACCGCGAAGCCTCACCGGTTCCCCTCGGGTAAGGATTGCCTATTCTTCCGGCATCCACTTGCCGTCGCAGCCCTTCGGCATCTTCCACCAATCATCGTGGGTATCCCAATCCTCTTGCCAGGGCATCGGGTGAGGTTTATGGCCCTCCCACGGCGAATAAGGCGGATAGTAGGGAGGGGGATAACCCGGTCGGCAGGGATAGCGCCGATAATGACGGCGAGGGTAATGCCGGTGTGGCGTTCTTTTCGGGTCCTGCGGGTCTTCCTCATACCAGATCGGTTCTACCGTATCTTCTTCCCCAGGGAGTTTCTCTTCTTCTGACATGGCCCATCCTTCCTTTCGCACTTGCCGTTTCCCCACTTCCATCGATGCGTATCCGGGCGGGTTTGCGACGGACGATCGTCCCCAACTGGTGGGTGAGTGGACAGTTTTTGTCGCGCGGGGTTGATTGTCCAACGAGAGGGTGTTATATTTCATAGCGAGAAGTGCGGAAGCGTTCCATTTTAGGAACAATTCTGCATAATTCTCCAGAGAGAGGAGAGGGGGTGGGCGCCTGACAGTCGACGAAGTCATTACTGCTTATCGACAGCGTGGCAAGCGCATCACGGCACAGCGGATGGCCGTCGTTCATGCCCTCAGCGGCGATGACACCCACCCCACGGCGGACGTCTTGTTGGCTCGTGTGCGCCAAGTGCAACCGACCCTTTCACAGGCCACCGTCTATAAGGTGATCGGGGAGCTCGTGGAAATGGGCGTATTGCAACCGTACTCCTTTGGTGATGCACGGTTGCATTTCGACACCCGGACGGATGAGCATGCCCACCTGTATTGCCAGCGTTGTGGGCGCCTGATGGATTGCGATGAGGTTGCCTTACCCGATCCGCTGCCTCTGCGCCAGAAGGGTTGGCCACTGGTGCGGACCGAGCTGTGGTTTGTGGTGGACGGATGTCCGTCCTGCCAGGCTGCCTACTCAGATCTCGTTTCTGTGCATGCACGACAAAGTTCCGAGCAAATCCAAGGAGGCGTTGCACCTATGGCAAAGTCACTGGAAGGTACGAAAACCCTGGAAAACTTAAAGGTCGCATTCGCTGGAGAATCTCAGGCCAACCGGCGCTATCTCTACTTCGCGCGGCAAGCGGATATCGAAGGGCGGCCCGATGTCGCCGGACTCTTCCGCGATGTTTCGGAAGGCGAGACGGGACATGCCTTTGGGCACCTCGACTTTTTGAAGTCATGGGGTGATCCGGTAACAGGAGAGAAGATCGGGACCACGGAACAGAATCTCAAGTCGGCCATTGCTGGGGAAACCTACGAATATACGGAGATGTACCCTGGCTTTGCCCGTGTCGCACGGGATGAAGGGTTTGACGATATTGCCGATTGGCTGGAGACCTTGGCCCGGGCAGAAAAAGCCCATGCGGCGCGCTTCCAGAAGGGACTGGAAAGCCTGGCTTCCTAAGAGACGAAGCAGGTGAGGTGGCAGTCCCGGCGGACTGCCACCTTTTTGCAGAGACGGGTAAGCGGTGCTGCGGAGGTGAGTTTGAAGTGAAATTGGTGACTGCAGAGGAAATTCTCTCTCCAGAAGCGTATGCTCCGGTGCGTGAACAGCGGCGCCAAGAGGTTCGAGCGATCAAAGATCGTCGGCGTTTGCATATCGGTGACCGTGTGACCATTTATTTTGAGAACCACGATACCATGGCCTACCAGATCCAAGAAATGGTGCGGGCCGAAAACATGCACGAACCTGAGAAAATCCAAGAAGAGGTCGAGATCTACAACGACTTGGTGCCACAGGGCAACCAGTTGTGTGCGACGATGTTTATCGAAATTACGGAGCAATCCCAGATACCGGTGATCTTGGGTGAGTTGGTCGGCATCGAGAACCATGTTGCACTGATGATCGGTGAGGAGCGCGTCGCTGCGACACCGGACGAGGATCTGACGCGGACGGACAAAACTGCCTCGGTTCACTACCTCAAGTTCAACTTGAACGAGGTCCATGCCGAGGCAATCCGAAACGGCAGTGCACCGTTGCGCTTGGTCATCGATCATCCACGATATACGGAAAGCGCGACCGTTCCTGAAACGCTTCGCCAAGAATTGGCACAGGATCTCGCTTAAGAACGGATTTTTCGGCGATCGTAGGAGAGAGGCGACGGATTCCCGCCGCCTTTTCTTTTGCGCAAGCGTGGCTATGGTATACTGACAATATCAAGGGAACGACCGGTTGAGGCAGGACATCTGTTCAGGAGACGATCGATGCAACGTAAACTTGTCCAAAAACGAGTGATCCCCATCGACTTGAGTGCAGAGGCTTACCGTCGACGGGCACACAAGTGGGCGGATCGCCAAGAATATGGCCGCGCATTGCGCTATTTACGGCGAGCAAGTGAACGCGCCCCCCAAAACGCCGCAGTCCACTTTGATTTGGCACGGTTGCTCAGTGAAATGGGGTTCTTTGAAGAGTCTATTGCCGTGTTTGAATACCTGATGAAGGAACTGCGCCAGGATGAGGCAGAGTACGACTACTGGCTTTCCGTCAACTATGGAAACTTGGGGGAGTTCGAAACTGCTCTGAGGGCGGCACGCCGGTACTTGGAACGGGCACCGGCAGGGGAGTTGGCAGATGAAGCAGAGGAATTGATTGCAATCTTGGAAGAAGAGCAGGATGAAGTACCTCCAGAAGAGGCTTCGGAGACAGAGGATCCGACCGCAGAAGGCGCAGCTGCAGAAAATGAAGAGGCACGACTACTGCTGGAAGATGGCCACTTTCAAGAGGCATCTGCAGTCTTGGAACAAGCGGTTTCCCGCTATCCGGATGCGATTGCTCTGCGCAACAATCTAGCATTGGCCTATTTTCACGAAGGAAAGGTCGGCCGGGCCATTCAACTGGCCGAATCTGTCATCGAGCGCGATCAGGGCAATATCCATGCGCATTGCAATCTCGCCCTCTTTCATATGGAGATGGGCAATCGTCAGAAAGCGGAGCAGGAGCAGCAGCTGCTCTGTCGCTTGCGGCCGTTGGCCTATGACCAGCGTGAAAAACTTGCTTCCACCTTGGGTATCTTGGGCGCGGATAGAGAGGCATTGGCTCTCTTCTACCCACTCTATCAGCATTTGGGTGGATTTGATCCGATCTTAGCCTATTTTACTGGCATTGCTGCCTTTAATGCAGGACGGCCCCGCTTGGCCACGCAGATCTGGAGACAGCTGATCGAAAATGGGGAAGAAGACGAAGAATGGCAGCAGGTGGCGGAACAGGCGCGCAATGCACTGGCAGTGTCAGAATGGGCCCACCGCCTTCCTTACACCATCGGAGAAAACGAGCCGCCCTTGGAAAAAAGCGTTGCGCAGAAAGTGGTTTGGGCGCCTCGGCTACCCGATTGGTATCCGCAGTGGCTGGCGGTCGCTGACGTCCTGGAATCGGCATTGGGACAAAGTGGGCGTTTTCAGCAGGCTGCTGCGTTGTGGGCGTACGTCCTGACCCGCATGGGAACGTTGCCTCGACTGCGTAAGCCGGAAGCCTGGGCTGCAGCTATTGAAACGGTCATGGATCGCATCCAAGGAAGCGGTCCGGTTTCGGTGCGGCAGTACGGGGAGCGTTACCGGGCCAATCCGCGTACCGTCTCCGAACATGTTCGGCTGTTGCTTCCCTTGGCGCGACAATCTCAAAACATCTGGGAAGAGACAGCCCCATTTGGGGGTAAGGGATGAAGCGCCTTCGCTGGGTTGTCTTGGCGGTCGTTGTCGTTGCCCTGATCATCGTTGGCATTCGCATCTACACGAACGTGCGTTGGTTTGAGGAAGTAGGGTACACCCGGGTTTATTGGATGCGTCTGGCAGCCGGTTGGGGATTGGGCATCGTTGCAGGTATCGGCTTTTTCTTCTTTCTTCGTTTTCACTTCTCCTTCTTTCTCCAGGTGTTGGTCAACTACGGCCCGACCAATAGGGAGAGGCACAATGTGATCGAGCTGGCACCGTCAGGTGCACTCTCTCCTGCAGTGGCACGACGTATCGCCTTTTGGTTCAGCCTGGTAATCGCGATTCTTTTGGGCATCAGCTTTGCGGGCAATTGGCCGAAACTGTTGCAATGGCTCTACGCCACGCCCTTTGGCGAAAGCGATCCGGTCTTTGGACATGATGTTTCGTTCTATATGCAGGTGCTTCCCTTTTGGAAGGCGGTGCTGAACTATCTCAACGGTGTCAATCTCGCCCTCGCTATCCTCTTGACCATTGGTTATGCGGTGCTCGGTGCCTGGACAAGGGATGAACTTTTCTCCGGTGAGCGGCCACTGACAAAGCAGGCAACTTTCCATGCCCTGCTCGTATGGGCTACCTTCTTTGGCCTGCAGGCCATCGGCATCTGGTTGGGGCGATTTGGCTTCCTCCAAAGCAACAACGGCACCGTATTGGCGGGCGCGGGGTACACCGATATCCATGCGCGTCTGCCGATGCAGTGGGTCAGGCTTGTCTTCAGCGCAATGATCGCCCTTTTCTTCGTCGCCATGATGCGGCGCGGAGCCTGGCGGCGTTTTATTCTACCGGCCGTTGGTGGCTATCTGGTGGTTCTGATCATCACGGCGATCTACCCTGCACTTCTGCAGCAATTTTCGGTCACACCCAATGAGGCGACGCGGGAACGACCCTATATTGCACGCAACATCGCATGGACCCGTCGGGCGTATGACATCGATGCGGTGACCACCCATGCCTTTCCGGCACGTAACGATCTGACTTACCAAGACGTGACTTCTGAAACCGACGTCGTTCGAAACATCCGGTTGCTCGATATCCAGCCTGCGCAAGAGGCCTTCACGCAACTTGAAGCGTTGCGCTACTACTACTCCTTTACCAATCCGGGATCGGACAATCCTTCCAATTTGGATATGGATCGCTATCCTATCGGCGGTAAAATGACAGAGGTAATCCTTGCACCGCGCGAATTGGACGTCAGCAAAATTCCTGCCCAGGGCCAGACCTGGGTCAACTTGCATGAGCGGTACACCCACGGCAATGGGGTTGTCATGGCACCGGTCGGTCAAGTGACGTCGACGGGCGATCCGGTCTTTATTGCCCACAACATTCCTGTCCAAAGCGAGATCCCGATCACACAGCCGAGGATTTACTATGGAGAACAGACCAGCGAGTACGTCATTGCCAACACCAAAGGGGGTGAGTTCGACGCTCCCTCTGGCGAAGGAACCACGACCAACCATTACGAGGGTACCGGTGGGATTCCGATGACCTGGTACAACCGGCTGTTTTACAGCGCTTCCGAAGGCACGTTGCGCCTGCTGCTTTCCAATGACATTACTGCGGAGAGCCGGTTGATGATCCATCGCGTCATCTCCGATCGCGTGGCGACCATCGCACCGTTTCTCTACTACGACCGCAACCCCTACATGGTGATTGCAGACGGGAAACTGTATTGGATTCAAGATGCGTATACCATGGGCTCTGGGTACCCGTATGCGACGTCTGAATCGGCGAACAGCGACCTGAACTATGTGCGCAATTCCATTAAGATCGTCATAGATGCATACAACGGAACCGTTACCTTTTATCAAGTCGACTTCAAAGATCCGCTGGCAACAACGTACAATCACATGTACGGTGGAATCTTCCAACCTCTTGACGCCATGCCCGCTGCATTGCGTGCACATCTGCGCTATCCGGAAGATCTTTTTGGCATTCAAACCAACATGCTCAACTTGTACCATATGACCGATCCGATGGTGTTCTATAACAAGGAAGATGCTTGGACCCAGGCCAATGAGAACTACTCGGGCAATGTCCAGCGCATGCTGCCTTACTACGCTGTCGTGCGACTTTCCGGCCAACCCAATGCCGAGTTCGTGTTGATGCAGCCGTTTACTCCTGCGCCACAGGGGCAGACTCCTTTACTCAACCTGACCGGTTGGCTGGCTGCGCGCAGTGATCCGCAGCATTATGGTCAACTGATACTCTATGAGATGCCCAAAGGGATACTGGTACCAGGACCGCAGACATTCGAGCGGTGGATCGATGCCGACCCGGGGATCTCCCAACAGTTTACCTTGTGGAATTCAGGAGGATCGACCGTCATCCGGGGCAATACTTTGGCAATACCAGTCAAGGATGCCATCTTGTATGTGGAACCGATCTACCTGCGTGCAAATGGGACTTCGAGCATCCCTGAGGTAAGGCAGGTCATTGTCGGTTACAATGAACAGGTCGCCATGCGCCCGACGCTACAAGAAGCGTTGGCAGCTGTCTTTGGGGCAAAGGCGCCGCCATCGACCTCACTGGAGCAGCAAGCGCCGCCTGCTCCCACGACGACACCGACGCCGGAAGTCACCAGGCTTATCCAACAGGCACAACAACTTTTCAATCAAGGTCAGCAGGCGCTACGCAATGGGGATTGGAGCGGCTATGGGCAGGTCCAGCAGCAATTGCAAGGTGTCCTTCAACAGTTGGCGCAGGCAGCCGGCGGACAAGCCAATCCCGCTGCACAACAGCAGCAAACGCAGCAACAGCATCCGGCGCAACAACAGGCGCAGGGTGGCCGATAAGAAAGGAGTGGAAGCATGATCGACTTTAATGATGCCCAAGCATTGCGTGCCGCCGATCCGGGGGAAAGCTTGGATCGGGTCTATCACCTTCCTGAACAGATCGAAGAAGCGATGGAACTGGCGACAAAAAGCGGCGTTCAGATCGATGTGCCGCGTGTCGATACCCTCGTCGTGACCGGTTTGGGAGGTTCAGCAATTGGCGGTGATCTGCTCCGCGTCTACGCAGCGGATCAGGCCAAGGTCCCTATTGTGGTCAACCGCGGGTACACTCTACCCGGTTTTGTCGACGAAAAGACGTTGGTCTTTGTTACCAGCTATTCGGGGGATACCGAAGAGACGCTTGCAGCTTATGAGGAGGCGAAGCAGCGCAAGGCTCAGATCGTCTGTATCACTTCCGGTGGAGAGCTTGCCAAGCGTGCCAAAGCGGCAGGAGATGGATTGGTAGAAGTACCGCAAGGCTATCCACCCCGTACCGCAACGGGTTACTTGCTCTTTCCGGCGATCCTACTGCTTGACACAGCAGCGCTAATCACCGGTGGAGGAGCCGATGTGCGCGATGTACTCTCGGTGTTACGGGCAATGCGCGAACGATATGCGCCGGAAAATCCCGTTGAGAACAATTTGGCCAAACAGATCGCGCAATCCTTTGTTGATCGGTTGCCGGTGATCTGGGGTGCCTCTGGCACGACGGAGGCAGTTGCGATGCGTTGGAAGACACAGATCAACGAAAACGCCAAAGCACCGGCCTACTGGAACCTCTTCTCCGAGCTGAACCACAACGAGATCAACGGTTTTCAAGGGCCAGCGGACGTGCTGCAGAAGATGCAGATCGTGATCTTGCGGACGGGTTTTGACCATCCTCGTATCCATAAGCGGATGAGCATTTCGGCAGATCTGATCAAAGATCAGGTTGCCGGGGTGCAAATCGTCGAAGGAGAGGGAGAGACGGCACTGGGCCAGGCCTTTTCCCTGCTCTATTTGGGGGATTTCGCCAGCCTCTACCTTGCCTTGGCCTACGGAATCGATCCGACGCCGGTGCCGATCATTTCACAATTAAAGCAGGCATTGGCAGAGGGGTAGACGGCTGGTCAGGGGGGAGAGAAAGCTCGTGACAGAAGAAGTGGTGATCACGGGGATGGGTGTCGTCTCCCCGATAGGAGTAGGGGTGCAGCCCTTTTGGGAAGCGCTTGTCTCTGGCGTTTCAGGCATCGCACTGATCCGCCGCTTTGATACGACAGGATATGCGGCCCACTTTGGTGCCGAGGTTGTGGACTTTGATCCAGCCCAGTATCTAGACACCCGTGTGATTCGTGAAGGGGATCGTTTCATGCTCTTCGGGCTGGCCGCCATGCGGATGGCGCTCGACCAGGCCCACTGGTCGAGTGAGCAAGAAAAAGATCCGTATCGCGTCGGCGTAACTTTTGGTACATCGATCGGCGGTATCGAGACGATCGAGACGGAAGAGCAGACCTTCTTGAAGCGTGGGCCAAGTCGCGTCAGCCCCCGTATGATCCCGCGTATGTTGCCAAATATGGCGGCCAATGAGGCGGGCATCTTGTGGGGCATGCGTGGACCTTCTCTGACCTATACGGCTGCATGTGCTTCCAGTGCCTTGGCACTTGGGGAAGCAAAGCGCCTGATTACTTCTGGCGTCTGTGACGCAGTCTTGGTGGGAGGTGGAGAGGCCGTGCTGACGCCCCTCGGTTTTGCCGGCATCTGCCAGACACGGGCTGTCTCGACGCGTAACGACGATCCCTCCCATGCGTGTCGACCTTTCGACAAATTGCGGGATGGCATGGTGATGGGTGAGGGTGGTGCTGCTCTTTTTGTAGAGAGCGCGACCCATGCGCAAGCCCGGGGGGTAGATCCTTTGGCGTATCTGATCGGTTATGGATCGTATGGCGACGGTTATCACGCAACAGCGCCTGCTCCTGATGGACACGGGGAGATCGCTGCAATGCGCGCGGCATTGGAAGATGCCCATGTTGCAGCAGAAGAGGTCGGTTACATCAACGCACACGGCACCTCCACGCCGTTGGGGGATCGGGTGGAGGCGGAAGCGATTGCCCATCTCTTTGGGCCGATGTTGACGCGCTTGCCGGTCAGTTCCATCAAGGGAGCAACCGGGCATCTGATGGGTGCTGGAGGTGCTGCAGAAGCCATTGCCACCATCCTTGCACTGCAGACAGGGATTCTGCCGCCAACACTCAACTACGAAGTGCCTGACCCCCAGTGTCCCCTCGACGTCGTGCCCAATGAGAGTCGCGAGGTGGCTGGATTGCGTTACGCGTTGAGCAACTCGTTTGGTTTTGGTGGGCAAAATGCGTCGTTGCTCTTTCGGAGCATCTAGCCGGTAACGGCTTGTAGAGATGCGGAGAGATGCCCTGTGGGGGGATCTCAGATGACCGAACCGATCGAATGTGTACTCATTACCGGTCTGTCTGGGGCAGGCAAAAGTGTGGCCGGCCGTTTTTTTGAGGACGCAGGCTATTTTGTGATTGATAACCTGCCGCCTATCTTGATCGAGCGCTTTGTCGAGCTGTGCTCACAAACGCACGGATCCATCGATCATATTGCTCTGGTGACCGATTTGCGCAGCGGGGACTTTTTCCCCGCCTTTTACGATGCCGTGGCATGGCTGCGCCGACAGAGCGGCATTCACTGTCAGGTGCTCTTCTTGGAGGCCGACGATGAGATCCTGGTGCGGCGCTATAAAGAGAGCCGCAGACGGCATCCGTCCGCTTCTCCTGGAGAAAGTCCGCTGGACGGGATCGGCCGGGAAAGGGAACAACTGGCGACAGTACGTGGCATGGCCGATCTCGTCATCAACACAAGCGCCCTGACCCCCAAGGCGCTCAAAGAGCTGCTGACAGCTTCGTTTGGAACCAAGGGTAGATTGACCACCCTGCAAGTGAGCATCCTCTCGTTGGGATTTAAATACGGACTGCCGCTCGACAGTGATCTCGTTTTTGATGTGCGTTTCCTGCCCAATCCCTATTACGATGAGAACCTGCGTCCCCTCTCCGGAAAAGACGAACCGGTCCGTCGCTTTGTATTGGAAACGCCCATCGGCCAAGCGCTCCTCGACCATCTGTCTGATCTGCTCGACTTTCTGATCCCGCAGTACGAAAGCGAAGGTCGGAGCCACTTGGTGATCGCGATCGGATGTACGGGCGGTCGACACCGTTCGGTCGCCATTGCAGAGTGGCTGGCCCAGCGGATAGGAGCAGGTGGAGGGGTCGCACACGTGGTCCATCGTGATCTGCAGCGGGATCTGTTGGAGAGACGGGAATGAGTCGCCTAGAGCAAAGCTGGGCGGGCATCGCGGAGATATTGACTGGGTTTGGCGCCGCAGTGGCGGTGGGGCGCTGGCTTTTTCCGATCGCTGGCTTGCTCGACTTGTTGCCGGGTTTTGCCGCTTCTTCGGTGGCATTGATGGCAGCGACGACTTCCGTTGCAGCAGGGGCACGACGGGTAGAGACGGCGTTGCAAAGCGTGCGTATCTGGCAGCGCAGAAAGCGTCCTGTCGGCGGGCTGATGGAGCAGAAGGTGGTCGCCATTGGTGGAGGTACAGGGCTGTCGACGCTGCTTGCGGGGCTCAAACGCTATCCGGTTTTTCCGATTGCAGTTGTGACCGTCGGGGACAATGGCGGTTCTTCGGGACGGTTGCGCGAAGACTTCGGTATGCCACCCCCAGGGGACATTCGCAATGTCTTGGTCGCCCTCAGCGAACTGGCTCCGAACGTGGAGCAGCTGTTGCAGCATCGCTTTCAGGGACCGGGTGCCCTCCGTGGCCATGCGGTCGGCAATCTGCTATTGGCGGCATTGCAGGAAGAGACAGGGGATTTTCCCGCGGCAGTCGCAGAACTTTCTTCGGTCTTGCGCGTTCATGGTCGTGTGCTACCGGTTTCGGCAGAGGCCTATACGCTGTGTGCAGAGTTGGAAGACCATCGAACTGTCGTGGGAGAGAGTCAGATCACTGCGGCTGGCGGGCGGATTGCGCGCATCTGGTTGACCCCATCGGTTCGTGCCCTGCCGGCCGTCCTCGAAGCCTTGGCTGAAGCGGATATGATCGTCTTGGGGCCGGGAAGCCTATTTACCAGTGTGCTTCCCAATTTGTTGGTGTCGGGTGTTGCAGATGCGATACTGCACTCAAATGCGCGGCGCAAAGTTTATGTTTGTAACGTAATGACCCAGCCTGGCGAGACCGATGGCTTTACGGCCAGTGATCATGTCGCGGCTCTAGAACATTATGTTGGTCCGATTGTCGATACGGTTGTGCTCTCCAGTGGCAGCCTCCCAGAAGAAGTGTTGGTGCGCTATGCAGCCGAAGGAAGCTATCCGGTTGTGGCCGATGTCGCCCGGTTGACGGCCCGCGGCTATCGCGTCGCCATGGAGGAGCTATTGAGTCGTGATGGGTTTGCACGTCATGATCCGGTCAAGTTAGCGGCCCTGTTGTGGAAATTGGCCGGAGAAAAGGATCGCTGAAGCGTGAAGAGGGGAGGAAGGGCCCTTGTCATTTGCGAGCGAAGCGAAGTCTGAGCTGACCCATTTGGAGGTTGCAGACTGCTGTGCCATTGCCGAATTACAGGGCCTGTCGATCGGCTCGTTTTCTGTGGGTACGCTGCGACTGCGCACAGAGAGTGCCGCGATCGCCCGGCGTTTTTTGCAGTTGGCCGGCCAGGTAGGTGCGCTTCGCCCGACCGTTTCAGTGACCCGCGGAGCCGGAGCCCGTGGACGTCATCTGTATCAGGTCTGTTTGCCAGAGGACGCCCTTACACACCGGAAACGCGCGGGCCGCTGTGATCGCCGTGCTTTCTTACGGGGTGCGTTCTTGGCAGTAGGTTCTGTCAGCGATCCACATGTCGGTGGATACCATTTGGAACTTGCCGTGCCCACGGCACAAGGGGCAAAGCGTCTTGAGAACGCCTTAAAGGCTTGCGGCATCTCGGCACACCTGACCCATCGTCGCAATGAAGTAGTTTTTTACATAAAGGAGGGGGAGACAATTGCTTCCTTCTTGCAAACCGCAGGCGCCTCCCACTCCCTCCTGGCTTTTGAAGATGTGCGTATCGTGCGTTCCATGAAGAATCGCGTCAATCGGCTTGTCAATGCAGAGACAGCCAACCTGGAAAAGAGTATTGCTGTCGCCGTGCGACAACGGGAAGCGATTGAACGCTTGGACGCAATGGGAGCATTGGGGGGCCTTCCGGCGAAGCTCCAGGAGGTGGCGCGCTTGCGTTTACGTTATCCTGAAGCGACGCTTGCTGAATTGGGAAGGCTTTTGCCTCAGCCCCTTTCCAAATCAACAGTGGGCCGCCGTCTGGCTGCCATCGAAGCAGTGGCGCGTGATCATACTTCATAAAAAAGCCACAATATGTTACAATGCAGCGCATGGCGGGAGGATGAGGCATGGTTGCACGTTCGGTGGTTGTTCGTCTACACACAGGATTGCACTTACGTCCGGCTGCCCTTTTTGTACAAGAAGCAGGAAAGTTCAATTCGGAGATCACCATTGAGCGCAATGGAAAAAAAGCCGACGCCAAGAGCATCATGGGTGTGATGTCGTTGGCAGTCGGCCAGGGCAGTGAAGTGGTCCTGACAGCAGAAGGAGAAGATGAACGAGACGCGATCGAGGCCCTTGTCCGGTTTCTAAGCAGCGATATCTGAGCTGCTCAGCCGGCAAGGGAGAACCCGAAGAGGTAAATCAAGTAGCCTGCATAAAAGATTGCCCCGATTCCTGCCAAAGCGGCGGCATGCATTCGTTTGGTGAGGATCAGCATGATCGCAATGAAGGCGGAAGAAGCCAGTGCACAGACGGCACTGGCCAATGCGGACGCATCCAGTCTCCAGGGGGAAAGGAAAATGCCAATGGCGGGAAGGAGCGAACTCTGGTAGACCATCGCACCTGTGATGTTGCCGATGGCCAGTGTATCCTTCTTCTGTCCGATCCACAGAACCGAGTTGAACTTTTCCGGCAATTCTGTGGCAATGGGAATGATGATGACCGAAATGACAAAAGCTGAGATGCCGATGGCTGCGGCAACGTTTTCAATTTCATTGACCAGAAGATTTGATCCGCCAACGATGGCAGCCAGGGCGATTACCAACTGAGCGATGATCCGCAACGGGTCCGGCTTCTGCTGCTTGGGAGCAAAACGCAGTGCGGCAAGATCTTCGTTTTCAGCAGAGGCACTGCTTCGTTTGACGGTCAACCATACATATACCCCGTAGAGGAGGATTAAAGCACCTGCGACAGTATAGCGGAGGGCAGGCACGTTCAGAAAAGAGCTGGCGATCGCACCGATGTAGACCATGAAAAAGAAGAGCAGATCGCGACTGACGATCTCATATTGGATGTGGATCCAGGGCGTCTCCCTGCGGTGCAGGTAAGCCAATGCGGCGACACCTGTCACGACCATCGTCAAGGTCGAAAGCATAAACGGTGCGCCTAAAACGGCGCCGGTACCGATTTCGTGTGAGGCAGTGCCGCCGGAGATGAAGGCAATGATGGGGATGACGGATTCGGGGAGGGCTGTGCCGACGGCTGCGAGTACACTGCCGACGGCCCCGGTTCCCAGATGCAGGTGGGCGCCCAACCACTCGATGGCATTGGTGAAGAGTTCTGCACCGATGAGAATGATGACAAAAGCGACGATGACCAGGACTATGGACAGAATCATCTCTAGCTCCCTTTAGGCAAACGAGACCTCCGCGCAATTGCGCGGAGGTCTCGTGGCCACAATTGTGCAGCAAGGCCGGGCAGGTTGCCGGGTTGACGACCTTGCTGACCAGCCGAAGCCGGCGCCCTACTCCCCTCCCACGGGGCAGTGCTTCCAAAGCAGTGGGAGTATATCATAGAGTAAACAAGCGTACAAACAAGGGTTGACGGAGAAGGTGCCGAACCATGGAAAGTCCGATCGATAGAGAGATGCTGATGGAGCAAACGAAAGCACAACTTGCGCGAGCCTGGAAGATGTTTCGCTCCACACAAGAGCCGACGCTGGGGGAACGCTTTTGGTTAGGCTTTTTGGGGACAGGAGGCAATCCAGAAGCGGTGGTCGGACAAGTGCCAGCTACCGGCGGTTTTCTGTTGCGCTTTGGTCCAGCTTTTTTTGCACTTGACCCAGGACCAGGTGCGTTACCCCGTGCGTTGGAACGGGGCTGGCCACTGGGTGATCTGCACGGCGTCTTGATCTCTCATCGTCATCTGGATCACGTCGGTGGCGCTGCTGCGGTCATTGAAGCGATGTGCCGTGCCATGTATGTACGGCGTGGCTACTTGATTGCTCATCACACCCTGTTGGAAGAGCAGGTGATCGACCAGTTCCATCAGGGGCGTGATGGGGCAACGGCTTATCCGGGTGGGCCCGATGTGATCGCGATGAAGCCAGGGGATCAGGCCGAGGTGGCCGGGGTGCAGATTGCCGCCTTGAAGGCCTATCATGGAGGTCCTAACCTCGGTTATCGGTTTCACTACAAAGGCCGTTCCCTCGCTTATACCTCCGATACCAACTTGATCACTTCCTTTTGGAATGGGCAGCGAACGGTTCGTTTTGGCGATCCTGTACGCCTCATCGAACGATGTGAAGATATCACCGGTATTCGCGACGATTTGATCGGGGCACTGGCGGGTGTGGAAGTGATCATCGCCAACGTGACCAGCCATATGGCTTGGTGGCAGCGACATCTCACCGATTTTGGCGTGGTTGCACTGCTTCGCGCAGTCCATCCCAAGCTCTGCATCCTTACACACTTCAATCGAGCAAGCGTTGTCCCCAACGATTTACGACAACAGATGGCTGCTTTTTGTGCACAGGAGAGTGGTGTGCCGGTACTGGCTGCCTATGACGGTGCTTCTTTCGACCTAGAAGACACCTTTTCGTAGCACAGACACGAGCAAGAGAGTCACAGACGTTCCGTGCGTACCAAAATCCATAGGATGATCGAACCTACGACGATAACCCCCAACGTCAACAACCCGATGGATAACAAGTGTCCCATCGCAACTTTCCCCCTCGGCGTATGTTCGGCTGTTTGAGACCCCATAATACGCAGCGGACGTCGGTTCGGGGGAGGCGTGCCACGCAGTTTAGCTTGACCATGCTGGCGGACGCGACACTGCACAGCATCCTGACGTTTGCTATCATCCTGTTCCTCACACGGTTGCTGGGCAACAAGCAACTCTCCCAGCTGACCTTTGTCGATTATGTGACGGGGATTACATTGGGAGATCTCGCTGGGCTGGTCGCAGATGCCCAAGAGGATCGTATCCTGAAAAACCTGATCATCTTGATTATCTTCGCAGTGCTGACCGGGCTGCTGGGCTGGTTGCAACTGCGTCACCGTCTGCTCAATAAAGTGGTGACGGGTGAGCCGACTGTAGTGATCCACAATGGCAAAATCCTCGAAAAGAACCTCGGCACCATGCGCTACAGCATCGACGATCTCACCGCCATGTTGCGCTTGAAAGACATCTTCGACACCAGCGAGGTCGAGTTTGCCATTATGGAAACCAACGGCCAGCTCTCTGTCCTCAAAAAAGCATCCAAAAAAGCAGCGACGCGGGAAGATCTGTCCATTCCAAGCCAATATGAGGGAATAGAGAGTGAGCTGATCATCGATGGCCAAATTATCTATCAGAATTTGTTGCAGAACCATTTGGACGGTAAGTGGTTGATGCAGAAACTGGCAGAGCAGGGGGTGCAGCACCTCTCCGACGTTGTCTTTGCGGGATTAAACGCCAAGGGGGAGCTGTATATCGACCTGCGCGATGACCATATGCCGACGATGACCGATATCAGCGACTGGATCACCAAAAAGAAGCGTCCGGTAACGCAAGGACAAAAGGGTCAGGATGGGGAGGCGAAGGGATGAAAGAGGAAAAAAGACGGAACATCCGCAAGTATGCGGGAACGCGCCTGTTGACGCCGCGGCCATTGGCATTGCAGTTGCGCCACGCCAGGATGGCCGATCGCTCTCAGCAAGGGGAGATGTCCACCGAAGTGAGAGCGCAGGAGAGAGATTCTCGTCAGGCCTCGCAAAATGCCCCAGCAGTGGGCCGAAATGCAAGAGAGAGGGCTACCCGTACTGTCGACCGTGGTGTTGCGGGTGCGACACAAAAGGAGGAGGCACGCTCAGAGATGGAAGTGGGTGCGTTGGCCGAGGAGCGTTCGCAAGTGATTCCGATCAGTGCGCAGTTGCAGGAGGTACGCGGACAACTGGAGGCGGCCAGCCGTGCTGTTAGTCGTGCGAGTGCCCTACTGATGGCGTGGTCGCAAGAAGGGTCGCAGGAGGCGTCAGAGACCCAGCGCTCCGATGGCTCCGAACGTGTCCACCACGCGCAGAGTGGGCAAGTAGAGGGGCAAACACAAGAGAAAGCAAGTGAAACGCAAGAACGGCACACCTTTGCAGGAGATAACCAGCAAGCCCATTTTCAAGGTGCTTTTCGACGCGATCGCTTCCGACGCTAAACGGGGTGTCCCTAGCCGCAGAAGGAGGGAGGATGCATGCCCTTCTTGGATGCGCTAAGCTGTTTAAGGGTGATCCGATGCGCGTGGTTTTGGTGCGGCGTAAGGGATGTTCGCTCTGCGAAGAGACCCATCGCCGGCTTGAAACGCTGGGTGTTCTTGCAGCGGACAGGCCTTTTTTATATGAAGAATGGTGGGCCGACGAGGATCCCTTTTTGCAGCAGACGTATGGTGAACGCCTGCCGGTGCTATTGATCGATGGCAAAGAGGTCGCCAGCGGTCGAATCGAGATGGCACAGTTGCGAGCGCTTCTTCCTACATCCTTCTGACTTGACAGGGCAGATCAAGTTGTTTACATTTAGACAGAGCATTGGCCGGGAGATTTGGAGAAGGCCGCAGTACTCACTTCAGTGGGTATTGCGGCCTTTGCGTATTGGGGGACGAAAGATGCCTGGATTGCAGGCGAAAGAGCGGAAAACCGATTTGGAAGAGATGGCCCAGACTCCTTTGGATGTCTTGGTCATTGGTGGAGGGATCACGGGGGCAGGCATCGCTTGGGACGCCTCTTTGCGCGGCATGCGCGTAGGCTTGGTTGAAATGCAGGATTTTGCGGAAGGAACCAGCAGCAGGTCCACAAAATTGGTGCATGGCGGGCTGCGGTACTTGCAGCAATATCAACTTGGGGTCGTGCGTGAGACGGGGCGAGAACGGGCGGTGCTTTATCGCCTGGCCCCCCACGTGGTCCGCCCGACCCAAATGCTCTTGCCCCTGGTACCAGGAGGCAACTACAGTCGACTGACAATGTCATTCGGGACTTGGCTTTATGACCGCTTGGCGGGTGTCAAAAAAACAGAGCGCCGTAAGATGCTCAGCGCACAGGAAACGTTTCAGCTGGAACCACTGCTGACAGACTGGGTGAACGGGGGAGGACTGTACTACGAATATCTGACCAACGATGCCAGGCTCACTGTCGACGTGATCAAATCGGCGGTCAGTCATGGTGCCTTTGCCGTCAACCATGCAAAAGCAGAAGGGCTCTTGTATGGGGGAGACGGTCGTATCAGGGGGGCGACTATCCGAGATCGCGTGGATGGCAAGGCGTATGAGGTGCAGGCCAAGGTGGTTGTCAACGCAGCGGGACCGTGGGTGGATCAATTGCGCAAAATGGATCATTCCATGGATGAAAAGCACTTGCTGCTGGCAAAGGGGGTGCATATCGTCGTACCGTATGATCGTTTGCCTCTGGGGCGAGCCGTCTATTTTGACAACGTGGACAAACGCATGATTTTCGCCATCCCGAGGGGAAAAATCACTTATATTGGAACGACAGATACAGAATACGAGGGTGATCCTGCTGAGGTCATTCCCGAGCGGGAAGATGTCCAGTACTTGCTGGATGCTGCCAGCTACATCTTTCCTTCTACCCATCTCACCCTGGCCGATTTGTGCTCCAGCTGGGCAGGCGTTCGCCCACTCATTGCCGAGGACGGCAAACAGGCCGACGAGGTATCCCGCAAAGATGAGATCTGGGTTTCCAAAAGTGGCTTGATCACCATCGCAGGCGGCAAGTTGACGGCTTTTCGGAAGATGGCAGAACGTGCTGTCGATCGCATCGCAGTACAGCTGCATGCCCTAGACGGACGTTCCATTGTCTCTGCCCGAACCATACAGGTTCCCATCTCAGGAGGGGAGTGCGGTGGGTCGGAAGGGTTTGCGCAACAGAGGTCCAAGTGGGTTCAACAGGCCCGGGAGCGCGGGTTGTCGGAAGAGGATGGGGTCTATTTGGCCGATCAATACGGTTCTAATACACTGCGCTTGCTCGACTATTGGCAAAATGATGGATTGGCCATGGCACAGTTGCGGTATGCCGAAGAAGAGGAGAGGGCGGTCTATCCACTGGATTTTTTGGTGCGACGCAGCAGTTATCTCTTTTTTGAGCCACAGCGTTATGCCGAAAGTGCTGCCCGTGTCGTCGATCAGATGGCACAGTACTTCCACTGGAACGAACAGCTGCGCGAGGAGCAAGCCAATCAGGTGCAGCGTACGTATGCCATTGCAACGTTGAAGACGTATGCGGCCTAGGGGGTGGATGGACATCGCGACGCGTCATATCTTGGCTCTTGACCAAGGAACGACCAGTTCACGTGCGATTCTATTTGACGATAGCGGAACGATCGTTGCAATCAAGCAACAGGAGTTCCAGCAACTCTATCCGCAGCCTGGGTGGGTTGAGCATGATCCCAACGAAATCTGGCAGACGCAAATCACGACTGCTCAAGAAGTGTTAAAAGATGCCGGCATCCGTGCAGCGCAGGTTGCTGCCATTGGCATCACCAACCAACGGGAAACCACCTTGCTGTGGGATCGACAGACCGGAGAACCTTTGGCCAATGCCATCGTATGGCAGGATCGGCGCGCTGCATCCCTCTGCGATCGACTACGCAGTGAGGGAAGGGAATCCTTGATTCAGCAAAAGACAGGTTTGGTCATTGATGCGTATTTTTCTGGAACGAAGCTTGCCTGGTTGCTCGATCACATAGCGGAGGCGCGGGAACGGGCGCAACAGGGTGAACTGTGTTTCGGTACCGTAGACAGCTGGTTACTTTTCAACTTAACTGGCGGAAAAGTCCATGCAACGGATGTCACCAATGCTTCTCGTACGATGCTCTATAACATTCACGAAATGCAATGGGATCACGAGCTGCTCGAGCTTCTCCACATACCGCCCGAAGTGTTGCCGCAGGTGCGTCCTTCTAGCGGTACCTTTGGAGAAACCAAAACCAGTTTATTCGGCGTTGCGATTCCCATCTGTGGTATCGCTGGAGACCAGCAAGCAGCGCTTTTTGGACAAACGTGTTTTGAGCCGGGTATGGCCAAAAACACGTACGGGACCGGCAGCTTCGTTTTGATGAATACCGGGAATGCACCTATTATTTCAAAAAATAAGCTTTTAACCACCATTGCCTGGCAGATGGGCGATCAGGTCACCTATGCGTTGGAGGGAAGCATTTTTGTCACAGGTGCTGCCGTTCAGTGGCTGCGGGATGCGCTGGGATTGATCCACTCAGCGGAAGAAACGGAGCAGCTGGCCAGCACCATTGATTCCAACGAAGGCGTCTATTTGGTACCTGCCTTTACAGGATTGGGTGCGCCCTACTGGGATGCTTACGCGCGCGGCCTTTTGATTGGGTTGACCCGCGGTACGACGCGCGCACACATTGCACGTGCCACTTTGGAGTCCGTGGCCTATCAGACGTACGATGTCCTTGAGGCGATGAAGCGGGACAGCGAGGTACCGGTCAAACAATTGCGGGTGGACGGCGGAGCATCGGGAAACGCATTCCTCATGCAATTTCAGGCCGATGTCCTCCAAGTTCCGATTGTCAAACCTGCCGTTCAAGAGACAACTGCGATGGGTGCGGCTTTTCTGGCCGGATTGGAAGTCGGGGTCTGGCCTTCAGTGGATGCCCTTTCTGCGCTGTGGAAACAAGAGTGCACTTTTTCACCACACATTGACGGCAGGATACGAGATGATCTGATCAACGGGTGGCATCGTGCCGTTGGGCGCGCTCAAGGCTGGGTACAACCAGAAGTGGACGGGCACTTGCGATAAACGGACATCTCGTGCGTTCCTCTACGCCGACATTCTTGTCCGAAAGATTCCTATAAGGAGCTCGATCATCCCATATGCAGCCTCCTTCTATAGATACAGAAAACGTGATTGGTGAAATGCGTGCACAGGGTGTGATTCCAGCAGTACGGACCTCGGCCCAGTTTGAGAGTGCGATTTCACTGCCAAAGGCACCTTTCGTTATTCTACTCAAAGGCGATCTCCAAGGAATGCAACGCTGGATAGGTAGGGCGCGTAAGAGCGGGAAAGAACTGCTGGTGCATGCCGATCTGATCGCTGGTGTTGGAAAAGATGAGAGTGGCATGCAATTTTTGAGTGAATTGGGTGTTTTCGGAATCCTTACGACGCGTTCTCAGTTGCTTCGATCTGCCCGTAAGCGTGGCCTTTTCACCATACAACGATTTTTCTTGATCGACAGTGAAGCATTTACCTCTTCCGTTGAGCAGGCCAAAAAGGATCAGGCAGATATGGTTGAGTTGCTCCCGGGTGTTCTTCCTTCCTCGATCTATCGAGATTTCAAAGAGAAGGTAGGCTTGCCGTTTCTATGTGGCGGCTTTGTTAAAACTATCCAAGATACAGAGGAGCTGATTGAAGCTGGAGCGACGGGCGTGACTTCAAGTCATTCGGATCTTTGGCAATACCACCTTGGATGAGTGGAAGCATTTCAGGCATCGTACCCTATCCCGCTCGAACAACATAACTGATGGCGGATGCTTGTCAGCTTCTGCCGAAAGCGGTACATTGATCCGTGGCGATAAACGCCGTCTTTTCAAGTCCATTTGGGACAATTTTTGACCCGCATGGATCTGAAGTGTCCCTGCCGAGCCCGGATCCATGGGTCTGTCCGCATCGAGCGCGTCGGGGAGGAGCTTCAGGTGGTGGCAGAGCGACTGCTTTCCGATTGGGTAGCGGCAGAAGTCCAGCTGGCTCCCGAGATCGTCCCCTTGTTACGCAGAAGGTACGCAATCCTGCGTGCCCTTGCTGTGGCAGCACCCGTAGGCCGACGGGCTTTGGCAGAGCGTTTGAGCGTCCCCGAACGTCCATTGCGCGCTGATCTCGAGGTTCTCCGTCAGCAGGGCATACTCTCTGTCAGTGCCGCCGGCATGTCGCTGACAGAAGGAGGAAAACGCGCCTACCTCGGTCTTCAACCGCTGGTAGAGCAGCTGTTGGGGCTGGATGTACTTGCCCAACAGGTGCGCATCTCCTTTGGCCTGCCCATGGTTCAGGTGGTCTCCGGAGATGCGGATCTGGATCCCTTCGTCATTGAAGAGATGGGGCAATCCGCTGCTGGACTACTGGTTTCTTGGTTGCGCGACCCTCAGGCCGTCCTGGTCGTCACCGGTGGGACCACCGTGGCCGCAGTGGGCCGGGCACTGACCGCACGCGGTGAGCGTTTTCCCCATCTGCGTGTGCTTCCTGGCCGTGGCGGCTTGGGAGAACGTGTCGAGCTGCAGGCTTCCACCATTGCTGCGCAGATTGCCACTGCTGCAGGAGCATCGTATCGCATGCTGCACGTACCCGATCCCATCAGTCCACAGCTTTACGAGGAGCTGCAGCGCGATCCGCTCATTGCGGATACGTTGGCGCAGATCACCACGGGTACACTACTGCTGCACGGCATCGGTGATGCCCGAACGATGGCGGAACGCCGGGGCCTGTCCGCAGAACAAGTGAGATCGCTGCTGGCCAGTGGGGCACAGGGGGAAGCTTTCGGTTTCTACCTAGACGCCAACGGCCGCATTGTCCGGGAGACACCTGCGCTTGGCGTACGCTTAGAGCAATTGCCTCGTTTTCAGCACATTCTCGCCGTCGCTGGAGGCAGCGCGAAAGTAGCACCGGTGTTGGCCGTCTTGCGCTTCTACCACCGAATGCAGCTTGCCCCCACCCTGGTTACCGACGAAGCGTGCGCAAGAGGCTTAATTCACATTGCAAAGGAGGAACAACCATGGCAGTAAAAGTTGGGATTAATGGATTCGGGCGGATTGGTCGATTGGTCTTTCAGGTATTGCAAAAGAAGTATCCCGAGCTTGAAGTGGTAGCGGTCAACGATCTGACCGATTCCAACACGCTGGCCCATCTGCTGCAGTATGATTCGGTGCATGGACGTTACCCTGGAAGGATCTCGGCCGATGGCGAAAACCTGATCGTCGAAGGCCGACAGGTGCACGTCTTTGCGCAACGGGACCCCGCCGCCATTCCTTGGCGTGATCTCGATGTGGAGATCGTCATTGAATCCACCGGGCGCTTTACTGACCGTGAGCATGCCGCGCTGCACATCGAAAAAGGTGGCGCAAAAAAAGTGATCATCAGCGCACCGGCAAAAAATGAGGACATCACCATTGTTCTCGGCGTCAATGAAGAAGCCTACGATCCCCATGCGCATGCAGTCATCTCCAATGCTTCTTGTACGACCAACTGCCTGGCACCGGTGGCCAAGATCGTCTTGGAGGAGTTTGGGACACGCCATGCCCTGATGACTACGGTCCACTCTTACACCAACGATCAGCAGATTCTCGATCTGCCCCACAAAGATCTGCGCCGTGCCCGAGCTGCTGCATTGAGCATCATTCCGACGACGACTGGCGCTGCCCGGGCGGTGGGCAAGGTGATCCCTCAGCTGCAGGGCAAGCTCAATGGGATGTCCATGCGGGTCCCAACACCGGATGTTTCCATCACGGATTACGTTGTGGAGACGGAACGGCCGGTCACCGTCGAAGAGGTCAACCAGACCTTGAAGCGTTACGCAGAAGGGCCACTTTCCGGCATTCTTGGCTATACGGAAGAGCCGCTGGTCTCTCGCGATTTTCAGGATGATCCTCATTCCAGTATCGTCGATGCACTTTCGACCATGGTCGTCGATCAGACGATGCTCAAAGTGGTCGCATGGTACGATAACGAGTGGGGCTACAGCAATCGCGTTGCCGACCTGACCCACTATGTAGCAGAGCGGCTCTCGTAAGGGAGGATGGAGATGGCCAAACGAAGCGTGCGCGCCCTGGATGTAGCTCACAAGCGGGTACTGGTACGTGTCGACTTCAACGTGCCGCTGGACAACGGGCGGGTGAGCGACGATACGCGTATTCGCGAAGCGTTGCCGACGATCCAGTACCTGATCGATCAGGGAGCCAAGACGATCCTCTGCAGTCATTTGGGTCGGCCCAAAGGTCAGGTGGTGGAATCGATGCGTCTGACGCCCGTGGCGCGGCGCTTGACGGAACTGCTGGGTCGTCCTGTGCAGATGGCACCCGATTGCGTAGGCCATGAGGTCGAAGCGGCGGTGGCCCTCATGCAGCCGGGAGACGTTTACCTGTTGGAGAATCTGCGCTTTCATCCCGAAGAGGAGCAAAACGATCCTGACTTTGCGCGCCAGCTGGCTGCTTTGGCCGATATCTACGTCAACGATGCGTTTGGTGCCGCGCACCGGGCCCATGCCTCCACGGAGGGGGTGGCGCACTTGCTGCCCGCCGCTTGTGGGTTTTTGATGGAGAAAGAGCTGCGCTATCTCGGCGAGGTACGGGATCATCCCCAGCATTCTTTCCTCGCCATCATTGGAGGAGCAAAAGTTTCCGACAAAATCGGTGTGCTCCAACGCCTTTTGGAGCAGGTGGACCGTTTGCTCATCGGGGGCGGTATGGCCAATACTTTCCTGTTGGCCCAAGGCCGTGCGATGGGAGCCTCGCTGGTCGAGACCGACAAGGTACCGGTGGCTCAGGATCTGTTGCGGCAGTTTCCACAAAAACTGGTGTTGCCCAGCGACCTGGTCGTCACCCAACGCATCGAGGCAGATGCGACTTTCCAAGTAGTGGAAGGAAATGTACCCGAAGGGTTTGCAGCGGTGGACATTGGGGAGAAGACGCAGGGTCGGTTTGCTCAGGAAATCGGGGTGGCAAAGACGATCTTTTGGAACGGACCGATGGGGGTCTTCGAAAAGCCCCCCTTTGATCGTGGGACCTTGGCAGTGGCAAATGCTGTCGCCAGCAGTGGTGCTACTTCGATCGTCGGCGGTGGCGATTCGGTCAGTGCCGTGCAGCGCAGCGGCGTCGCCGACAAGATCACGCATATCAGCACCGGGGGAGGCGCCTCTTTGGAGTTTATGGAGGGGCGCGCTTTGCCGGGTGTTGAAGCGCTACCCGATGTCTGATGTATGGCAGAGGAGAGAGGGGAGCGATATGCCAAAAGTGCGTGACCGCTGGGCGATTGCGAACTGGAAGATGAACCTGCTGCCTTCTCAGACGGCAGGTTACTTGGAGAGATTGCGGGCACGTTTGCAGGAGACGCAGGTCTCTGTTGCTGTCTGTCCCCCCTATCCCCACCTGCCGGCCGCTACGGCTGCTGCAGCCGGCAGTCGAATACGGATCGGCGCCCAAAACCTCTCGGATCGGCTGCAAGGCGCTTTTACAGGTGAAGTGAGTGCGGCGATGCTGCAGGATGTCGGTGTCTCCCTCGTTTTGGTCGGCCATTCGGAGCGCCGTCGCCTGTTTGGCGAAGACGATGCCCTGGTGGCCGCAAAGATGCGCGTTGCGCTGGAGCATGGGCTGTGCCCTGTCGTCTGCGTCGGTGAGGGACTGCAGGAACGTAAAGTCGGGCAGACGCAGTTGTGGTTGCAGCACCAACTGCAACCGCTGTGGGAAGTGGCGCAAGCCTTTCCGCAAGCGCCCTGGCTGATCGCCTACGAGCCCATCTGGGCGATCGGAACAGGAGAGGCAGCAACGCCTTCCATTGCACAAGAGACGATTGCCTTCATTCGCGTACAAGCCGAACAACATTTGGGTGACATTGCCGCCACCCTGTCTATCCTTTACGGTGGCAGTGTCGATCCCGGCAATGCTTCACCATTGGCTTTACAGCCAGCGATTGATGGTTTTTTGGTGGGCGGGGCCAGTTTGAATCCGGAGGCGTTTGCAGCCATCGCCGAAGCATTGGGTGCCGCAGAAGCATAAATGGCTTTCAGAGACCTTGCAAAGGGGGGAGTGCGTGGCTGTTCCAAAGCCTGTCATGTTGATGGTACTGGATGGATTCGGTGTGCGGGCGCAGCGGGAAGGCAATGCGATTGCGCTGGCCGATACTCCTTTTTTGGATCGCCTATTGGTACGCTGTTCCCACGTGCTGTTGCAAGCGGCGGGGGAAGCCGTTGGACTACCGGAAGGACAGATGGGCAATTCGGAGGTGGGGCATACCAATCTCGGAGCGGGACGTGTCGTGGATCAGGAGGTGATGCGCATTACCCGGGCCATCCGAGATGGGCATTTTTACGAGAACGAAGTACTCATCCAAGCCATTCAGCAGGCGAGACAATCGGAGAGGGCGGTTCATCTACTGGGACTGCTTTCCGACGGTGGGGTCCATTCTCATATTGATCATCTCTTTGCGTTGCTCGAGCTGTGTCGGCGGCTGGATCAACAGCGCGTTTTCATACACGCCTTTTTGGATGGGCGTGACGTTCCACCAAGGAGTGCCGCGCGCTACCTTGCCGCCTTGCAGCAGCGGCTTGATTCGTTAGGTTTCGGGCAGATTGCCAGCATTGCGGGGCGTTACTACGCCATGGATCGCGACCGGCGCTGGGATCGCACGCAAAAAGCCTATCGTGCCATTGTCGACGGGGAAGGGGAACAGGCGGAAACAGCGCTTGCCGGTTTGCAGCAAAGCTATGATCGCAACCAGAACGATGAGTTTGTCGTGCCAACCGTCCTGCACTCCCAAGGATCTCCAGCAGTCAAACTTGAAGAGGGCGACACGGTGATCTTCTTCAACTTTCGCCCCGATCGGGCCATCCAACTTTCTCAAGCGCTTCACAACACGCATTTTGAGGGTTTTGAACGGCCCCACCTGCCCGTGATCCATTTTGTCACAATGACCTTCTATTCTGAAACCATCGATCCTTGTCCTGTCGCCTTCCCGCCTGAGGAGTTGCACGACACGTTGGGGGAAGTGCTCGCACGAAACGGCAAGCGACAGTTGCGCATTGCAGAGACCGAGAAGTTCAAACACGTCACCTCGTTTTTAAATGGCGGACGTGAAGAGCCTTTCGAAGGGGAAGAGCGCATCCTGATCCCCTCGCCCAAAGTGGCAACCTATGACCAACAGCCAGAGATGTCTGCTGAAGGCATCACGGATGCGGTCATCAACGCAATTCGGCGGCGCTCGTTTGATTTTATCTGCCTCAACTTTGCCAACGCGGACATGGTCGGCCATACCGGCGATTTGAAGGCCACTATCGCCGCCATCGAGACGCTCGATCGATGTATCGCCCGGATTGTGCAAGCATTGGACGAAGTGGGGGGCGTTGCTCTCATTACCGGTGATCACGGCAATGCGGAGATCATGTTCGATCCGCAAAGCGGGCAGCCGAAGACGGCCCATACCACTTCGCCGGTACCCTTGATCGTCACCGATCCGCATGTCAAGCTAAGCGGGGATGGCATCTTGGCCGATGTCGCTCCTACGATTCTCGACTTAATGCACTTGCAACCGCCGAAAGCGATGACCGGTCACTCACTTTTGGTCGAAAACGGAGGGCAACCATGACGACGATCAGCGATGTGTTTGCACATGAAGTGCTGGATTCACGGGGCAATCCGACCGTTGAAGTAGAGGTCATGCTCGATGGTGGGGTCAGTGGACGTGCGATCGTTCCATCCGGCGCATCGACAGGGAGCCATGAAGCGGTCGAATTGCGCGATGGTGAAGCCGATCGTTTTCGCGGTAAAGGGGTTTTGCGGGCGGTCGGAAATGTCAACGATACGATTGCACCGGAGCTGATTGGAGAAGATGCGCTTGACCAGGCAGGGATCGATCACATCTTGGTCGATCTGGATGGGACAGAGGACAAATCCCGTCTAGGCGCCAATGCCATCCTGGGTGTTTCGATGGCGACGGCGAGGGCTGCTGCGACGGCGCTGGGCATTCCCCTGTACGCCTACTTGGGAGGGATCAACGCCAAGACCCTTCCGGTACCGATGATGAATATCCTCAATGGGGGGGTGCATGCCGACAATCCGCTCGATTTTCAGGAGTTTATGATCTTGCCGACTGGTGCGCCCCGGTTTACGGAGGCACTGCGCATGGGCAGCGAGATCTACCATGCCCTAGGCGATTTGCTCAAAAACCGAGGCCTTTCGACAGGGGTCGGGGACGAAGGAGGATTTGCGCCGCAGTTGAGGACTCCCCAAGAAGCGATTGAAGCGATCGTAGGGGCCGTTGAAGCAGCCGGCTATCAAGCTGGACAGGATGTCTTTTTGGCCATCGATGCGGCCGCTTCGGAGTTTTACCAGGAGGGTACATACGTTTTACCAGGAATGGGAGAACGCTTCACGGCGGATGAATTGATCGGCTTTTACACGTCGTTGGTCGATCAGTACCCGATCCTTTCGATTGAAGACGGGCTGGCCGAAGACGATTGGGAAGGCTGGACAAAGCTCACACAAGCGTTGGGACAGCGTGTACAACTGGTCGGAGATGATCTCTTTGTCACCAACATGGAGCGTTTAGCCCGTGGTGTCCGCGAAGGGGTGGCCAACAGCATTCTGATCAAGGTCAACCAGATCGGAACGGTCAGCGAAGCGATGGATTGTGTCGAGATGGCCAAACGGGCAGGCTATACGGCGATCGTCTCCCATCGTTCTGGAGAGACCGAAGATACCTTTATTGCCGATTTGGCTGTGGCAACCAATTGTGGCCAGATCAAGACCGGGGCACCGGCCCGTGGGGAGCGCATTGCCAAGTACAACCAACTCATTCGCATCGAGGATGAGCTCGACTACACCTCGCTCTATCCTGGTACAGGAGCGTTTTGGAGCCTTCGCCGCAGCTGAGCTCTAGCTGAGGGCCACTTGCTCGAGGGATGCGCCCTTTGTGCTCCTGCACTTCTGGTACAATGGGTGCAGCAGGTGGTAGGGAGGAAAGAGCGATGGCAACGATTTTGGTTGCAGAAGATGACCAAGCCATTGCACACTTGGTGAAGCGCTACCTGGAGCAGGCCGATCACACCGTCTTGCTCGCCTACGACGGAGAGCAGGCGCTGCGGCTTGCCGAAAGCAGCCTGCCAGATCTGCTCATTTTAGACATCATGATGCCGAAGATGGACGGTATCGCCCTCTGCCGTGCAGTTCGTGCACACTCCAGCGTGCCAATTATCTTTCTGACAGCCCGAGAGACAGAAGATGATCGTTTGGCCGGTTTGGAAGTGGGGGCCGACGATTACATTACCAAGCCTTTCTCGTTTCGGGAGATGGTGGCACGCGTCAACGCTCTGCTGCGGCGCGTCGGGTTGGATCGCCAAGAGGTACAGAGCTTGCGCGTGGGTTCCCTCGTTGCCGATTTGGCACCTCGCCGTGCCTCGGTGGATGGGGTGCCCTTGGATCTGGCGCCCAAGGAGTTTGACTTGTTGGTCTACCTGATGCGAAACGAGGGGCGCCCTGTCTCTCGAGAGGAAGCATTGCGCGAGGTGTGGGGCTATGACTTTGCCGGGGATACACGCACGGTAGACGTCCATGTCAAACGGCTTCGCCAAAAGCTCGAAGATGCGGCGCATGCGGCCCAATACCTGCAAACGGTATGGGGTGTCGGTTATCTTTTGCGCTGTGATGAGACATGAAGTGGATACGCCACTGGCTTGCGACGCGGCGTATCCCGCTGATGCATCGAACGTTCGCCTCCTTTGTTTTGGTAGTGGCTGTCGCCTTGGTAGCGGTTGCCGTCGGGATCAGTATCGTAGGTGCCAATTTGATCCTACGCGCCCAAGAGGAGAGCATGGCAAAAGCGGTTCAGCAGATCGGCGCAGCTGTCCAAAGCACTGCCCGTGATCCTGTGCGTTTGGTGGGACTCAATGATTTGATCCGTGCGGTGGAGGCCACTTCCGGGTCGACGCTTTTGGTCACCGATGCGACGGGCCGACCGGTACTGGGTCCAGATGCCGATGCTGCCCTCACCCTATTTGCTGCTCAAGAGATCGTCCCCTCTGTCTTACAGAACGGCCCTTTGGTGGGTACTTTGAACCCGAAGGTGGAGAATGTGCCGCCTGCCTTGGTGCTGGCACAGCCTCTCCGGGTCGGTAAAGGCATGGACATGGTGATCGCTTTTGCACCATTGACCACGTTGGAGCCAGCGATTCACCGGCTGTGGTTGGCCGTCGGACTGACTGGGTTTATCGGACTGGGAGTGGCGGGTGCTGTCGCCTATTTTTCTACACGCTCGTTGACGCGTCCGCTTAAGCAACTCGGGCAAGCGGCGCGCGAGATTGGAAACGGCGACTATGACCGGCGGGTCTTTTTGCACCGCAATGACGAGTTGGCCGATCTGGCTGAAGAGATGAACGGGATGGCGGAGGCATTGGCCCAAGCGAGTGCGCGCCAACGCCAGTATGAAGAGGAACGATCCAATTTCTTTGCCAATATCTCTCACGATCTCAAAACCCCTTTGACTGCGATTGCCGGCTACGTGGAAGCGTTGCAGGAGGGGGTCATCGGCGATGACGAGCGCCATGAAGCCTACCTCATCCTGGACGATCAGATCGAGCGGCTCAGACGTATGGTGGATCAGATCCTTGAGTTGGCTCGTGCCGAATCAGGAGTTTTGCAGATCCATCCCACGCGTTTTCGGGGTGCGGAAGTGCTCCGGCACGTTGCCGATACCTTTCGCCCAACTGCCGAAGCGAAGGGGTTGGAGTTATGTACTGCCGTGACTCCTGAAGCAGAAGAAGCTGAAGTGGAGACGGACGAAGAGAAGTTGGAAGAGATGATCGAGAATCTGGTCAAAAACGCCCTTCAATTTACGGAAACAGGCAGTGTCACTCTAGGTGCACGTGTAGAGGGACGGCAGCTGCTGCTTTCGGTAGAAGATACAGGTCCCGGCATTGCCCCGGAGTTGTTGCCCCATATCTGGAGCCGATTCTTCAAAGTCGATCCATCGCGTACGCGGACGACGGGCGAATCGGGGCTCGGCCTTTCGATTGTCAAGCAGCTCGGTGAGCTCTTAAAGATCCGCGTCTCGGTCGAGAGCGTAGAAGGAAAAGGAAGTGCGTTTACCCTCCATGTGCCGATCTGTACCACGCTGCAGGAAGAAGACGGTGCCGCGTAAAACGCGCTATCCTAAGATCGAGCCATTGGGCAGAAGCGAAGGGTATGGTACAATACGCTAAACCTGGTGAACGCCGAGCGGAAGAGAAGAAATGTATGTGTAGAAAAAGGGGTATGGACGTTGAGCTGGGATAGTGTGGCACGAATTGCAGCGGTTGTGCTCTCGGTTTTGGTCATCATTGTGGTGTTGCTGCAGCCAGGACACCAGGCAGGCTTGTCGGCAACGATTGCAGGTGGCAACGAGCAGGGGGGTACAAGTCATCACCTAAGCCCGCTGGAACGGCTGCTTCAACGGGCTACCTGGGTGATCGGGGGACTGTTCTTTGCGGATGCGTTGGCGATCGCATGGTTGACGGTGCACTAGGGCATCCTAGGCCGACCGTTGCGATGGTATGGAGAGAAGACGGACATGAATAGGAGGTCTCCGGGTGGTTGACGAGGAGGCCGTTTTGGCCTTCATGCGCAAGCAGGCGTACAAACCGATGACACTTCCGGAGCTGGCCGAATCCATTGGCTTGGAGGCAGGGGAACGCCGGTTGCTCGCCGATCTGTTGACGCAGCTCGAAAAGGTGGGCAAGGTCGTTCGGACCCGAGCAGGTCGCTATGGCTTGCCGGACCGGATGGGTTTGATCGTCGGACGCTTGCAGGGACATGGTGCGGGGTATGCCTTTCTTCTGCCGGAGGAAGAAGGGGTCGAAGATGTTTACATCAGTCGGGAGAACTTGCACGGCGCGATGCACGGCGATCGGGTGATCGTTCGTCTGATACAAGGGACAGCACCTCCGCGCAGTGGATTGGAAGAGATCCAGCGCAAGGAAGGGGAAGTCATCCGTATCCTGGTGCGCGCCAACCAGCGTGTGGTGGGTACGTTGCAGATCTCCCATCAGTTTGGTTTTGTCGTTCCGGATGACAAACGCATCTATCAAGACATCTTCGTGCCTCCTGAGGGCTTGCTGAATGCCCAGGATGGGCAAAAAGTGGTCGTGACCATCTCTGCCTATCCCGATGAATTTCGGCGCAGTCCGGAAGGCATCATTACAGAGGTGATCGGGTTTCCGGGAGAAGTCGGTGTCGACATCCGTACCGTCGTACGCAAGTACGACCTTGCGGAGTCCTTTCCGGACGAGGTGCTTTTTGAGGCAGAGCAAATTCCCGATCAGGTCAGTCCACGTGACCTTTCGGGGCGGCGTGACTTGCGCGATCGCCCGATCGTCACGATCGATGGGGAGGACACCAAAGATTTTGATGATGCGGTTGACGTCCTGCGCCTGCCCAATGGGCATATCCGCCTCGGTGTACATATTGCGGATGTCGCTTATTACGTGCGTGAGGGAACTGCCATTGATCGGGAGGCCTATCGTCGGGGCACCAGCGTCTACTTGGTCGATCGTGTCTTGCCCATGTTGCCGGAACGCCTCTCCAATGGCATCTGCAGCCTCAATCCGCGCGTACCTCGTCTGACGCTCAGTGTCGATGCCGAGATCGATGAACAGGGGGAAGTGGTCTCCTATGAGCTGTACCCCAGTGTCATCCAAACGGTAGAGCGGATGACGTATAACGCCGTCAATCAAGTGCTCGAAGGGGAGCCTTGGGCACGGAAACGCTATGCCCCGCTCGTCGACGATTTCCAGCTGATGGCCGAACTGGCCCGTACGCTCAATGAGAAACGTCAGCGGCGCGGGGCGATTGACTTCGACTTTCCAGAGGTCAAAGTGCGCTGTGACGAAGAGGGACATCCCATAGAGATCGTGCAAGTGATTCGGGGAACCGCTGAGCGGATCATCGAAGAGTTCATGCTCTGTACCAATGAAATCGTTGCCGAAGCGCATTTCAAGCGGGACGTTCCTTTTTTGTACCGTGTCCATGAACGTCCTGATCCGGACAAGATCAAAGCTTTTGCCGATTTTGTCTACAATTTCGGTTACCGCATCCGGGGCGCGGATACGGATGAGGTGACGCCTAAAGCGCTGCAGGAGCTGTTGGCACAAGTCAAAGGATCTCCCGAAGAGCTGCTGATCCAGACCCTGTTGTTGCGCAGCTTAAAGCAGGCGCACTACGCTGCGGTTCCGCTGGGACACTTCAGTCTGGCGACGCGGTACTACACCCATTTTACCTCGCCAATCCGGCGCTATCCTGATCTGCAGATCCACCGTATCATTCGCGAACTGTTCGGGCAGGAAGGGCTTTCGCCGCAGCGCCGGGCCCATTTGGAAGCAATTTTGCCAGAAGTTGCCGATCACACTTCCGAGCGTGAACGCGTGGCCACTGATGCGGAGCGCGAGTCTGAAGATGTCAAGAAAGCCGAGTATATGGCGGATAAAGTGGGTCAGCAATTCGATGGGACCATCTCGGGTGTGACCAGCTTCGGACTCTTTGTCGAAATGGAAAACACGGTCGAGGGTTTGCTGCATGTGAGCCAGCTGACCGATGACTACTATGCTTACGACGAGACGCAGTATGCCCTCATTGGGCAGAGCAATCGGCGGAGTTTTCGCTTGGGCGATCCCATTCGTGTCGAAGTGATCAATGTCAATGTGGAGGAGAAAGCCATTGATCTGACCCTTGCCAAAACCGAAGAGGAGAAGCAGGCTGAAGCAGCGGCGGCGTTGCAGCGCCATTTTCGCGGTGAACGGGATCGAGGCAGGGGAACAGGCAACGGTGCAGGGTGGCGAGGATCCAATTCTCCACGCAGCGCTGGTGGATCACGCCGCCCCGCAGCGGGTGATCCCCGTCGCTCCTCGCAAGGAAACCCGCAGTCTTCGTCTGAAGGAAAGTACAAGTCGATTCCCAAACGTCCCGCCTCGGGTCGTCCGGGAAATACACCCCCACGGGATCGCAAGCGTCCCGAAAACCATTTCGAGGGTAGGTGAGGGAGGGTGGAAGAAGCACACAAAGTTGTGGCACAAAACCGACGTGCCCGGCACAATTATTTCATCGATGAGACGTACGAAGCAGGGATTGAGCTGACAGGCAGTGAGATCAAGTCGGTGCGGGCGGGACGTGTCAGCTTGGCCGATGCCTTTGCGCGGGTTAAGGATGGGGAAGTATATCTCTACAACCTCTATATTGCCCCTTATGCACCGGCCAGCCGGTTTGGTCACGATCCACGGCGGACGCGCAAGTTGCTGCTACACAAACGCGAAATCGCCAAGCTAATGGGTGCGTCGCAAGAGAAGGGCTATACGCTGATTCCCCTTGAGATCTATTTGAGCCACGGATGGGCCAAGGTGCGTATCGGCTTGGCTCGGGGCAAGAAAGCTTACGACAAGCGGGAAAGCATCGCCAAACGGGATGCCCAACGGCAGATGCAGCGGGCGCTGCGGGAAAAACAGAAAGCGTGAGAGGACGCCGCTGTCTTGCAAAGGAGGTTTTTGAGTGAGCGAAGTACGCGACGATCGGCGGTATTCCAAGGAACATGAGTGGGTGGTCCAAGAAGAGGGCCGGGTTCGCTTGGGCATTACCGATTTTGCGCAGAATGAACTTGGGGATGTTATCTTTGTCGAATTGCCAGAAGTCGGAAAGGGCTTCCATGCAGGAGAGGCCATCGGTACGGTTGAATCTGTCAAAAGCGTTTCCGACGTTTACACGCCGATTTCGGGTCGTGTCGTCGAGAAAAACGAAGCGTTGGAACAGCGCCCCGAGTTGGTCAACCAAGATCCCTACGGAGAAGGCTGGTTGGTCAAGATCGAGCCAACCGATTGGGATCAAGAGGCCAATCAGCTGCTGGATGCGGCTGCGTATCGTGCGTTGATCGGGGAGTAGCCTACAGCATTTGTGAAAGACTGGTATTGTCTTGGAACGTGATCGTGGTAAAATGCGTAGATGCACCTGGGGGCGTTCCGGAATCGACGGAGGCCTTTGCGGAAGGCGAGCAGCGAGTCGGGGCTTGCGACCCCGTACCAACCGCAACCTTCAATAAGTGCCAAAGAAGAAGATTCCTTCGACGGCGAACTTGTGCTGGAGGCCGCTGCCTAACCTCTTTTAGGCGGCCGACTTTCGGCAACCACCTGGCTTTTCCTGCCGAAACCAGCGTGGTAATGGAGGCAGGTTACCTGGCGGAAAGCCTGTAAACCGTCGGGGAGCGTACAGCAGGCTGGATCGTAGGTTCACCTGGCTCCGGGGCGGCCGCGATCGAAAATAAACCGGAGCTGCGCTCGGAGAGACTCGCCGCACGTGACCTCCGGACGCGGGTTCGACTCCCGTCGCCTCCACCATTCGATTTAACCCGGTCGAAGCATAGAAAAATGTGCTTCGACTTCTTTATGTAGTGGTCACCTCCAGCGAGGGGGGTAGGCCACAAATATACATCAATTTTGCGAGTATCCGGGTCGAACTCCATTTTGCTGACGAACGCTCGAATCATCTCACGTTTTTGCTTGTTGGTGCCCGACTTCATTACTAATGCAAGGTCATCCAACAAGGCCTTCAGATACTGAATGTCGATCGGCTCTAGGGGCTGAAGTTCTTGAGTGAGTTTTGTACGTTTCTCCTCAAGTTTCTTGATTTCCTGTTCGGCCGCTCGTATTTCTTTTGCCAAGGCGATTGAGGGTCCAGTCAATTTCACCGTTTCAACGAGGTTTTGGAAAACCTTATGTTGTTGAGCGATGGCTTTGTCCAAATGTTGAAGCTCGTCGCTCCCGTTCTGGTTCAAATCGTGGATTGATTGGTTGACTTTCTCCAATACTGCTTGGACAAACTCCCCGCTACTATACCGTTGAATTACCGTATCCACGACGCACTGCTCCAAAAAGTCTTTCCGCACTAACCATAACGAGCCACAGTCCCCATACTTCCCTTGGGATATTGCATTATGGCATCCATAGAATTTTTGGTCTTTGCCCTTCTGATGACCCCTTACGTGTCCGCCGCACCGTTTACAGGTGAACAGCGTCTCACCATTGGAATTGTCTACTGAGAAAAGATACGGGGATTCGTCAGTTCTCGAAACTCCACCCCATGGGCCACGTGTTTCAAGGATTTTGATAGCCGCTTCGGCCTCTTCAGGAGTTAAAATTGCTGGGTGTGCATTCTCAACCCAAAGCCATTCATCTTCTGGTTTGAATTTTCCCTTTTCGCTGCGCAGTAGAGGGTCTT
>JADBKH010000021.1 GCA_014896485.1 Bacillota bacterium | reverse complement strand
TTGATCCGGTCACCTACGGTCACCTCGACCTGATCGAACATTCTGCGCGTACCTTCGATCGCGTCATCGTGGCCGTACTGCGCAATACCGACAAACCTGGCCTCTTCTCTATCGAGGAGCGCGTGGCACTCTTGCGCGAAGCATACCAGAGTTTTGCTGGCGTAGAGATCGATGCTTTCGATGGGCTGTTGGTTGACTACGTCCGTGGTAAAGGCGCCGATGTGGTCGTTCGCGGATTACGTGCGGTGAGCGATTTCGAGCACGAACTGCAGATGGCGCTCATGAATCGCACCATGGCTCCGGAAGTGGAAACTTTCTTCCTGATGACCAGTGCAGAATACTCGTTTTTAAGCTCTTCGTTGGTTCGTGAAATTGCTTCTTTCGGAGGTCCAGTGCACGATTTGGTTCCGCCGCATGTCGAAGCAGCGTTGCGAAGCAAGTTCGCTTCCCATCGAGGATAGAGCGATGCTTGAATCCGTAACAAAAGAGATGGGTAAGCGTCGTGTACAACCAAAGAAGCTGTTTCGATCTGGAAGGATATTCCATTTCAGCTGCATGGGTTGTGGGAAACAGCGATGAGCAACTTTGGTCGACTCTTGGTGATCATTGGTCTGAGTATTGCGGCCTTTGGCGGGCTGATCTGGTTGCTTGCAGCGATTTTGCCGCTCGGCCGACTACCCGGGGATATCGTTTGGCGCCAAGGTCGCTTTACGTTCTTTTTTCCTCTTGCTTCATCGATTTTGATCAGTCTTCTGGTCACGTTCCTCCTCAATCTCATCTTTCGCTTCTTTCGCTAAATCCTCTTACTTACAGGCTGCTTTTCGAGCACGATTCTTGTATCGAGCTGATGAGACGGCTTTTTCTGCGCTCTCTCTCCGTGATCTTTTTAGACGTCTCTTTCTGAACATGCTGATGAGAAGAGGGTCTCCCTGGGATGACGTTGGGGGCGCTCTGGCTTGCATCCTCTTCTCATACGTGTCATAATTCATAACAACCAAATCATTGTATTACGACGTTTCATGTGATGTTATCTGAGGAGGCGCCGCAGATGGGTACGGATTGGTTTCGGCCGATCTCATTGGAAGAAGCGTTGGAACTTCGAATGACCTATCCCGATGCCTATTTGCTCTGCGGTGCCACTCATCTGATGACGCAGCCACGCACGGCACTCTCCCAATACACACGTTTCATCGATCTCTCCCGCGTGGAGCAACTGTATGGCTGCCACACAGAAGAGTGTGTGATCCAAGTAGGCGCCGCTTTCTCCTATGCCAGGGCGGCCGATTTTCTTGCCTCGACGGTACCCGCCGTGGCGCAGGCGTGTCGATCGGTCGGTACGCCTCAAGTGCGCAACAAGGGAACGTTGGGTGGTGCAGTTGCGCTCTCGTTACCCAACGCTGATCTGCCGCCTGCGTTGTTGGCCGTCGGCGCTGAAGTGGTATTGACCTCTACAGTCGGCAGCCGCGTGCTACCCATCGAAGCCTGGGTGTGTGAGCCATCGCAAACCTCTCTGCAGCCAGACGAGATCATCACGGCGTTGCGATTTCCGCGTGACCAAGGCCCGCAGGCCTATCACCGCTTGGGTAGACGCGCGGCCTTCTGCTTTCCTGAGGTAGCGGCTGCCATTGCAATTGACGCGACGCTGCCGAGCCCGTACGTGCGCATCGCGATGACTGTGGGAACAGGGGCTTTCCGTCTTCTCCATGCGGAGCAGTTTGCAACGGAAGCACTTTCAATGATGGGAACCGAACCTCCGGAAGAGATTGGTATGGAATTTTATGGGATTGTGGAAGAAACGCTGGCCGCTCACTCTGCTGAGATCCCAGAAGTCGTTCGCACCTCAGCCGCTGCAGTTGCCGTGCGAACGTTGCAGGAGGTGTGGAGTGATGGAGATCACCTTTGAAGTCAATGGGCAGTCCCACAACTTAGCTGGTGTGGCCCCATTGGAAAGTCTGGCGGTTATCCTTCGTGATCGGTTGGGGCTGACGGGTACCAAGATCGGTTGCGCAACGGGACATTGCGGTGCCTGTTCCGTTTTGATCGACGAGAGATTGGTCAACGCATGCTTGGTACCGGCTGCACAATTGCAAGGACATCAGGTGACGACGGTAGAGGGGCTGGAAACCTCTGAAGGGATAGACAACGTTCAGCAAGCTTTTGTCGAAGCTGGAGCCGTGCAATGTGGCTTTTGTACCGCTGGAATGGAGATGGCGGCCCACGCATTGTTAAGTGCCCTCTCCAACCCCACAAAAGAGCAGATTCGATCCGCTTTAACCGGAAATCTCTGTAGGTGTACAGGTTATCAGAAGATCGTCGACGCGGTCTACCAAGCCGCAATCGGCCTTAAAGGAGTGTGACGGGATGGGTGGGCGGCGATTCTTGTTATGCGGCGCGGTGGTGGCCTCTCCCGGCGTTCCTTTACGTTCCCCCGGCTACGTAGCTGTCGTAGATAACCGCATTTACGACGTGGGAGAAGGCACGCCGCCGGATACCGTCTACACGTCGGAATGGCGCCGACTTGACCTTTCCGGCTGTTTGATTACGCCTGGCCTGATCTGTACCCATCACCATCTCTATCAGACGATCACCCGGGGACTTGCCCCGGACGCCACCCTGTTTGAGTGGTTGACGACACTTTACCCGCTGTGGGCGCATCTGACGCCTGAAATGGTCGAGATTTCCTCGCAGGCGGGATTAGCGCTCCTCGCACTTTCTGGGTGCACGACGGTGGCAGACCACGCCTATCTTTTCCCAAAAGACGTCGATCCCTTCGAGTGGATTCAGGCGGAAGTTGCCGCAGCACAGAGGGTGGGTTTGCGACTTTACTTGGCCCGCGGTGCGATGGATCTCGGTCGTTCGCAGGGCGGCCTGCCGCCCGATGAAGTGGTTGAAACCATCGACGAAGCTCTGATGCGTATGGCACAAGCCGTAAAACAGCTGCACGATCCAAAACCGGATGCTCATGTTCGGGTGGCGTTGGGGCCTTGTTCGCCCTTCTCTGCTTCTTCGCAGTTGTATCGGGAGTCGGCTCGTTTGGCGCGATCGCTGGGGGTACGACTGCATACGCACTTGGCGGAGACGATGGACGAAGAGGAGTATACGCGGGAGCGCTTCGGGGTGCGTCCGTATGCGTATGTGCGATCTCTCGGTTTTGACGGCCCAGATCTGTGGGTAGCGCATGCCGTCCATCTCGACGAGGAGGAGATCGCCGCTTTCGCAGAGGCGGGTACTTCGGTTGCGCACTGTCCCACCTCAAACGGACGTCTCGGTGCCGGCATCGCACCGGTTGCACAGATGATGCGTGGTGGTGTCAACGTGGGATTGGGCGTCGACGGCGCCGCCTCCAACGAAGGGGCACAGATGCAAGCAGAACTGCATCAAGCGCTCCTGTTTGCCCGTGCAAAAGAAGGTCCCACAGCGCTTTCCACACAGGAAGTCTTGACCATGGCGACCTTGGGCGGCGCCCGTTGTCTGGGTTGGGAAGCGGAAATGGGAAAGTTGGAGCCCGGAATGCTGGCCGATATGGCGGCATGGCGCATCGATTCTCTTACAGATTCTGGAATTCACGATCCTCTCGCTGCCTGGGTACTGGGGACTCCTCGAGCGGCGGAAGCCGTGTGGGTCGATGGCCGTCCGGTGGTTCAGAGCGGACGGCTCGTCGATCTCGATATGGAAGTGCTCGCTTGCGAACTGGACACCCACTCGCGCCGATTGCTTCAAGCAGGAGGGATGATGCGATGATAACGGAGAATAGACGGCATACCAGCGCGACCCCAGGTGGGATCGGCGCGTCGGTCAGCAACATCGAGGCGATGGATAAAGTGCGCGGCCGGTTTGTATACGCCAACGATCTGACGAGAGCAGGCATGCTCTACGGGGCGACGTTGCGCTCTCCTTACCCACATGCTCGAATCGAGGCGATCGACACGCAGGTGACCAGACGTCTGCCGGGGGTCCAAGCTGTGCTCACCCACGCAGATATTCCTGGCCGACCGACCTACGGCTTTGAAGAACCGGATCAACCCGTGCTCGCTTGGGATCAGGTGCGTTACCAAGGCGAACCGGTGGCGATTGTGGCCGCGGAGAGTGCTGAGGCGGCACAAGCGGCGCTCCAAGCGATTACGGTACGTTACGTTCGCTTGGAGCCGCTCACCGATCCGAAACGAGTCGCCTCAGGAGAGGGAGCCAACCTGCATCCTCAGGGAAACACTCTACGTCGTCTCCCCATCGTTTGGGGGAATCCGCAGATGCAAGCGCCCGTAGTGGTACGTCAATCTTACAGCGTGGCCATGCAGGATCCCGCCTTTCTCGCCCCAGAAGCAGGGTTGGCACAGCCGGACGGGGAAGGCGGGATCGAAGTGTGGGCAGCTTCGCAGTGGCTGCACGCCGATCGCGCCCAGATTGCAGCCGCATTGGCATTGCCCGAAGAGCGCGTACACTTGCATCTGGCCGGGGTCGGTGGCGCGTTTGGTGGTCGGGAAGACATCACCCTGCAGATCCATCTCGCCCTATTGGCACAGGCGACGGGCAGGCCGGTCAAGATGAGCTACACGCGGGAAGAATCCTTCCTTGCCCATGCCCACCGCCATCCGGCGCAGATGTGGTACGAGCATGGTGCCGATCTCGACGGCACCTTGCGCTATGTACGTGCTCATATTTTGCTCGACGGGGGTGCCTACGCCTCTTCTTCCAATGCGGTGGTCGTAAACGCCGCTACCTTTGCATGCGGTCCTTACCGCGTGCCCAACGGCTCCATCGAAGCGGAAGTGGTCTTTACCAACCATCCCATCGCGGGGGCGATGCGTGGCTTTGGTGCTGTACAAGTGGCCTTTGCATACGAAGCACAAATGGATCGATTGGCACAAGCATTGGGAATGGATCCCGTGGAGCTTCGCCGGAAAAACGCGCTGCGCACTGGGGATGTGCTTCCGACCGGACAACGCCTCGAAGGTCCTGTACCGGTGGATCGGCTTTTGGAGCGCTTGCAAGAGGTGCCGTTGCCCCAATCTGCTTCAGCGGGTTTTCCAGGAGTGCACCGAGGGGTGGGCTTTGCGGTCGCATTCAAAAATATCGGATACTCCTCCGGCATGGACGATACAGCTACGGTGCGCCTGAGGATGCAGACGGGAGAAGATGGGTCGCCCGAAGTGCATCTGTGGTCCGCCGCCGCCGAAGTTGGCCAAGGGATCCGCACCGTGCAGCGCCAGATTCTGACTGAGGAATTCGGCAACCTTCGCATCGTACTCGAACCGATCGCGACGGATGTGGCTTCTGCTGGCTCGACTTCTGCTTCAAGACAGACGTGGATGACTGCCGCCGCTCTGAAAGAAGCCTGCGCTGCGTTGCGCGAAGTACTGTGGGAACGCGCAGAAAAAGAACTTGGGGCTCAAGAGGGAGCGGGTCGCTTGGTGATCCGCGAAGGGATGTTGTGGCGTACACGCGAAACGGAACTTCCTGCGCAAGAGGAGCCGCACGTTTCATTAAAAAGCCTCCTCCGTGAAACTCCTGTCGAGGTGGAACGAACCCATCATCATCGTCCTACGCAGCCTCTCGATCCCCAAACCGGTCAAGGCAATGCGCATCTCGATTTTGCCTTCGTCGCCCACCGTGCCGTCGTCGACGTCGACTTGGGCAGCGGCTCGATCCGCCCGGTCGAGTTGGCCACCATCCAAGAGGTCGGTCGCGCCGTCAATCCGAAGATGGTGAGTGGACAGATGGAGGGAGGCAGCGCTCAAGGGCTCGGCTTGGCGCTGATGGAAGCGCTGGAAAGCAAAGAGGGTGTTGTGCAAAACGCTTCTTTCGAATCCTACCTGGTTCCAACTTCCGAGGACGTTCCCCCCATCTATACCGAATTATTGGAAGAATCTGACCCTTCCGCTCCTTATGGCCTCAAGGGAGTCGGCGAGATGCCCACGCTCTCCTCTGGACCTGCCATCACGGCAGCTGTCCGTGCAGCAAGCGGACGCGCGTTGACGCGCTTTCCGATCCGGCCTGAAGATCTGCTGCTCCCACAGCCGAACGTAGCGGTTTTTCTGACACCTACGCAAGAGCAAGAGGCGGAGTCGCTTCCCATGGAACAGATCAACGCGATGACCGAAGAACACTTTGTTGCCACGCTGGGTTTTGCCGTCGAAGAGTCGCCGTGGGTGGCGCGAGCGGTCTTTCAGCGGCGGCCTTTCCCGGATCCTCAGGCGTTGGCAGACGCGTTTCGTGAAGTGCTCATTTCGGCCTCTCCAAAACGCCAACGAGCGATCCTCATGACTCATCCGGAACTTGCCACCGCGCGGAATGCCGCGGTCGGACTCTCCGCGCTCTCCCGCAGCGAGCAGGCACAGGGCGGTTTTTCCACCTTGGACGACGGGGCTCTCTCCTGGTGGCGCCGTTTCAACCATCTCTATCGGATCAAGTTCGGCTTTCCCTATGTCTTCGCATTGCGTGCCCACGCAGAAGAAGATCGGGTTTCAGTAGCGCGAGCGCGTCTGCGAAATGCTCCGGCGATAGAGCTTGCCTGTGCCATCGAAGAGGTGAGCCAAATCGCCCGCACCCGTATCCTCGATCGGGTCGGCGGTCTTCAAAGCGTGATGGAAAGGGAGGCGTAGCATGTCTGTTGATGATGAGCGGATACAGATCAGTTATGGAAAATTGCGCGTTCCGGTGCACCGCACCTATGCCCGGCCGTTGAGCGGTTTCGCTGCGATTCCCGAGTCGACGTTTACCGGTGATGCCAACCATCTTTTGGCTCTTGAAATCGACGTGGAGGTCTTTGGACAAACCTTTCTTCCTGCGTACACCGAAGGGGACAATCGCAACGTGGTGGCGACCGATACCATGAAAAACTTTATCTTGCGCCAAGCCGTCCTCTTTGACGGTGCCACACCTGAAGCCTTTCTCGCCTTTTTAGGGAAGCAGTTTCTCACCCAATACCAAACCATGGAAGCCTTGCAGTTAACCGCTCGTGAACTGCTGTTTGAAGCGGTTGACCTGCCGCCAAATGCCATCCAAGAGGACGATCCCATCCTTTTTCGAAGGCGGAGCGGCGACTATGCTTTTTGCACATTGCGTATGGGTCGCGATCCTTTGGGCGAAGGCTTTCAAATGGCCTCATTGGAAAGCGGCATCGCAGGGATCGAATTGCTCAAGATCACGGGAAGCAGCTTCGCCGGATATCGCCAGGACGAGTACACCACCTTACCTCAGACAGAGGATCGTCCGCTCTTCGTCCGAATGGATCTGACGTGGACGTATGAACGGCCTCAAGATGGTACTTCCAATGATCTCTCCCGTTATCTTCCTGCGCAGCAAGTCCGGGATTTTGTGTCTACGACCTTTCACGGCTTTGTCAGTCATTCCATCCAAGAGTTGGTCTATGTGATGGGCAATCGCATGTTCGAACGCTTCCCCCAAATCTCATCCCTCTCCTTTGCAGCCGAAAATCACACCCACGATTTAATCGCAGAGGATCCCGACGATCCCAGGATCAAGGTGTATACTGCGCCCTTTGTGGCCAATGGCCTGATCACCTTGACGCTGAGGCGGTAAGCCGTGGCCGCGCTGACCGTACACGTTTTGGACTGGATGCGGGGATTGCCTGCGCAAGGGATGGAGGTGCGGCTCTATCGTACGCTGTCGGAAGGAGAGAGTCGTCTGCTTGCCTCTGCAACAACCGACGAGCTGGGGCGTTTGGCGCAACCGCTTTGCAACGAAACCGCGAACATCTCTGGTGATTTCGAACTGCGTTTTGATGTCGGCGGCTACTTTGCGCAACGAGGTGAGTTCCAGGGTTTGTGGCGTCAAGTTCCGATCGCGTTTCACCTAAATGGGGATGAAGGGGACATTCACATTCCGCTGTTGGTCACTCCGTGGGGCTATACCACCTACCGCGGGTCGTAGCCTGCATGTGCGCCGCTGACGAGTCGTGCAGCCAGTCGATTTTCCGATGTCGATCTTGCTGCCCATGGAGCCGATGCGGTTGATTTGGACAATGAGGTGATTTGGACAATGAGTGTTGGAAAGGAGAAGAGACGATGGTCATTTCACTGCGAAAAAGGCGTTGGCGCCGACGGATCATCCGGCTTTTCGGAATGCGCCATACCAGTGCGATTCCTCGAGCTGACTTCAAAACCGTCTCGGTTTCGGATTGGGTCGCTCATATTCCGCACAGTGCTCCGTTTTAGCTCTTAAAGCGTCACGGTTGCCCCTGCCCTATGGTGAGATCTTTCCTAAGTGATGTAAGGAGGGAAGCTTTGCTGGATCACGTCGATCTGTTGATTGAAGGGGGACAACTGGTCACGGAAGAAGGGGTCTTTGCGGCTGATGTTGCGGTCGACGAAGGGCGCATTGCGGCTGTAGGGCCGGCGTTAGGAGAGAAGGTTCGGCCGCAAAGGCTCTGGCACGCAAAAGGATTTCATCTGCTGCCCGGCATCATCGATACACACGTGCATTGCAACGAACCAGGCCGCGAGCATTGGGAAGGCTTTGAAACGGCAGCCCGAAGTCTGGCAGCCGGTGGAGTGACCACCTTTTTCGATATGCCGCTCAACAGCGAACCGACCGTCTCGTTGGCGGCGTTGCAGCGCAAACGTGCCCGCCTGGCCGGGTATCAGCTGGAGCAGACCGTCCTGCAGTGGGGAGGATTGGTACCGGACCACCTCGACGATTTGTACCTGATGTACGACGCCGGGGTTGTCGGCTTTAAAGCTTTTCTCTGCGAAAGCGGATTGCCCGAATATCCGCCGGTCGACGATTTCACATTGCTGGAGGGGATGTGCCGCATCGCAGCGTTGGACGGGCTTTTGGCACTCCATGCCGAGGACGGTCCTATGGTTGAAGTGTTGAGCAGGAGGATTCGGGATTCCGGCGCAACCGATGTCGCTGCCTATTGCGCGGCGCGTCCGGTCGCCGCCGAGGTGGCGGCAGTAGCCAAAGCGTCTGCGTACGCTCTTGCGACCGGATGCCGACTGCACCTGTTGCATCTTTCCAGCGGCAGCGCCGTGGCAGCAGCGCAATGGGCAAAGCAAAGGGGAGCCGACATTTCCATCGAAACCTGTCCGCACTATCTGGCCTTATGTCAAAAGGATTTTGAGGAGTTGGGCAGCATCGCCAAATGTGCGCCGCCTTTACGCCCCCAAGAGGAGGTACAAGCCTTGTGGGAGGCGATTCGCCAAGGAGAGATCGATACTGTCGCCTCTGACCACTCGCCCGCTCCGCCTGAGCTAAAAGCACGTGACGATCTCTTTGAGGCATGGGGAGGAATTTCGGGTGCGCAGACGACGCTTGCCGTTCTCCTCGAGGAAGGCTATTGGCGGCGCGGAATACCGCTTTCGACGATCGTGCGGCTTACGTCGGCCAACCCGGCAAGACGATTTGGACTTTTTCCGCGAAAGGGCAGCCTTCTTCCCGGAAGTGACGCCGATCTGGTCGTCGTCAATCTTGAGCTTCCATTTACATTGCGTGAAAACGATCTGCTTTATCGCCACAAGCAAAGTCCGTTTTTGGGACGTACGTTTCGCGGTACCGTTTTGGCCACGGTGGCCGGCGGCCGATTGCTGTATGCTCACGACGGGGCGCGGGGTGCAATGGGTGAAGTGTCGGACGCAGAGAGGGGGATCGACGGACCATGATGCTTTCACCCCGGGAACAAGAAAAGCTTTTGATCACTGTAGCCGGGGAACTGGCTGCGCGCCGCAAGCAACGCGGTCTCAAACTCAACTACCCGGAAGCGGTTGCTTACATCGCATCGGCGCTGTTGGAGGGAGCGCGTGACGGACGAAGCGTTGCCGATCTGATGTCGTACGGGGCCACCCTTCTGCATCGGGACGAAGTGATGGAAGGTGTGGCGGAGATGGTCGAGACGGTCCAAGTAGAAGCTACGTTTCCGGATGGGACCAAATTGGTGACGGTGCATCAACCGATCCGAGGGCAGAGGGGGTTGCCGCGTGATTCCGGGTGAGATAGAGGCCATGTCAGCGCCTGTCGAACTCAATGTCGGACGCTCATCGATTGCGATCCAGGTGGTCAACACCGGAGATCGGCCGGTACAAGTCGGCTCACACATGCACTTTTTTGAAATCAATCCAGCGCTGTATTTTGATCGTGCCGCTGCTTTTGGCCGCCGTTTGGACATTCCGGCGGGAACGGCTGTCCGTTTTGAGCCAGGCGAAGCCAAAAGGGTGGATCTCATCCCCATTGGTGGCTTTCGACGCATCTTCGGCTTAAACGGACTGACGCAAGGGTGGCTTGACGATCCGGCTGTCCGCCAAAAGGCGTTGGCGCGCGCGGCAGAGCAAGGCTTTTTAGGCAGTATGCCAGTAAAACCAGAGTGAACTTTGCCAGAGTGAATTTTGAAGGAGGGGCGACATGTCGACCATGCAGCGTCGCGCCTATGCCGCCATGTTCGGGCCTACCACGGGCGATCGCATTCGCTTGGCGGATACCGAATTATGGGCCGAAGTGGAGGAGGATCGCACCGTCTACGGCGAAGAAGCGAAGTTTGGGGGAGGTAAGGTTGTCCGAGATGGAATGGGACAATCGGGTCGCGTAGGAAGGGCGCTGGGTGCCCCCGATTTGGTCATCACCAACGTGGTGATCGTCGACTGGCAGGGAATCTTCAAAGCGGATATAGGCGTTGTAGACGGGCGAATCTGTGGCATTGGCAAATCTGGCAATCCGGAGACGATGGATGGGGTTACCCCGACATTGATCATTGGGCCGTCGACCGAAGTGATCTCGGCCGAAGGCATGATCCTGACAGCAGGGGGTATCGACACCCATGTGCATTTCATCTCTCCGCAGTTGACACGACACGCGGTTGCAAGCGGAATCACCACGATGATCGGCGGGGGCACGGGACCTACCACAGGAACAAACGCGACCACCGCGACGCCCGGCCCCTGGAATCTCTCCCGGATGCTTCAAGCCGCCGAAGCGTTTCCGGTCAATGTGGGCTTTACGGGAAAGGGGAATGCCTCATTTGAGCAGCCGCTGGTGGAGCAGATCGAAGCGGGAGCGATCGGCCTGAAATTACATGAAGATTGGGGCAGTACTCCGGCCGCCATCGACACTTGCCTGCGGGTAGCCGACGCCTACGACGTCCAAGTGACGATTCACACCGATACGCTCAACGAGACGGGCTTTGTCGAGCGTACCATCGCGGCGATCGGCGGGCGGACGATTCACACCTATCACACGGAAGGGGCTGGCGGTGGACACGCGCCGGATATCTTGCGCATTGCCGGCGAGCCGAACGTCCTGCCCTCTTCGACGAATCCAACCCGGCCCTACACCGTCAATACGCTGGCCGAACATCTGGATATGCTGATGGTCTGCCATCATCTCGATCCGAACTTGCCTGAAGACGTGGCCTTCGCGGACTCGCGCATTCGCGGCGAGACGATCGCAGCCGAAGACGTGCTCCACGATTTGGGCGTGCTCTCCATGATCTCTTCTGATTCCCAAGCCATGGGCCGCGTGGGGGAAGTGATTCTACGCACCTGGCAAACTGCGGACAAGATGAAACGGCAACGCGGCCGCTTGGATGAAGAGCAGGGAGAGAACGACAACGTGCGCATTCGGCGGTATATCGCCAAGTACACCATCAACCCTGCCATTGCGCATGGCATCGATGCGCTGGTCGGTTCGATCGAAGTGGGCAAGTGGGCCGATCTGGTACTTTGGTCCCCCGCCTTCTTCGGTGTCAAACCGGCTCTTGTCCTGAAGGGGGGCATGATTGTTTACGCTGCTATCGGCGATTCCAATGCCTCGATCCCAACTCCGGAACCGGTTCTCTATCGGCCGATGTTCGGGGCGTTTGGGGAGGCGAGCCATGCTCTTTCGTGGACGTTCGTCTCTCAAACCGCTCTAAACCGCGACATAGGGAGCGCCTTACACTTGCGAAAGCCACTTTATGCTGTTCGCGGATGCCGCAACCTGAGCAAAGCACAGATGCGTCTCAACGAAAAAACGCCGCATATCGAAGTCGATCCGCAGACGTACGAAGTATTCGTCGATGGCCAACGCTGCAGCAGCGCCCCGGCAGAACGCCTCGCTATGGCGCAACGTTATTTCTTGTTTTGATAAGGAGGTCGAAAGAGGTTGGCAGTGACCGCGCGTGACGTGCTGGGACGATTGCAAGGCAACGAACCAAACGTCGAGTATGTTTCTGTCCATTGGGAAGAGTGTGCGCGACGTCGTTTGCGCAAAGTGACGGATCGCGGCACAGAGGTGGTGATCGATCTGCCGCCGGGGCCACCTTTGGCCGACGGCGACATACTCATCCGCGAAACACAGCGCACGATTGCCGTGCGCATGTTGCCAGCAGACATATTGGTGGCGCGACCTGCTTCACTTCGTGAGATGGGGACGCTCTGCTATCAGATAGGCAATCTGCACCAACCCGTCTGGGTGGGGGAGGAGGAGGTGGTGTTACCAGACGAGCCCCAGAATGAGGCACTGTTGCAACGCAGCCACTTACCGTACGCCAAAGAGAGGCGCCTGTTGCCACAGGGTTTTGCCACCAGCCGCACCGGGCATACCCATGTCCTGTGAACGAACACGCCGCTTTGTGGCAGCTGCTGCAATTTTCCGATTCGATGTTTCCGACCGGCGCTTTTTCCCACTCTTTTGGCTTGGAAAGCGTGGTGCAAGAAGGGCGGCTGACCGATGGAAAACAAGCACAGGTGTGGCTCATACAGGTGATGACACGACAGTGGGCGCCTGCCGACGGCTTGATCGGCTTATTGGCTGAAAAAGCTTTGACCTCGTCTCATGATGCCTTGGCTCGGATCGTGCGGCTTGATGCGCGGTTGACTGCCTCGAAAACGGCACAAGAGAGTCGCCTGGCCGCCCTTTCGACCGGACGGCATCTGTTGCGCGAGGCCGCAACCGTGATGCCTGGGGGATACACCGCCGATTATGCGAGATACGTCTTGGACAGCGGAGGAGCAGGGAGTACAGAAGTTTCAGAGGAAGAACGTGAGCGCCGCGAGCGATTGGGTAACGCCGTCGTCGTCTACGCGCTGCTGGGAGCGGACTGCGCTTGGGTGCCTGGGCAGAGTACCCTCGCTGCCGCCTTCGCCGCGGCAGCCGGACTGGTCGTTGCGCTGGTGAAACTGGTGCCGCTGGGGCAAAGCGAAGGGCAGCGTCTATTGGCGGCAATACGCGAGCCGATCGAAGCAGCACTGGCAGAGCAGGAGGGACACACGGAAGACGATCTAGAGAGCGGGGCGTTGCCCGCAATGGAGATTGCCCAAATGCGCCATGCGTTGCTCTACTCGCGCCTGTTTCGTTCGTAAGTAGTTTGAAAGGGGGATTCATTCATGAAACCTGTTCGCGTGGGTGTGGCGGGTCCGGTCGGTTCGGGAAAGACCGCGTTGATCGAGCATCTCGCCCGCCGCCTTTCCCGGCGTTTTGAGATCGGCGTCGTCACCAACGACATCTATACCCGCGAAGACGAACGTATCTTGGTGGAATCGGGCGCACTGGAAGCGTCGCGGATTCTCGGTGTGGAGACAGGAGGCTGTCCCCATACGGCTATCCGGGAAGACGCCTCCATCAATTTGGAGGCGATCGATACCTTGTTACACCGTTTCCCCCAATTGGATCTCGTTTTCATCGAAAGTGGGGGAGACAATCTGGCCGCCACCTTTAGTCCTGAGTTGGCCGACTTGGTCATTTACATCATCGACGTAGCCGAAGGAGAAAAGATCCCGCGCAAGGGTGGCCCCGGCATTTTGCGTTCCGACTTATTGCTCATCAACAAGATCGATCTGGCACCTTACGTCGGCGCCGATCTGCAGGTGATGCGGCGTGATACCCTGCGTATGCGCGGAGAAAGGCCGTTCTTGTTGACCAACCTTCGCACGCAACAAGGCGTCGATCAAATTGAGAGTTGGCTGATCCACGAAACGGCCCTGGACTCACTGGCTGGTGAGACGGATTAGTGGCCCAAGCAGAAGCCTCACTCTCCGTTGGCTATGACCAGCGGCGGCGGTGCACACAGCTGTTGGATAGCTTCGCGCAACCACCGCTGCAATGGCTTTTTCCAACCGATGACAGTTTTGGGCTGCGAGCGACGCTGGTTCAACTTGGAGGCATTCTGCAGGGCGATCGCTACCGCGTGCGGCTCGATCTCCACGAGCGTGCTGCTTTGCGCCTGACCACCCAAGCGGCGACGAAGCTTTACCGTATGCCACAACAGATGGCAAAGCAGAAGATGGAGGTGCGTCTCGGCGATGGAGCCTTCTTCTGTTATCTTCCCGAAGAAGTGATCCCTTTTGCGGAATCGAACTTCGAACAACGCATCGACGTGCATCTGGGAAAAGGAGCCCGCGCCGTGTTGTGGGAGATCCTTACCCCAGGACGATCGGGGATACACGAATACTTCCGCTATCGCCGCTATCAGACACGTATGCACGTGTGGGAAAGCGGATCTGACACGCCCATCCTATGGGAGAATCAAGTGTTTTGTCCGAAAAAAGCGCCCTTGGATAACGCAGCGGCTTTTGGATCCGCTACCCATCTGGGAAGTTTCTGGTTTCTGACGCAGCCCCCGGACGAAGCATGCGCTCTTTTCAAACAAGAAGCTGAGCGTTTGCTCGCGGCGGCCAATCCTTTGCCACGTCCTTACGCATTTGCAGATCAAACCGCCGAAGATCTCCCTTTTTTCCACGAAACGCACGCTTCTCTGCTCGAAGGGAGGGCGATTTCGCAGGAAACAGCTGATCGGACAAGTCCATTCTCTCCGCTCTATGGAGGTCCGCTCTATGGAGGCGCTACCTTGCTGCCAGCAGGAATCTTGATCCGCGTGCTTGGCAGCGCAACCGCTCCGATCCATTCGCTTTTTGCTCAACTGTTGGAATGGCTAAAAAAGAGCATCGGATAAGTGATCCTGTGCGCAACAACAATCGCCTCGCTCGAAGGTACGACGAGAATGATTGTGCTTCTCCGAAGACAATATGTCTTTGAGAGCGGCTTACATGGGAGATCGAAAGAGCTTTACATGAAATGTAATACATATCATGTAAGGTTGTATTTACTGACAGAACGCGCTATACTAACTCCCATGATCGAGCTCTCACAATCGATACATGAAAGATTTCAATTCTTCATGGAAGATTCCAATCCATGAGATTTCGCAGTACATGTTTCAGTACATGTTTAAGGGAGCGAATGCGGTGAGCGTGGGAATCGCCGAACAAGGGAGACAGACCGAAACGCCCGCGGTCGTCGTGGAAAAGGTCCAAAAACGTTACGCATCTGGGACAGTAGCGATCCGCAATGTCAGCTTTTCGATTAAGAGCGGTGAATTTGTCAGTTTGGTCGGCCCTTCCGGCTGCGGGAAATCGACCTTATTGCGGATGATCGCCGGTCTAGGAGAAGCGAGCAGTGGGAACATTCGGGTTTACGGAGAATCACCGACGGTTTCGCACGTGGACAACCGACTCTCGTTTGTCTTCCAGGATGCCACACTGATGCCATGGCGTACGGTGCTTCCAAATGTCGCCCTTCCTCTGGAATTGGCAGGCGTATCCAAACGAGAGCGCGAGCAGCGCGCCCTGTCTGCGCTGCGCTTGGTGGGCCTTGAACATACTGCGAAGAGCTATCCGCGGGAGTTGTCGGGAGGTATGCGTATGCGCGTCTCTTTGGCAAGGGCGTTGGTCTCCCAGCCGAAACTGCTCCTGTTGGACGAGCCCTTCGGTGCTCTGGATGAATTGACACGCCAATACCTCAACGGTGAGCTGCTGCGCCTTTGGCAGGAAAACGCGCTGACGGCCCTCTTTGTCACGCACAACGTCTTTGAGGCTGTCTTTCTTTCTCAACGCATCGTGGTCATGACGGCACAACCGAGTCGCATCGCCAGCTTCGTGGAGATTGACGCACCCTATCCCCGTGACGACGCGTTTCGTTCCACTCCAACCTTTGGCGATGCCGTCGGTCGCGTTTTGGAGTGTCTGCGTGGAGAGCGAGGCATGGAAGAATGAGTCTCCAATCCCCTCTTGTAGCAGAGGAAGACGTATCCCAGGAGCTTTCTGTGAATCCACCGGAACGCAAACCCCGGCTCAGCGAACGATTGCGCCAGTTTGGCCCTCCGCTTGGGATCTTCGTCTTTGTCGTCGGGCTGTGGCAAATTTTTGTCACGGCACTGCACTTGCCCGTCTATATCTTCCCAACGCCATCGGCTATTGTAACGGCCGCCATCGACAACTTGCCGAGTCTGTTGCAATCCGCCTACCACACCTTTATCTCCGCCATGCTGGGCTTTCTTTTGAGCGGCCTCTTTGGTGTCTTGGTGGCGGTTGTCATGAGTCAAAGCAAGTGGATCGAGCGTAGCCTCTCTCCCTATGCTGTCGTCTTGCAAACGATTCCAATCGTGGCGGTAGCACCCATCCTGATCGTCTGGTTCGGAGCCGGATTTACCGCCATTGTGGCTGTCTCGTTCATCATCGCCGTCTTCCCCGTCATCTCCAATACCGTGTTGGGCCTTAACTCCGTCGATACCAATCTGGCCAACCTGCTGCGCCTCTACCATGCGTCACGTTGGCAATTCACATGGAAACTGCGTATTCCGACGGCGCTTCCGTACATTGTGGGAGGTTTGCGCATTTCGGCGGGTTCGTCACTGATCGGAGCCATCGTAGGTGAGTACGTGGCCGGCATCGGCGGCAGTCAAGGTGGGCTGGGATACAGCATCATCGTAGCGGCAACCCAGTTGCACATGGATTACCTGTTCGCGGCAGCGCTGACCGCCTGCATCATGGGCATCCTGGTCTACCTCGGTGTGGGCCAGTTGGGAAGGCTCTTGCTTGGAAAATGGCACGAATCAAGCATTGTGGTTGAAAACTGAAAAGGGGGAACAGATGAAAAAGCACAGTTTCAAAAGAGGATGGGGGTTGGGAGTGTGTACCGCCTTATTGGTGGGGATCTTGACCGCTTGTGGGGGAGCCTCCCAAAATCCTGGATCGAACACGATTTCGGAGCAAACGACGAGTACGGGCGCCTCTCCCCAGCAACAAAATACGAGCCTTTCGCCCACCAAAGTGACCCAGGTGATGAACTGGTTTGCAGAACCGGAAGAGGGTGGGCAGTATGAGGCGCTGATCAAGGGATATTACAAAGAAGCCGGCCTGGATATGACCGTCCAGCAAGGCGGTCCCCAGGTGAGCGTTACTCAAATTGTCGCCGGGGGACGGGCCGAATTTGGAATGGCTGAAGCCGATCAAGTGTTGCAAGCGATAGACAACGGAATTCCCATTGTGGCCCTCTTTGCCGTCTTTCAAACCAATCCGCAAATTCTGATGTTTCACAGCGATCATCCCGTCCAACAGTGGACCGACCTCAATGGCCGTCCGGTTGCCGTCGCACCCGGCGTTGTCTACTGGACGTATTTGCAGAAAAAGTATGGCTTGAACGTCAAAGAGCAAGCGTATAACGGCACACTGGCCAATTTCTTGTCAGATCCTGCCGCGGTGACCCAAGGATACGTTACCTCGGAACCGTACTACGCAAAGCAACAAAACGTGAAGGTTGGATACAAGCTGATCGCCGACTCTGGATACAATCCTTACGCCAACGTGCTGTTTACGACCAAGAAGTACCTTGCGGAGCATCCGCAGCAGGTGAAAGCGTTCGTCGAAGCTTCGATAAAGGGGTGGAACAGCTATCTGGAGCAGCCCGACGATACGAATGCCTATATGAAGACCCAGAATAAGGATCTGGACATGAATGCGATGAAATACGGGTGGCAGGCGGAAAAACCGTTGATCATGGGGGGCGACGCGTCGTCTGGAGGCGTGGGCACGATGACGGAAGCGCGGTGGCAAGAGTTGTACAACCAGTTGAAGGATTTGGGACTGCTCAAAACGAGCTTCGATTTTCACCAGGCCTACACCACCGAATTCCTTCCACAAAAGTAGGGGGTCGCCATAGATGGACGTTTCGACGTGGATGAGCTTAGCTTCAGATCGTTACCTGCCCTTGATGACTTGGCAGCGAGTGGCCGCTCTCTCCCGTGACTCCCTCTTCGTGTTGCCCATCGGCTCCGTAGAACAACACGGGCCACATCTCCCCCTGCTGACCGATACGCTTACAGTGGTGCACACGCTTGAAGCAGCGCTGCACCAATTGCCCAAGGAGCGTCCTGTCTACGCGTTGCCGCCGATCGCCTACGCCAACAGCATCGAGCATGCGGCTTTTCCCGGCACGTTGACCATAGATGGAGAAACGCTCCAAAAGACAGTGATGGGTATCGGCGAAAGCCTGGCCCGAAGCGGGTTTCATAAACTGCTCCTGCTTAACGGACACGGTGGCAACACCGCCATTCTAAAGGAGACGGCGCGGCGGTTGCATCTCTCATCAGGCTTGGTCGTTTTTAGCATCGCGTGCGGGAGCCTGTGGGAAGTCGATCCCAACGAATTATCCGAAGAAGAGGCGCGCTTGGGGCTCCATGCCGGACAGGTGGAGACGAGCATCGCGATGGCCGCTTTTCCCGAGTGGGTAGGAGAGCTTCCACAAGCCATGTTGCCGCCTGAGGATGCCTGGATCGGACCGGAGCATGCACCCGTGACGTATGCTTGGGCGAGCACGGATTGGTCGGAAAGCGGCGTACTCGGCGACCCGTCCCAAGCCTCCCTTGAGATGGGGCGGCGGTGGTTCAACCATGGGGTGCAGCGCCTGGCAGAATGCCTGTCTGCTTGCCTTTCATGGGATCCTTCGCGTTCGTCCAACCGGCTTATTGAGAAAGGAGGGGCGTGATGAACCCGGCAGAGAGGATCGCGTTGTCACGATCCTTTTTCCAAGCGATGTGCGAGCCGCTCTTTCTCTGTACCGTGATGGCAAACGATAGGCCGAACGGGTGTGTTGTCACCCAAGTGATGCAATTGTCGTATAGCGATACACCGTTGATGGGCGTTGCCCTAGGGAAAGAGAATCTGACTTGTTCTATGGTCTGCGAAACCAAGCGATTTGGCCTTTCTTATTTGGAAATGCGGCAGACCAAGATTGCAGAAAGATTTGGCTTGCACTCGGGACGCGAAGTGAATAAGTTTGCGGAAATCGCTTGGCAAGAACGCGAAGGTATTCCGTTGGTCACCGATGTCCCGGGATGGGCCCTTTTCCGCGTTTGCCACCAGATCGATGTGGAGACGCATCTACTCTTCATTGCCGCACTGGAATCGGCATCTCCCCCAACGCTTCCTGTCTTGGATCGGAACATGTTGCTGCGCATTTCGCCTGATGTGGCAAATCGCCTTGATCCTTGGGATTGGCTTCCCGACGCGCTTCATCGCGGGACACTGCATGTCTGGTGTTGATCGGGTGAATTCAAAAGGAGGTCAGGTATGCAGGCCGATCTACTGATACGAGACGCTTGCGTCGTCACCGTCAATGCGCGTCGCGAAGTGTGGGGCCGGGGAGCCGTGGCCGTACGCGACGGACGTTTTGTGGCGGTGGGAGATTCGCAGCAATTGACTGAGGTGATTGAGGCGCAGCAGGTGATCGATGCCACAGGAAAGGTTCTGTTTCCCGGGATGATCAATACCCATACGCACCTCTATCAGACTCTCCTCAAAGGGCTTGGGGACGGACGCGCTTTGATCGACTGGCTGCATGTACTCATCCACCCCGTGCTGCCGCATTTGACCCCAGAGTTGGCCTATGCTGCCGCGATGCTCGGCGCCGTCGAGGCGCTGCACAGCGGAACCACGACACTCTTGGATTATATGGTGGCCGAAGCAACTCCCGAAGTCTTTGATGCGATTGTACAAGCCGGTGAGGAGGTCGGTATACGCCTTTATCTGGGTCGAGGTCTCTCTGATCTTCCTCGCGAAGGGTTGCATGCACCTTCGTTGGAGGAAGGAATACGAGACGCGCAACGGTTGCGCCGAAGGTATGGGGATCGCATCTGGCTTTCACCAGGGACTGCCTGGCAGATGAGCGACGCGGCGCTTCAACGCGTGAGCGAATTGGCGCGCGACGAGGGGTTTCACGTCACCATTCACACCAACGAGGTGACCTACGACAACCTTGCCAGTCTGCGCGCGAGCGGTTTGACCAACATCGAACGTCTAGAGAGGAGCGGACTTCTCGGCCCTCAGTTGCTGGCCGTACATTGTGTAAACCTCTCCGAAGACGAGATCAGCGCTTTTGCCCGTCACGGCGTGGCCGTCTCGTACAACCCGGTCAGCAACATGATCTTGGGTAGCGGACTGCCCCCTATCCGCCGCATGCTCCGGGAGGGCTTACGCGTCGGATTAGCCACAGATGGTGCAGCCAGCAACGACAGCCAAGATATGGTCGAAGCGCTCAAGTTTGCGGTTCTCTTTCCGAATGGAGCCTTGCGGGATCCGGCTCTCCTTTCCGCGTACGATGCGGTTCAGATGGCCACGCGGGGCGCTGCTGCGGCGATGGGAATAGAAGACGAGAATGGCTCCATTGAAGAGGGAAAGCGTGCGGACTGCTTTCTGTTCGATCCGGCCATCTGCGCCAAAGCGATTCCCCTGCTCGACCCGGTCTCTACTCTTGTCTTCTCCTCCAGTTTGAGCAACATTTCCATGACAATGGTCGATGGGCACATCCTCATGCTTGACAGGAAGATCCTTTCCGTCGACGAGGCTCAGATACTGCGCGAAGCCCAAGCGGCCGCCGAGGAGCTGGTCTCTTCTTCAGGTGTAGCAGAGTTAATGGCTGGCCGATACCGTTTGCTGTAAGCAGAATAGGTGACAGGCGGGGAGGGAATGACGATGACACAGCCTGCTGTACAGGCCCTGCAAGAAGCGATGGGAAGCGGCCTACTTTACTTGGATACGCAAGAACGACTCCGTCGTTCACAAGACTATTTTTGGTACTCGCCCATCTTGGAAGAAAGATTGAAAGACAAAATGGCCGACGTGGTTGCGGTGCCGAGCAGTGAGGAAGAGGCGGTTCGGCTTTTATCCGTCGCTTTTCAGCAACGGATTCCGGTTACGATTCGGGGTGCAGGTACTGGCAACTACGGCCAGGCCGTGCCGCTGTCAGGGGGCATGGTCCTCGACACCACTGCGTTGTCCAGGGTGTTGGAGATCGGTGAAGGGTATGCCCGTGTAGAAGGGGGAGTTCGCCTAGGGGCCTTAGAGCGTAGGGCCCGCAGTCTGGGACAAGAGTTGGCGATTTATCCGAGCACATACATGCGATCTACCGCGGCGGGCTTTGTCTGCGGCGGTTCAGGCGGCATTGGGTCGGTTGATTGGGGCAGTCTGTGGGACGGCAATGTTCTGGGCGTGATCGCTTGGAGTATGGAGGAGGAGCCACGCCGAATCGAATCTTACGGGGAAGCAGTCCGCCCCTTCATTCATTTCTACGGAACCACAGGCTTGATCACCCAAGTGATTCTACGTCTGGTGCCACGTGTGGAGTGGGAGCAATGGATCGCTTCTTTCCCCAATCTGCATCTCGCATCTGCATTTGCCCAAACGTTGTGTGAAAAATCAAGTGTAAAAAAACGTTTGGTCAGTGTCAATGAATGGCCGATTCCCTCCCTTTTTGAGCCGATCGTTTCCCTTTGTCAAGAAGGCCAATCCAATGTACTGCTGGAAATCGAGGAAGACGGTCGGCCTACTTTGGAAGCACTGGTTGCCGATTCCGGCGGAAGTCTTTACCGGTATGCGGTTGCGAGTGAGTATCATCGAGGCATCGGCCTTTCCGAATTTACTTGGAATCACACCACATTGTGGGCAAAAAAGAAAGATCCAACATGGACCTATCTACAAGCCTCGTTTGTGCCGGAGTACCTTCACGAACAGATCGACGCGGTCAAAACACGTTTTGGGGGAGATGTACTGCTGCACTTCGAGTGGATTCGTGACGGGTCGCGTTTCATTCCACAAAGTCTTCCCCTCGTCCGTTTCCGAGATCCCAGCCAGCTGTATGAAGTAATTGAATTTTTTGAATCAAACCAAATCTCCATTGCCGATCCCCATCTCTGGGTGGTCAATCCAGGTTACCGCGGCATGCGGGGCGTTGATTTTGAAGAGATCCGTCGCATCAAAGCGCAAAACGATCCGGCCAATCTGCTCAACCCCGGTAAGTTATTGGTTTGATCGCTCAAGCTGGCCCCTACCTTGAAGGAAGATCATTGGAAGACCGTTGAAGGCAAGTAAGCGATCTTTTCGCTTGCAGGAAGGAGCATCCTGTGCGTATTCGACACGCACATCTACTAGGAAAGGATGGGAATTTTTCAATAAACTTAGAGAGAGGACGAATCCGCTCTGTCGATCCAGAGAAGGCGATGGAAGAGGACCCATGGCCGGTTCAAGAAGGCGACCTCGACGCAGAGTCGAATTTGGTAACGCCGGCTTTTGTCGATCCTCATTTTCACCTAGATAAGAGCTTTCTTGCAGAGATACCGGGAGAAACGGTTGGAATGATTCCTCAAGTCGTGGCCGACTTGAATCGATACGCGACCGGGGAAGCGCTCGAGATGCTCCATCGTCGAATGCTTCGATCCGTTCGCTGCGCGTTGATGTGGGGAAGTACAGCCATTCGTGGATTTGCCGATGTTTCGCCCCAACTTGGTCTCTCTCATGTCGACGCACTGATCGCTTTACGAGAGGAGTTGCGTCCTTGGATCGACTTGCAGGTGGTCGCTTTTCCGCAACAAGGGATCGTTCGCATGCCAGGAACGGAAACGCTGCTTGCGCAAGCGATGGAACACGGAGCCGACGTGGTGGGCGGGATTCCTTGGATTGAGACTTCTCAAGCAGCAGTGAACGCCCATCTAAACGTCCTCTTCGATCTGGCAGAGCGCTTTGATGCGGATCTCCATGTCGTTGCAGACAATACAGACGATCCCGATTCTCATACTCTAGAAAGCCTCTGCCGGTACACCATCGAGCGGGGATGGCAAGGGCGTGTCTCGGCCTCTCAGTGCGAAGCCCTTGCCGCTTACGATGATGCTTATGCCGAACTGGTCATTCAACTGTTGTGTCAAGCCAACGTCGCTGTTGTAAGCAATCCTCACGTGACGTTGGTCACCTCTGGGCGCAACGATCGAGGCCTGGTGCGCCGAGGACTTCCCAGAATTAAAGAAATGTTACGGGAAGGCATATGTGTGGCTTGCGGCCAAGATGATCTCGCAGACCCCTTCTATCCCTTTGGCGCTCCCAACCAGGCGCAGACGGCGCTTTTTATGGCGCACGCAGCGCATTTAACCACTCTTGACGAGATCGAAGCAGTTTGGAAAATGGTCACCGACCGAGCGGCGCAGCTGATGCACCTGCAAGCATACGGGATCTTTTCCGGTGGGCGCGGCGATCTGGTGATCCACCGGGGGAGTAATCCCGCCCGTGTTTTGGCCGAAGGGCTTCCTCCTCAGTACGTCATCCGTGCCGGCCAAGTGGTTGTGACCCATAAGCTCACAACGGCACTCGCTCCTTTCTTTCCGCAAAGCGTGTAAGCCCATCCAATGTGTGTGCTTTCCGGTGGGTGTTCTTTCCGGAGCCAGCGGAGGTCTCTGGACAGATCCGGCAGAATACTTGACATTAAAATCCGCGAGCGCGATAATTTCTTCAAATTTCTGATATAATATTACATTAAATGTAATATATGGGGGTGTGTGCGCTTGCAAAGATGACACCCGTTTTATGGACATGGAGAGGATCTCCGCACGGTGCAGCAGATTTCGAGAAGGAGGTATTCCCATGGCGCATGGTGTTCTGACTCGGAAGCCGGTCGCAGATATGATCGAACAGAGCCAAGAGGAGGCACATCGTCTTCGGCCGCAAGCGTTGGGCCGCTGGGACTTGGCAGCGCTCGGGATTGGAGCCATTGTCGGCACGGGCATCTTTGTTCTCTCCGGAGTAGGTGCCACGATGGCTGGCCCAGCGGTCATCCTTTCGTTTGTGGTGGCCGGTATCGCCAGCGCTTTAGCCGCGCTGTGTTACGCAGAACTTGCTGGAAGTGTACCTGTCACGGGCAGTTCGTATACGTTTACCTATGCCACGCTCGGGGAGCTGATCGCCTGGGTGATCGGCTGGGACTTCATCCTCGAATACGGCGTCGGCAGCGGGGCGGTGGCCATCGGCTGGTCCGGGTATCTGGCCAGTATCTTCGAAAGTGTGGGTGTTCACTTGCCGACGGCCTTGCTCCATGGTCCTTTCGACAGTGTCCAACCCGGGATTGTCAATCTGCCTGCGGTTGGGATTCTTTTGTTGGTGGCTTGGCTGGTCAGCAGCGGCGTCAACCAAAGCCGAAGGGTCAATAATGTCATCGTCATCGTCAAGCTGTTGGCTGTTGTACTCTTTATTGTGGTGGGCAGCTTCTTTATCCACCCCGCCAACTACACACCGTTCATGCCTTATGGATGGGGAGGCGTCATGACCGGCGCGGCCATCATCTTTTACGCGTATATCGGTTTCGATTCGGTGGCGACCGCTACCGAGGAGGCAAGAGATTCTCGCCACAGCATTCCGTTTGGCATTCTCGTTTCGCTGGGCGTCTGCACATTGCTGTATTTGCTGGTCGCCTTCGTATCCAGCGGCCTGCTTCCAGCACAAGCCTACCGCGGCCAGGCAGCTCCCCTTGCCTATGCGCTGCAACACGTGGGCCAAGGTTGGGCAGCGGGGGCCATCTCCATCGGGGCTTTGGCGGGGCTTTCGAGTGTGATGCTGGTCGGCGTCTTCTCGGGAGCGCGGGTCTTATTTGCGATGTCTCGCGACGGATTGCTTCCGAAAGGCCTGGCCAAGGTGCATGAAGCTCGGCGTACACCACAGCGCGTCATTTGGCTGGGCGCGCTGATTTCGTCGATCTGTGCGGGACTGTTGCCGATCAATGTGGTGGCGGAGCTGACCAATGTTGGTACGTTGGCTGCGTTTACGTTGGTCTCTATCGGTGTGCTGGTGTTGCGTTACACACAGCCCGATCTCCCACGGACCTACCGCGTTCCCGGAGTACCTGTGGTACCTTTGTTGGCCGCCGCGGCATCGATCTACCTCATCGTTAGCCTTCCCGTGTTGACGTTGATTCGGTTTGGTGTCTGGCTGCTGCTGGGATTTTTGGTCTATTTCCTCTATAGTCGTAAGCATAGCAGGATAGAAGAGAAAATCTTGGTTACGACGCAGCCTTCGATGCCAGAGTCAAATGCGTAATGGAAGCATATCGTCTAATGAAAAAGCCCAAAAGGAGTGTTCGAATCGCGATGCACCACGTGCAAAACTCCACTCTCTTAGAAGAGCGACTGGCTTCTCGAAACTTCATTTCGGAAGGGGTACCTGCCTCCGCCTTTACGACCCAACCACCGGAAGGGGTGACACTGCTTCCGCTTTCGTGGGGACTACCCGATCCCGATCTTTTTCCCGTGGAGCCGTTTGCAGAAGCCTCCGGCCGCGTCTTGCGCAGGGAAGGACGTCAAGCGCTTCAATACGGTGGAAGCGAATCGGTGGGGCACTTGGCAGAGTGGATCGCACAACGTGCGGCGAAATTCGGAATTTTAGCGAGCGGCGACGAGGTTGTGGTGACCAACGGCTCTTCTCAGGCCATGGATCTGCTGGCACGCTTGCTGATCGACGAAGGAGACGAAGTTTGGGTTGAAGCACCGTCGTATTTCGGGGCACTGCGCATTTTTGCCTCAGCTGGCGCGCGACTGCGTGCTTTCCCGACCGACGGTGAAGGGCTCGTCGTTGAGGCGGTGCGTGAGGCTTTACAAGAAGCTGTGGCGCAAAAGCGACCGTTTCCGAAATTTTTCTACCTGATGCCCAACTACCACAATCCTGCCGGCTGCACGCTCTCTCGTCATCGCCGGGAGGCTTTGGCCGATCTGGCGCAGATGTATGGCCTGCTTTTGGTGGAAGATGACGCCTACGGTGAACTGCGCTTTGCTCCTGAACCGCTGCCTGCTCTCAAAGCATTGGCACCCGAACAAACGTTTTATATGAGCACCTTTTCCAAGACCCTTGCTCCCGGCGTGCGTATCGGTTGGCTGATCGGCCCCAAGGGGAGCACCAGGTGGCTGCGCGACCAGAAGGCGGACGGCGCGACGAGCGGGCTGGTCCAGGCGATTGTCGCAGAAGTGCTGCAGGGGTTTGACTTTGACGCCCATGTCCGACATCTACGGGAGCGCTACCAAGAGCGCCGCGATGTGTTGGTCCGAGGACTGCGAGAGGCGTTGCCTGCAGAGGCAGCCTTTGTGCTGCCGCAAGGCGGTTTCTTTGTCTGGGTCACCCTTGCACAAGGCGTCGATGTAGAGCATTCTCTTCCCCAAGCGGTAGCGTCGGGTGTCGACTTCGTACCGGGAGGCGCCTTCCACCTGGCGTCCGATCGTGCACACGGCGCCGGAAAAAACAGCATGCGCCTCTGTTTCTCCTACGCGCCGATCGAGCACTTGGAAGATGGCGCACACCGCCTAGGCGCCGTCTTGAACGGCTTGTCGCAAACCTCCGCACGGTAGAAACGAGGATAAAAACCGGCCGAAAGGTCGAATAAAGGTCAAATGCGGATGGGGGGCCGTGCGGGAGCAAGCTGCCGGCTCTATCCTGACAGAAGCAGCGGGGAGGGGTCATGAGGGAGCAGTAGCCCACAGAACTTCCCAAGCTGATTCTGCCGCTGTGATGGAAGCTGCGTCGCTGTGCACGGTGGCGGGGAAGCTGTCTCCCAAAAAAGTGGTGTAATTCCACGGAACGCCAGCCTGCAGCACCGCTTGATTGTCGATCAACAGCAGCGCCTGCGACAATCCGGCTTTCTGTCGTACGGTGACGCCATAGCCCGCCAAGTAATGGGCGACGCCCGATACGTCTGAACCGCCGGCATCCAGCAAAAGGTCAACCTGCACGCCTCTCGAAGAGGCGGTGCGCAGTGCTTGTAAGACACTGGCGACGGTGACGGTGGGCACGGCCAGACGGATTCGTTTCGTCGCTTGCTGCAGCGCGTTGAGCACAGCTAGGGTCGCTGGTCGGCCAAAACGCAACGGTGCTTCGGAAATGGGCGGTGTAGGAGCGGGCGATGGGGCAGCCATCAACGCCTCTTGTGCGGCAGGTGCGTCGACCAGGCCCTTTCCGGCCACTAGAGGAGCGTGAAAAAGATCGTTGGCCGAGTTCATCAGCGCTCGCTTCAGGGCATCGGGCGTTGTTTGAGGATGTTGTGCCAATAAAACCGCGGCCACTCCGGCACAGAGAGGGGTAGCCATCGAAGTCCCGGAAAGTTGGAAGTACTGGGTACCCACGCGGGCATCGGGCATCTGACGGTCCAGCACCGACCCAGGGGCGCGTAGAGAGATGATATTGACCCCGGGCGTGACCAAGTCTGGCTTGGTCAATCCGTCAAGGGTAGGACCACGACTGGAGAAATTGGCGATAACGTCGTCGGCGGGGTTGGGAGTACGCTGGTCGTTTTCGGCGCCTACCGTGATGATGAGCGGATCGATGCCTGGGGAGGAGATCGTTTTCGATCCCGGTCCTTCATTTCCGGCGGCCACGCAGACCACGATGCCTGCTTGCCAAGCCTTTTCTAGCGCCTGACAGAGCGGATCATCTCGGTACGACTCCTGGGCGGGCCCACCCAATGAGAGCGAGAGCACACCGATCCCGAAAGCCTGCTTCTGCTGCACGCACCATTGGACACCGGCGATGATCGCCGATAGCTCCCCTGATCCTTGTGCATCCAGTGCCTTGACCGCCACCAGCTTGGCGTTTGGTGCTGGACCACGGTATTGCCCATTGCTCGAAGCCCCGTTGCCTAAAGCACAGCCAGCCACATGGGTGCCGTGACCGTTGTCGTCATAGGGATCGGTCTTGCCTTGAACCAGATCTATAAAGCCGGCGATACGGTTGGTCGGCGTCATCAAATCTGGATGGGGGTAGACACCCGTATCGATGATGGCGACAACGGCACCTTCGCCCGTCTCACCTTTGTTCCAAAGCTGGGGAGCGCCCAAGGTTGGTGAAGCCACGTCGAGCAGCATGTGAACGGGTCGATCGAGGGAGAGCCGGCGCACGTCGGGGTGCGCGGCAAGCACGTGCAGTTGATCTCCTGGCAGCTCCACAGCTAACCCGTCAATCAAGGAGAGTTCTCGGCGCAGGAAACCGCCCACGCGTTGAACCTCTTGTCGAAGCGTCGTACCCGCTTGCGGTGCATGTTGGATGACGACTCGTACGCTGTTGGGTGGTGCGGATTGCGCCATCAGGTGTTGACGAAGATACCGATCGCAACGGTTCAGATACGGCTGCAAATTCTGAAGAGAAGGATACATCGAATCACCTCGCTCCGTCGAATATATCAAATCTTCTTACATTGGAGAATACAGGTAGATAATGCAGAGAAGTCCTATACTGGAATTGCGGCTCATTCACTTTTCTGTATGGAGTCTCTCTGTATGATGACCGCGGGTACAAGACATTCTATTCGAAAGGAATTCTGAATGAGTGGGCGCATCGGGAGGACGTATGGCGACATCGCAAACTTTTCCGCCACAACAACAGCCGCGGCAACCGGGCATCGAAGCCGACATGAAGCCGTTGCCGCAATCCGAAAATCCTCATTATCGTGCGGCGGGCAAATTGACCGGCAAGACAGCCCTCATCACCGGCGGGGACAGTGGCATTGGTCGAGCTGTGGCCGTCGCCTTTGCCAAAGAAGGCGCCGATGTAGCCATCGTCTACCTCAACGAGCATGACGACGCCAAAACGACGCGCAGCCGCGTGGAGCAAATGGGGCGTCGCGCGCTCGCCATCGCCGGAGATGTAGGGCAGGAAGCATTCTGTACCCAAGCGGTTGCGCAGGTCATGGAAGCGTTTGGACGGCTGGACATTCTGGTGAACAACGCAGGAGAGCAACATCCCACTGACGATATTGCCAAAATCAGCGCACAGCAATTGGAACGCACCTTTCGCACCAACTTCTTTGGCTGCTTTTTTATGGTCAAAGCGGTGCTCCCTCACCTGCAGCCGGGCAGTGCCATCATCCATACCACTTCGATCACGGCTTACGAAGGCAATCCCATTCTGCTCGATTATTCTGCCAGTAAAGGGGCTATCGTCGCCTTTACGCGCTCTTTGGCACTCTCGTTGTCCCCGCGGGGTATCCGTGTCAACGCCGTCGCTCCTGGACCAGTTTGGACGCCACTCATCCCAGCCAGCTTTGCGCCCGACCAGGTCGCTTCGTTTGGAGCCGACACCTCCATGCGGCGCGCGGCGCAGCCAGCCGAACTTGCCCCGGCCTACCTCTTCTTGGCTTGTGACGATTCCAGCTACATGTCTGGACAAGTGCTGCACGTCAACGGGGGTACCATCGTGGAAAGCTGAGTAAGCTGCACAGATCTCGATATGCGAAAACCGGCGAAATGCCGGTTTTTTTGTGCATTGTACGTTTCGAATACGCATGCTAAGCTGAAATACGTCTCTGTATCGGAAGAAAGCAAGGCCAACCCGCGCAACATTTTTAAAGGAGCGTACGCACATTGGAGAATGAAAAAAAAGAAAAAACGAATAAAGTGATGATATTGGGCGGAGATGGCTTTTGCGGATGGCCAACCAGCCTGCACCTTTCCAATCATGGTTACGACGTGGTCATTGTCGACAACCTTTCCCGACGCAACATCGACAACGAGCTCGAAGCCGGTTCGTTGACCCCGATCCAGCCGATGGGTGTCCGTCTGCGTGTCTGGAAAGAGCACACCGGTAAGCAGATCGGCTTTTACAACTCTAACATTGCCAAAGAATATGAAACCTTGCTGCAAGTGATCCAAAGAGAGCGGCCCGATGTCATCGTACACTTTGCTGAACAACGCTCTGCGCCTTACTCGATGAAGTCACCCCGCCACAAGCGGTACACCGTCGACAACAACCTCAACGCCACCCACAATGTGCTGTGCGCCATCGTGGAGTCTGGATTGGATATCCACTTGGTCCATCTGGGCACGATGGGCGTCTATGGCTACGGCACCGCCGGCATGAAGATCCCCGAAGGCTATCTGGACATCGAGGTGCCGACCGAGACCGGCGAACGCATTCACCAGCAGATCCTCTACCCGGCCAATCCGGGCTCGATCTACCACATGACCAAGACCCAGGACCAGCTTTTCTTCTACTACTACAACAAAAACGACGGGGTACGCATTACCGACTTGCACCAAGGCATTGTCTGGGGGACCAACATTCCCGAGACCATGCAAGACGAGCGGCTGATCAACCGTTTTGACTACGACGGCGATTACGGCACCGTCTTAAATCGTTTTCTCATGCAAGCCGCTGTCGGCTATCCATTGACCGTCCATGGCACTGGGGGGCAGACCCGTGCTTTCATCCACATTCGCGATACAGTGCGCTGCATCCAGCTGGCGATTGAAAATCCACCTGAGCAGGGTGACCGGGTCATGATCTTCAACCAGATGACTGAAACCCACCGGATACGGGACTTGGCCCAACTGGTCAGCGAGCTGACCGGTGCGCCCATTGCCTACGTACCCGATCCGCGCAATGAAGCCGCCGAAAACGACTTGCACGTCAAAAATGAGCTCTTTCTCTCCAAAGGGCTCAACCCCACCACACTACAAGACGGGCTGCTCGAAGAAGTGATTGAGATCGCCAAGCGCTACGCTGACCGGGCCGATCTCTCCAAGATTCCTGCAACCAGCACCTGGACCAAACACCAACAGCCCGGTATTCCCACGTTGGAGCAGCCCATGCGGGCGTAGCCCTATCGCTTTTGAGTAGACTGCCAACCGAGTGGCTGGCAGTTTTTTGATCGCGCTTGTTGTACTACATTTGATCCTTGTTTTAGAAGAAAATGTTGCGTATACTTTTTACAGTTTTGAACGATCTGGTTTGTCCTAAAAGATAATCATCGGACAACGTTAGAGTGGAGAAAAGCGTGCGTTCATTTTCCAGGCGTTTCTTGCAGATCATCGGAGCCATCGCGTTGGTGAGCGGTCTTATGGTACCTGTGGATTTTGCCTCGAACCGAGGCGCTGCACACGCACAGGGAACGCAGGTGGTTGGTCTTTCAGCAGGTGGCGCATATTCGATGGCGCTTCTAGCAGATGGCACTGTATGGGGATGGGGAAAAAATGATCATGGTCAATTGGGCAATGGAGAGACAACGGAACAACACACGCCGGTGCCTGTGAAGGGATTGAGTGGAATTGCCAAGATAGATGCTGGTTTTGACCATGCATTGGCACTTGGCTCGGATAAAACGGTATGGGGTTGGGGGAACAATGGGTCTGGAGAACTCGGCACTGGGACAACGAATATCGTTCAGGAAACACCTACTCGTGTTCCAGGACTCCGTGATATCGTGGATATTTCCGCAGGTTATGGATTCTCCTTGGCTTTAAATTCAGACGGCACTGTATGGGCTTGGGGCTTTAATTATTTTGGGGCGCTCGGCGACGGAACAACCGTTGATCGCTACTCACCAGTACGCGTCTCGCAATTGACCGACATCCAAGCTATTGCAGCAGGGCAAGATCATGCCCTTGCTTTGGGAAAAGACGGGCGCGTTTGGGCATGGGGAGACAATAGGTATGGCCAGTTGGGAGACGGGACCACTACGAATCGCTACATACCCGTGCAGATCCCAGGATTATCCGGCATTGTTGCAGTCGCTTCTGGCCAAGGCTACTCCCTCGCACTGAAAGACGATGGATCCGTTTGGGCATGGGGAGACAATCGCATCGGCGAGCTTGGCCTTGGAACGGCGACCGATGGCTCGAACACCCCTCAGAAAATACCAGGGTTGTACAATATTACGGCCATCGATGCCGGGCCCTCCCACGCCGTGGCTTTGAAGGCAGATGGCTCTGCCTGGGCTTGGTCGAACAACTATTATGGGCAGCTTGGTGATGGAACGAGGACTCAAAGAGAGGCTCCCACACGCGTCTTAGGGTTGAGTAACGTTTCAGCCATCGTAGCAGGCGAAGAACATTCTTTGGCTGTAGATCAAGCAGGAACCCTGTGGGCATGGGGCCGCAACGAGGCCGGCGAACTCGGCAATGGCACGACCAGCACCGGGGAATCTCAACCTATCAAAGTACCTTTTTCCATACCCACGTTGAGCAGCCTCTACCTTTCGTCAGGCACCTTAGAGCCTTCGTTTGATCCTTACCGGCAGTCCTATTCGGTCGGCGTTGCCTCGGATGTCGAAAGCATCACGGTCTATGCCGAACCGAGTGATCCCCAGTCTATAGTTGTGATCAACGACAAAATCGGTGCGACCCAAACGATTCCTCTTCTCAAAGGACAAAATACGCTTATCATACGCGTCATCGATCCCAACAGCAGCATTTCGAGAACGTACACGATCCAAATAGAAAGGATGCCCTTTCCGAACGAGACAGGGGTCTCACCCCTTTCCGCGGGCACCGGATTCTCCATGGTGCTGTTTGAAGATGGGAGTGTCTGGGGATTCGGAGACAATACAGATGGAGAGCTGGGCGATGGAACCTCTGTTTCACACAGTACCCCTGTCCCTGTGCACCTGAGCAGTGTTGTGGCGATCGACTCCGGCGAGCATCATACGCTTGCCCTAAAATCGGATGGTACGGTCTGGGCCTGGGGTGCTAATCCGACAGGTGAGATCGGCAACGGAGAGCAGCAAACCATACAAGAAACACCGACACCAGTCGTCGGTCTCACAGGTGCGATTGCAGTGGCGGCTGGCGGACAACATTCGTTGGCGCTTGATAGTAATGGACATGTCTGGGCATGGGGATTCAATTCCTCTGGTCAACTCGGAGATGGAACGCATACACAACGTAATACTCCAGTGCAAGTGCAAGGGCTTTCCGATGTCGCTGCCATAGCAGCAGGAGATAATTTTTCTCTTGCGCTCAAAAAAGACGGCACTGTCTGGTCCTGGGGATCCGACCAATTTGGTCAACTTGGCAACGGAACGCAAGTAGGGAGCCCAACGCCCGTGAAAGTGATAGGACTCAGCGGTGTCGAAGCCATCTCGGCAGGGGGTGGCTTTGCATTAGCACTCAGATATGATGGCACTGTGTGGGCTTGGGGTGGCAATGCCTACGGAATACTTGGTGACGGAACGTTCTCGGATCAAGAAAGCCCAGTACAGGTGCAGAGACTTACAGATGTCATCGCAATCGATGCCAGCTACCAGCATTCCATGGCCCTAGAGGCCGACGGGACCGTTTGGTCCTGGGGAAACAATGATTATGGTATGCTCGGCGATGGGACTACAGTGGATCGGTTGGTACCAACAAAGATCAACAGCCTAAGCAATGTTTTCGCCATTGCTGCTGGTGTCTATCATTCTTTGGCTGCAACTACCGATGGGACGATCTGGGCTTGGGGAACAGGCTCTGCCGGTGAACTTGGAGATGGATTGCGCACCGAACACCATACCCCTGTGCCCGTACGTTTTGAACAAACGTCGCCTCCAAGTCCGCTGTTGGAAAGTCTATCTCTATCAGGCATTCCCCTCAGCCCGGCTTTTGATCCCCAAGTTGCCAGCTATTCTGCCAATGTCTCCGCAGACGTGGACAGTGTGAGTGTCCATGCTTCCCCGAAAGAGCCAGACGCAACGGTTAGGATCAACGGCTTGTCAGAACAGACGGCAACGATCTCGTTAACGACGGGCCCAAACCGCATCACCATTGAAATTGTCGCAAGTGACGGGTCCTCTAAGACCTATACTATCGTCGTCACACGAACGGAAAAGACACGGTCCTTTCCTTCATATTCCATCGGTGGCCAAAACCGATACGATACTTCCGTGCAGCTGCTGACCCATGATTCGATGGGTTGGACCAAAGGACCGTCTGACAACGTGATCATCGTCAACGGTGCCCCAGGGCATGAAGTAGACGCACTGGCAGCCAACAGTTTAGCCGGAGCGCTAGGGGCCCCTGTCGTTGTGGTCAACGGGAATGGCAACGGCCAAGTCAGTGCCCAAGCCGATGCCTTTATTCGTCCTCTCCAGGCCAAGAAAGCCTTCATTGTCGGCGGGGTGATGGGAGAAGGCGTTCTACAGCACCTCCAAAAGGATCTTGGCTTGGCAGTGGAGCAGTTGAAAGGCCAGGATCGCTATCAGACCGCCGCAGCAGTGGCGAAGTACATTCAGGGAAAGACCGGCGCCAAGCCAAAGCAGATCTTTTTGACCACGGGCACTGCTTTGCCGGATGCACTGAGTGCTGGTCCGGTAGCTGCTGCGGAGAGCTCCATTGTGCTGCTGATCCATTCCACAGGGGATAACAATGCGGCAATCGACACAGCCAACAAGCTTAAGCAACTTTATGGAGCGACAGTGTACGCACTAGGTGGTAATGCTGTCGTCCCAACGGATGTGGTCGAAAAAACCCATGCACAACGCGTTCCCGGAGAGACCCGCTACGATACCAACCTTACATTTTTAAAGTGTTTTGAAAACAGCTTTGACCCGCAGACGATCTATGTGACCAACGCAGCTCCGGGCCATGAAGTAGATGCCCTTTCGGCAGGCAGTGTCGCCGGCCAGATTGAGAATCCGCTGCTGTTGACAGATGGAAAACAATTGACCAAAGCACAAAGCGACTGGCTAAAAGCATACCGAGGCAAAGCCTCCAATGTTGTCTTTGTTGGCAAGGCTTTCTCGGATACGTTGAAAACCGACGTAGAAGGGGCCTTGGAGCAGTAGATAGATTCTAGTTCATCTCGCAAAAGCTTATCCCACAGCGCTGTGTGGTGAGAGAGGCATCGATCGTTCGTCAAGGCCGCTGATCCTGTGGATCAGCGGCCTTTTTATCTATAACACAGCTATTTGTGTACGCGAACATTTGTTCGCGTATCAGTGAAATGGCCGTCCCCTAAGCACAGGAGAAGGGCAAGCAATGGTCGAAGCAAAGCCATGTGTATGAGCATGAACCCTTGGCTATTCGCCAGCAATATCGATATCGATATTGCTGCTCGACTTACCTTTTACGGCGATTGCGGCTGAGGTGCTCGGGGAGCTCTTGCGTTGCAACTGCTTCGATAGAAGAAAAGTTCGGTTTAGACGGCTGTGGAGAGAGTGGTCCGTAGGAGGGGGCTGCCGGTTCTTCTGACTTGGCTTTTTTCCGGCCCTTTTTAGAAGCCCCAGCGCCATAACCATACCCGTAACCATATCCATAGCCATACCCGTAGCGATAGAGGGCCGATTTTTTCGGCACCGCATTGAGCACCGTTCCAACTACATGGGCCTGTACCGATTCCAGCAGCTGCAAAGCCCTCACCAGCGGTTCCCGCCTGGAAAAGTCGACCCGTGCCACCAAAAGCACCCCGTCGGCCAGGGAAGCGATCAGCTGTGCGTCGGTTACCGCAGTAACCGGGGAGGTATCGAAAACAATATAGGTATAGGCACCGCGCAGCTGCTTGACCAGGTTGTCCATCGCCCGTGACATGAGCATTTCACTCGGATTGGGGGGGGTCGGTCCAGCGGTCAAAAGGTGCAGATGCTCGACGGGAAGCGCTTGGATGACCTCTTCGTAGCTGATCTGGCCGACCAGCACATTGGTCAATCCTTGGGTATTGGCCAAATCAAAGAGCCGGTGCATCGAAGGCTTGCGCAGATCACCGTCGATAAGCAGCGTCTTGTGGCCTTCTTGGGCCAAGGTGATCGCGAGATTGGCCGCAGTGGTTGTCTTGCCCTCTGCGGTCATGGCACTGGTAATCGCCAAAACATGCAACGGCTGATCGGGAGAAACAAAGTGTACGTTGGTGCGCAGTGTGCGATAACCTTCTGCGACCGGGGAAAGCGGATTGAAAAAGGTGACGAGCTTGCGTTCTTCTGGATTTAGAAAAGGATCGATGTTTGTGGCCCTTTTGGAACGTTTGCTCAACGCGATTCCCCTCCAGCAGAACGTAAATCTTGTGCTTCGATGAGGGAGATGACTCCCAACACCGGCAAACCACTCACTTGCTCCAGATCGTCTTCGCTGTGAATGCCTTCATCGAGGGCGTTGAGCAAGAAAGCAATACCGATTGAGAAGAGTAGTCCAAGCACAAAGGCGATGACGAGGTTTAATTTCAAGTTGGGTGAGCTTGGATTCGCCGGGGGAACCGCTTTGTCGACGATATGTACATTGTCGATCTTCATCAACGTTGGAATGATGTCGGTAAAGGCCGTCAGTACGCCATTGGCCAAAGCGGCTGCCGATTCTGGTGAAGTGCTCGTGACCGAAAGCTGTATCACCTGGGTCTGGGCAACCGCTTCCACTTTCAATTCCTTGCGCAGATCTTCGGTCGAAAGGGTACTGTTGGCTTCATGTAGGGCTTGATGGAGCACTCGGTCGGATTGCATGATCTGTGCGTACGTATTGGCCAACTGCTGGCTTGCCTGGACATCGTTGTACATGGGCGTGTTCGGCTGCGTGGTGCTGTTTACCAATACCGTACCCGTCGCCGTGTACTTGGGGGTGATGAGAAAAACCGTCACCATGCCACTGAGCAACGTGACAACTACCGTGATAAGTGCAATCATACGCCAGCGAGCTACAAGAATGTGTCCCCATTGACGTAGATCGATCTCTTCTTCCATAAGAGCGTGCTTCACCTCACTGAATGGGGAAAATGATTCGAATGTCGTCATTGTAGCATCCCTGCTTGAGAAGGTGTAGGCAGGTATATAGATTTCGACAGTGGGATAGCTAAGCTTTCTGTCGTATCATGTAACAAATTGCCTAAACACAGCAATGTAGATGCAATAATAATTTTGAAAAAAATAGTACTTTCAAATAGATGCTATGGGCAGAAACTTCAATAATGTAAATACAGCATTTTCAAGGTGCATTTTCTCTCCGTATAAGCAGGGGAAGAAGAATACATTGTCGAATTATAGAGTGTGGAGATATGTGTCGTCTGCCCACACCTTACAAAGGAAAGAAGGAGATTGTGCAATAAACTCAGGTAGTTCGACGCCAGATTGATGAATTGTCTCAGTCAGCATACAGAATGGTGACTTTTTAAAGGTACCTCTTAGATGTGTTTTTAAGGGATAATATGGGTTACTCCGTGAGCAGCATGAGGAGCGATGATGTTGTCCAAAGTGATGGTGCTGGGTGGGGATGGCTTTTGCGGATGGCCGACCAGCTTGCATCTTTCTAACCAGGGATACGAGGTGGTCATTGTCGACAACCTTTCCCGGCGCAACATCGACAATGAGCTCGAAGCCGGTTCGTTGACCCCGATCCAGCCGATGGGCACCCGTTTGCGCGTCTGGAAAGAGCACACCGGTAAGCAGATCGGTTTTTACAACTTTAATATTGCCAAAGAATATGAAACTTTGCTGCAAGTGATCCAAAAAGAGCAGCTCGACGTCATCGTGCATTTTGCCGAACAGCGCTCTGCGCCTTACTCGATGAAATCGCCCCGCCACAAGCGGTACACTGT
>JADBKH010000020.1 GCA_014896485.1 Bacillota bacterium | reverse complement strand
CCCCGATCAGTTGCTGTACCGCTTGATCCCGCAGTACAGCAGCCTCTATCGCCGCCTTATCTGCATCGGAAGGCACACGCATGCGTGCACGCACCCGGCCGTTAAGCTGAATGGCAATTTCAATCTCGTCGGTCTGCAGTGCCGCCTCGTCATACTTGGGCCAAGGCTGTTGATGGACAGAAGGTTCATGTGCACACAGCGTCCACAACTCTTCCGCCAAATGGGGGATAAACGGTGCCATCAACAGGACCGTCTGCTCGATGGCCGTCGCCAACACGCGTCGTTCTGCCTCTTGCGGGTAGGCATAGCAAGCATTGACCAGCTCCATCACAGCGGCAATCGCCGTATTGAAATTGTTGCGTTGGCTGATGTCTTGGGTAACCTTACGAATCGTCTGATGAAGCTTTCGATGCAATTGACGACCATCCGGATCGAGTTGCGTTGCATCGTACGGTTGGACGGGAAAAAGATCGCGATGTTCCCGCACCAAGCGGTACAACCGCTGCAAAAAGCGATAACTTCCCTCAATGCCGGCATCACTCCACTCGAAGTCCCGATCGGGAGGGGCTGCGAATAGAATGAAAAGTCGCCCCGCGTCGGCTCCATACTGCTGCACGATGTCATCCGGAGCGACACCATTGCCTTTCGACTTGGACATCTTGGCACCCTTGTTGAGCACCATCCCTTGGGGAACCAATTGGGTGAAAGGTTCGTCAAACGCGACCAAACCGGCGTCGTAGAGCACTTTGCAGAAGAACCGGCTGTAGAGCAGGTGCAGAACCGCATGCTCAATGCCACCGACATAGGCATCGACAGGCATCCACTGGTTGACCGCTTCAGAAGAAAAGGGCTGGTGCTCTTCCTTTGGAGAAACATAGCGATAAAAATACCAGGAAGAGCACATAAAGGTATCCATCGTATCGGTTTCCCGCCGTGCTGGACCGCCGCATTGCGGACAAAGCGTCTGTACAAAAGTTTCGACCCGCGCCAGCGGCGAAAGTACGCCCGGTTCAAAACGGACGCCTTCCGGCAACAAGACGGGCAGCTGATCTTCTGGAACGGGTACAATCCCACAGCGGTCGCAATAGATAATGGGAATCGGCGCTCCCCAATAGCGCTGCCTCGAGATGAGCCAATCACGCAGGCGATACGACTTGGCCTCCTCTGCTTGGCCCAAACGATGCAATTCTGCGACAATAGCCTTTTTGGCCTCTTCATTCGGCATACCGTCAAAAGCACCTGAACGGATCAGGCGTCCCGGGCCGACGTACGGTTCAGAAGGGTGCACTTCCTCATCCGACAAGAGTCCCTCCGGCTGTATTACCGATACAATGGGTAACCCGTATTTGCTCGCAAAGGCAAAATCACGCGCATCATGTGCTGGCACCCCCATCACAGCTCCGGTGCCATAATCGGGCAGCACGTAGTTGGCGATCCAAATCGGGATACGCTCGCCTGTCAAGGGATTACGTGCCCACGCCCCGATAAAAAGTCCTTCCTTGGCCGTCGTCTCTGCGGTACGATCGATCTCCGACTCATTGCGAATCCGTGTAATAAAAGCTTCCACTGCCGCTTCATAGGGCGTCCCATGAATCAGTCGGGTCACCCACGGATGTTCGGGAGCCAAAACCAGGTAGGTGGCGCCGGCCAATGTATCGGATCGCGTGGTAAAAACCGCAATGGTCCCTTCTTGATCGAGAATCGGAAAATGGATCTTTGCACCGAAACTGCGTCCAATCCAGTTGCGCTGCATGGTACGTACCCGCTCGGGCCAGCCATCCAGTTTGTCGAGATCGTCGAGAAGACGATCGGCATAGGCAGTAATGCGCAGCGACCACTGCTCCAGTTCCCGCTTTTCCACGAGCGAATCACACCGCCAACAACGGCCATCCTCGACTTGCTCATTGGCAAGCACCGTTTGGCAACCTGGACACCAGTTGACGGCCTGCTTTTTGCGGTAGGCCAAGCCGCGCTTGTACATCAGCAAAAACAACCACTGAGTGAAACGATAATAATCAGGCAGACAAGTAATGACCTGCCTGCTCCAATCATAGCTCAATCCCAGACGCTGCTGCTGCCCACGCATTCGCGCGATGTTGTGAAGCGTCCATTGACGGGGATCTGCACCATTTTCGATCGCTGCGTTTTCCGCGGGCAGGCCAAATGCGTCATAACCCATTGGATGGAGGACGTGATACCCGTTCATCCGATGGAAACGAGCAATGACATCGCCAATCGAGTAGACGCGCATATGCCCCATGTGCAAGTCTCCAGAAGGATAGGGAAATTGTTCCAGAGCGTAGTAGCGCGGTTGTGGAACGTCATTGTCCACTTGGTAAAGATGGTTCTCTTCCCAAAAACGTTGCCATTTTGGTTCGATGATTTGCGGATCGTACTCCGGCAAATCGGCTCACTCCTCTACAGGCGCGCTCCTTCGCAAAAACGCCTCTCGCCCCAGCCGATCGTGCGAGGTACGAGAGGCTTACGCGCCGTCTCCGTGCAGCGCGGAATAAGACTTACGCGTTATTATACGAAGGCGCCCCAATGGCGTCAAATAACATCTTCTGTAGGGTTAAGGCTCCTCTTCTCCTTCAAAGCAAAGCGTCGCCTCGCCCCACAGTCGTTCAAGATCGTAGAAGCGGCGATCATCGTCGCGAAACAAGTGCACGACGACCTCCCCAAAATCAAGGACGATCCAGCGCCCCTCCTGGGCACCTTCAATGGCCCGGGGTGGACATCCCATCGCTTCAGCCGCCTCACGGATCCGATCGCTTAACACCTGTACCTGCACCGTCGTGCGGCCACTGGCGATAAGAAAGTAGTCCGCGATCACCGTCAAAGGGCGGATGTCCAGCACAATCGGATGGATGGCCTTGCGATCCTGCGCCACTTCGGCAAGTCGTATTGCCAGCGCTAGGGGTTCAACCGTTTGAGGCGTTGTTGAGAGATCGCTTTCACTCATGGCAATGGTTCTCCCTTCGTGGGACGCAACTCTTCGAGGATCGCGTTTCGCGCCACAATACCGGCTGGATGAATGGGCTGTCCACTCTCAAGCAAAAAGCAGAACGTTTCCCGATAACTGGCCAACATACCGGACTCGATGCTGTCTTGCGCCGCCTTTCGAATCTCCTCTACGCCCCGATAGTTCCGGGTCGGCTCCATCGCATCAGCCAAAAAAACGATACGTTCCAACAAGGTCATACCTACCCTACCCGTGGTGTGCCAACGGATGGCTGCCAGAATCCCTTCATCATCGACGGCAAACAGTCTGCGACACAATCCACTGCTCGCCGGTGCATGGAGAAGGTTGCGGCTGTTCCAAAGCATGGTATCCAGCAGGGGCTCCCCTTCAGCATAATGCCGCATCTCGGCCAGTGAAAGCGATTTGGCGGCATCGTGCAGCAATCCGGCAAGATGCGCTTTATACTTATCGACACCCACTCGAGCCGCCAATGCCACTGCCGTCTCCGCCGTTCCCTCACAATGGGCGTAGCGCCCAGCTGGCAAGTGCTGCTGGAGCCATTGGCGCATTTTCTGCTCTTCCCACAACCGTCATTCTACCCTTCTCGATACAACTCGTTGCGATGAATATAGTCGATCACAGCATCGGGAAGAAGATACCGAATGGAACGAACTTCCCGAACACGATGACGAATATTGGTCGAAGAGATGTCATGCATGGGCATCTCCACCCAGCGCAACCGTCGACGCGCCAATGCCTGTAGCGGTCCAAAGCGATCCAAGGCTTCCTCGGCGAAATACCCGGGCCGTTTGGCGGCAACCAAGTAGGCCTGCCGCAAGATCAACTCCGCCCCCTGCCAATGTGGAAAGTCCAACAGCATATCACCGCCCAAAATAAGGTAAAGCTCTGTCGTTGGGTACCTATCCGCAAAAGCAGCAACCGTCTGGTAGGTATACGAGGGACCCGGGCGATCGATTTCCATAGTCGATAATGTAAAATGAGGGTTATCTTGAATAGCGAGCTGTACCATTGCAACGCGCATCGCCGCAGGAGAGATGTAGCTCCCTATCTTATGGGGGGGCGCACCTGCAGATGAAACAAACCTGCTCGAGCTCCATGGTTTCAAACGCACGCTCTGCGAGGAGCAGATGGGCATAATGGATGGGATCAAACGTCCCTCCAAACAGCCCAATGCGCCGTATTGCCGCCACCGAACCCCCCCTTTGCACAACTTCCTCGCGAGAACGGCACCCCTACACGGACGGTTCCCTGTCTGGCTGGCTTTGCACGTACTCAAATGCGAGGCGCCCGATCCGCACTTCATCCCCCTCTTGAACACCAGCACGGCGCAGGGCATCTTCAACGCCCATTCGCTCGAGAATATGTTGAAAACGCTCGATCGACTGCTCGTGATCGAAATTGGTCATGGCAACCAGCCGTTCCACAGCCCTTCCTCGGACCACCCATCCATCGGGTTGACGTTCGATCTGCAACACATCCTCTTCGAGAGACGGCGTCCACACCTCTGTCTCTCGTTCATCGCGTATCGGTGGTGCTTGCTGCAGAACGCGAAAAAGTGTCTCGCGCAATTCATCCACGCATTGATGGGTCACAGCCGAGAGGGCACAAACCGTCAGATCTGGATAGGCCGTGAGAAAGGCATGCAACTGCGCTTCGGCCCCCGGTAAATCCATTTTATTTGCCGCAACCACACGAGGCCGATCCTGAAGAGCAGGATCATAGAGGGACAGCTCCCGATCGAGAATGCGATACGCTTCGATTGGATCAGGCCCCTCCCCCAGGGCAGCAACCATGTCTAGCACAAAGAGAAGGACACGGGTACGCGCAATATGTCGAAGAAAATCCAACCCCAGACCTGCGCCCTCATGCGCCCCGGCGATCAGTCCTGGCAAATCGGCAAGCACGAACGATCTTTCCGCATCGAGCTGTACCATACCCAATTGCGGCGTCAAGGTCGTAAAAGGGTAATCGCCGATACGAGGATGGGCATTGCTCAGCACCGACAGAAGGGTCGACTTACCCGCGTTTGGAAGCCCTACCAAGCCGACGTCAGCCAACAGGCGAAGCTCCAAAACCACGATCCGTTCTTCACCCGGCTCTCCATTTTCGGCAATCTCTGGAGCGCGGTTTTGCGACGTTGCAAAATGCATGTTGCCCCTCCCGCCGCGTCCTCCCCGTGCAATGACACGACGCGTGCCGGGTGTGACCAGATCAGCAATCAGCTGGCCACTCTGCGCATCCCGCACCAACGTACCGGGCGGCACCCGAAGGATGAGATCGGCCCCATCCCGACCATACCGTTGTTTATTGGACCCATTCTCGCCATTTTCAGCTTTAAACCGGTGATGGTAACGCAAGTGTAGCAGGGTACGCAAGCCTTCATCGACTTCGAAAATGATGTCGCCGCCCCGTCCCCCATCCCCCCCGTCAGGCCCACCAGCAGGCACATATTTTTCCCGGCGGAACGCTACAGCACCATTGCCGCCATTGCCCGCCTTGAGATGGATCTTTGCCGTGTCGACGAAATCACGCCTCTCGTTGCTCACGAAGCGTTCCCCTCTTGCTGCCTTGTTCGGTTGTATCCAATCGTAGCCGTATCGTGATCCTCCCCTGTTCTCTTTCAATGTCTCCACCGAGCAGGGAGATTACGCTCAGCCACTCATCCAGAGAATCTTGCTGCAAAGCTTCGAAACAGGCTGTCAGCCACTGCCCATTGGCCTGAGATTCCAACCTTGCGCTCAGCAGCGGTCCCGGAGCTTTTTCAAATGCAGCAAGTACCCCGTCCGGCAACACCGCCGGCGTTTCGCCCGTGGAGATTTCGAAAGAGGCATCCGGCCAGCGTCCCGCTAGAAGCAGCAAAAACCAACTCCAAGACCCTTTGTCCAAGGCCGCCAATCGACCCCACAACTGCATTCTTTTCCCTGCCTGTGATACAGCAGCGCGTGCCCGCTCGATCTGCTGTAAAGCGATGTAGCCATCGATCAGTTGCAGATCGTTTTGGACAACATGGCGCAACTGGTTGATTACTTCCAGTGCTTCTGCGGTCTCCACCACCCGCACCCTCCCACACGATGAGCAAAAAGGCCCAGTACGCAGGTACTGGGCCTTCCCAGCCGACAAGTTGCTACTGCGCGTTTTCGGCAGATTCACGAACGAGTGGGTAAACGCTGACACGCTTGCGGTTGCGCCCTTCACGTTCGAATTTCACACTGCCATCGATCAACGCGAAGAGTGTATCGTCTCCGCCACGGCCGACATTCTTGCCAGGATGGAACTTCGTCCCCCGCTGGCGCACCAAAATGGTACCAGCGGTCACCTTTTGCCCACCAAAACGCTTCACACCCAAGTATTTGGGATTGCTGTCCCGCCCGTTACGGCTCGAGCCCAACCCTTTCTTGTGTGCCATGAGACTTCATCCCCTCTGTGATAGACGGCTACCCTTCGATAGTTTGGATGCGCACAGCGGTATACCACTGGCGATGGCCCATCCGCCGGCGCTCATTTTTCTTGGGCTTATACGTAAAGACGCGGATCTTTTTCCCTCGCGCACTTTCCAACAGCTCGCCGACAACCCGTACACCATCCAGATACGGATGGCCTACCCGAACTTGATCGCCTTCGCTGATCAGCAATACTTTGTCAAAATAGACGGTGCTGCCAGATTCACCGGGCAACTTTTCAACTGTGACCTTCTCACCTGGAGCAACACGTATCTGCTTACCACCCGTCTCGACTACTGCATACATTCCGTTCGACACCCCCGCCGCCGAAATCGAGGCACCCTCTACGGTGTTTCAAGCCTGTTTCGAGCGCACTTGACGCACGAATGACCGTGCAAGCCAATGGGTAAGTTTATCGGATAACAACCTGTGTCGTCAACTCATGCGCGCCTTTTGGCAAAACACTCTTGCTTTCAAAGCAAGGACCCTTTAAGCGGATTGCATCCAACGCTGCAACGCCTCTCGATTTTCTTGGGAAAGTCGGACGTTCATGCCGCGCTCCAAACGGGAGATCTGGGTCTGGGACAAGCCCAATTGTTCTCCCAGCATCGCCTGGGAAAGATGCATCTGTCTGCGCAACGCACGCATTTTGGAGGGAGAAAAAAGTCCATCTCCTACCGGATGGTCCTCAACATTACGCTTCTTGTCGATAGGTGTTTTGCGATGGGAAGGTTCTAGTTCGACAAGAATCTGCTCCACGATCGAACATGCTTCCTGGAGGAATGCCAGCGCCTCTTGCAAGACAGCAAATTTGTCGTGCTCCCACTCACTCACTTTCCAAACCCCTCCTAGCATTTTCAACGTATTCAGTTAGGTTGAAAATGCTTCCTGGCAGAAGGAATCCTATGGAAAGCAGAAGCACCCCCTTACTTCCACTCTTGGAGTGCTTCTTCAACCTGGGCACGGAATGGCGCTGCAGTTCCTCCATGAAAGCGGGTGGATAATCCTGCTGCACAGGATGCATACGCCATCGCCCGATGCACCTGTGCACTGCTATAGCCGGCAATTTTCGTAAGTGGAGGGGCGCCCAGCGGCTCCAGCTGCATCAATGCGGCCAAAAAGGCCCCAGTAAAGACATCCCCGGCACCAATCGTATCGGCAACTTCCTGGACAGTATAAGCAGCGACGTGCTCATCGTGGCCGAACTGATCGACGTAGCGGCTCCCTGCACCGCCTTGGGTCAACAAGACAGCTTTTACGCCCTCCTTCATCAATGTGGCAATTCCTTCGTCGATCGCATCACAGTCAGTGAGCAAATGTAGCTCTTGCGCATTCACTTTCACGAGATCGGCCTGTCCAACCGCAGCACGGACTTCCCATTGCCACACACTCGAATGCGGCCAGAGTTCGCTGCGCCAATTGACATCGAAGGAGATCATCGCGCCGGCGCGGTGTGCTTGACTTACGGCAGAAATCACCGCTTCACGAAGGCCTGCAATAGCCAGTGCTACCGCCCCAAAGTGGATGATTTGATGCTGTGAAAATGATGGCTGGCAAAAGGCGAGCGGATCGAGCTGATAGGTGTGTGGATCCAGGAAGAAGCTATAGCTTGTCTCTGCAGCGCCCGGCTGAGCGGCGAGAGCTGCAAAGGCAACCATCGTCTTAACGTCCTGCTCCTTACAGCTGCTGCAATCGACACGCGCTTCATCAAGCGTGCTGCGCAGTGTATAAGCCGCCGCATCATCGCCCAATACACTGCGGTACGATGTCTGGAGGCCACTGCGCGCCGCAGCAACCGCGACATTGACCGGCGCACCGCCGACATAACGGGTGAATACATCGGTCGGACCTTCGACCAAATCAGCAACTGCTTCGCCGAGGCAGATCAGCTGCGTTGTCATCGCCCACCCCTTCCTTTTTCCCTTTTATTCCTCTTATCCCTCGGCAACCAACGTTGCATGCGCATGTGTCTTATAGAGTTCGTCCACACGGATGCGCACTTGCTGGCCAACCCGTTCCCCGGCACCACTCACCTCAATCACAAAGCCGTTGATCCGGGCAATGCCATCTCCCAGTCTATCGTGGTGTTGTGTCTCAATAAGCACGGAATACGTCTCACCTCGGCTGACAGGAACAGCCTCTGCCCATGCCAACGCTTCGTCGTCATACTGTTGAATGAAAAAGAGATCGGGGCGCAAGCTGCCATCGCCCCGAATGAAGAGCTTGAGACCCAATTGTTGCTCTAGTTGCTGCAAATGTCGCCCACCCTGACCGATGAGGACAGACCCAACCAACGGGTGAACGCGGATGGCACAGGCAGTCGTCTTTTTATCCCTTTTTAACCGCTGCAAAGCCTGTTCCACATCCGCTGCAACGACATGTTCCTCTTTGACACGCCCACTGCCCTCACACAGCGGACAGACCCGCTGAACTACTTCATCTAAACTCTGTCGTCCTTTTTTTCGCGTCATTTCGACAATCCCCAACTTGGTCAACCCAAGCACATGCACGTGTGTCCGGTCGCGCGCAGCAGCGGCAGGTCAGATTTACAAAGGTTGTGTGACCGATGTCCTTCCTGGGATGCAGGCTGCTTTTGTGGAATATTGGCCGAAAAATGCTTTCTCATATCGATGAAGGGATAACGCAACCGGTCGAAGCGGCAGACGCCGATTGAGCAGTTGCTTCATCCTGAGATGAGATCATCGTGCAAGGAGCAAGGAGGCAGCGGACCAAGGGGCCAGGCCTCCGTATGGTCGATGATCAGATACCCGCCAGAACGCAACCAAATCTTTCGCCGCAGGGCTTTATTGAGAGACTGATCGATCCCCCGCTGTTCGAATAAGTCCATGTTTCCGTGAAATAAGGTCAAGCGCCCTGTCCATTCTGGCATCCAATTGGAAATCAGCGCTTTTGCTTCACGCAAAGCGGCAGGATCGTCGACGACCACTTCGATTACTTCCGGAGAAAAGAAGTCACGTAAGGCACGCACCGTCAAGCTTTCATCCTCATACAACAGTACCGGCGCAGGAAGGCGTTCCGCTTTTTTAACAATGGCTTCCCATTGATCTCTCAAGCGTTCAAAATCGAGCACACATTCCTCTTCAGATGCAAAACGAGCAGCTGTGCGAACGATCAAGCCGATCTCTTCTCCGCAAAGCCTTGTCATGGTTTGCCGCAAGCGCGTTCGTTCTGCCTTGCTGGTAATCTTGCGAGAAATGCCTATTCCAGTCGTCTTGGGGGAAAGAACGAGATAGCGACCTGGAAGAGAGACAAATTCCGTCACACGCGGCCCCTTGGTCCCCACTGCCTCCTTGCTCACTTGCACGATGATCTCGTCTCCAGGATGAAGCAACTGCTCAATCGGCGTCTGCTTCGACCGGTTGCGTTTGTCTACTTCATCGATATAGAGAAAAGCATTTTTTTCGGCTCCAATATTCACAAAAGCAGCCTGCATCCCAGGAAGGACATCGGTCACACAACCTTTGTAAATCTGACCTGCCGCTCCTTTACTGCGGTTGGCATCGTAGTAGACCTCCGCTAGCTCATTGTCCTCTAACAATGCTGCGCGCGGCAGGAGTCCGTGAGCACTGATCAAGATCTCCCGCTGCATCCGCCCCACCTCTTGTCTATCTGCACACGCACCTCCAAGGTAGCATGGGGTCGAGAGGGACGCAAATACGCTTGCTGGTCCATGAAGATCCTCGTGTGAAGAAGATCCGGACCTTTCTTGGCGGCTTCATTGGGTGATCCGGTTCGGATCTCAGAGCAGTTGAGCGACCGTCGTCTCGGCTCCTTTCTGTGCTGCTGCCACCAACTGCTGCTCGGTCAGCGTTCCACGAAAACGACCTTCATCGACGACGGCGATGAGCAGATAGTAACCGGGACTGCGCATACGGAGCGCCGTCCGCACCGCTGTCGATGGGGAAACCATTATCCATTGCACCGGGTAAGTAGACGAGCGCAAAATCGACCGTCGCTGAAACGAGAGCACAGCAGTGTGGTAGGGCATTTCTCGCTGCTTGGCCCAAGCCGTCGCAATCAGAAATGCGCCCAATATCAAAAGCGGGAACAAAACGGTACCCGTGATCAGGAGGGCAATGGCTATCGCCACCAGCAACCCACCTACCGCGAAACTCTGCCGTAAGAGGCGCCGCTGTGCGTTCTCCCAATCCATCTGCAAGAGCAGTTTGGCTTCGCGCAGTCGACCACCGTCCAAAGGCCAAGCCGGCAGTAGATTTAAAAGGGCAAGTACAAGGTGTGCCTGTACACAAAAAGCGGCCAACTCGCCTGTCCAAAAGGGTGCTCCCCGTATCCACAATGTAAGACCTGCTCCAAGCAAGCTCACCAGGGGCCCCGCAAATGCAACGTATCTTTCAACGGCCGGTCTTTCTTCCAGAGGCGGCTCGGTCTGCGCCACTGCCCCAAAAGGCAGCAATTCAATGTGGCGAAGGCGAATCCGAAAGAGCCAGCCAGCGACGAGGTGCCCACTTTCGTGCCACAGCAACGCTCCGACTGCCACAGCTGCTTCTCCAAGCAGCCCTACACTGCACAAAAAGATCACCAACAGCACAAAGAGGGGATGTACAGAAACAGCCGGAAAGCGTACCGTCGAAAAGAATTTTATCCGCGCCATGGTTACTGTGAAGAAACATTCTGTTTCAGATTGGTCAATACCGAGCTGGGATCAACCACTTTGCCCTCTAGACGGATAGCCAGGTGCAGGTGAGCCTCCTCTCCTTCACTTTGCGCCGCTATTGTGCCAATGACCTCACGTTTGGTAACCCATTGATCGGCACGTACGCGAACCTCGCCCAATCCAGCATAGGTCGCGACGAGTGCGGGATTGCCGCCGTGATCAATCGTCACGTACTTTCCCATTTGTGGATCTTCGCCGGATTCCATTACCATCCCAGAATCCATGGCAAAGACAGATTGTCCGCCTGCAGCAGCAATATCGATACCGGGATGCTTGGTCGCGTCGTACGACCGCAAAATTGGGCCAGCAATCGGCGTTGCATAAGTCGATTGGGCGCCGCTAAAAGCGGGCAGGGAGAGGTGCATACGTGCCGCGCTTTGGGAAATCCAACTCGAGACAGCCTGAACGTCGATCGGCTTCGTCAGTACATTGCGCACCGTAAGTTGCGCTTGCTTGGCCAGATCGCTATCGGAGTGAAAGGTGAGGAAAAGGCCTACAAAAAGCAGGAGACTGACCAACCACCGTGCTCCCCAATTTCGGCGCCAGGGATGACGAGGAGCCTGGACCGATATGCGTTCGGGAGAAGCGAGCGGTTCTTGGGGGACATACCATTCCTCTTCATAATTCATCTTCGGGACAGAGAAGAGATCATCTGAATCGTCTTTTTTTACAGCACCAGCAACCAATGCCTGTTCTCGCTGCTGCCGCCTCCGTTTGATCTCATTGGGGTCAAATTCCACTGGCTTCCCCTCCTGTACGGACATGCTCTGCACTCCGGATCTATGAGAGGGGTAGGGTGGCTATGCAACAAAAAGCGCAGCTACGTCTCTAGAAAATCGAGCCCTTGTTTCCGAACCGCGACGCTCTCTACCAGACCCAACGAAGTCAGAAAGCCCAAGGTGGCACTGCCGCCATAACTGAGGAAGGGCAGGGGAATCCCGGTGACGGGCAAAATTCCGACTGCCATACCGATGTTCTCTACGATGTGAATGAGAAACACCCCGAAAACGGCGCTGACGAGCACTTGGGCAGCAGGATCAGTACTGCGCTGTCCGATGCTGCTGATGCGGCGTAACACACCCAAGTATGCCAACAACAGCAGGCAAGCGCCGATAAATCCGAACGACTCCCCGACTACAGCAAAAATAAAGTCCGTCTGTACCTCTGGAATGGTGAGGTAAAGGGCCGGGTGGGACGTGCTAATGCCGGTTCCAAACAGTCCACCGGCTTCGATGGCTGCCTGGCCACGCTGGGTTTGATAGAGATTGGCGCCACTGCCCCCCAAAAAAGCGTTGATCCGCTGGACTTGATAATCGGGCAGGTACTGCAACCCCACTGTAAAAAAGAATCCGAGCACCGCAGCTCCCCCGATCAACAAGACCGCCCAATAGCGAAAGGGCATGCCTGCGACGAACAAGGCTGCCAAAAATTCTACAGTGAGGACGAGCACGCCTCCCATGTCCGGCTGTAGGGCCACAAGCAGTGTTGGTACGGCATAGACGACGATCGGGCGCCACAAATCACCCACACGGGTGACTCCAGCCGGTCCCAACCGTCCAAAAACCGCTCCCAGGGCAATCGCCAGGATGGGCTTCATCAGTTCGATCGGCTGGATACTGAAAAAAGGGAGAGGAATCCAGCCACGTGCGCCGTTGATCGGAGGAAAGAGCAGCACCACACCGAGTAGCAGCACTCCACCCGCCCAGATCCAGCGGCTGGCGACCATCAATCGCTCATAAGAAAGGATCAGAAGAACGACCAAGACGACCAATCCCAAACAGACCGCCACCACTTGGTGCAAAACGAGTGAGCGGACTTCGGTTGGCTGCGCTTGGCCAATGACAAAGAATCCCACTACGATCAGCGCAAGTGTCAATCCGAGTAAGACAAAATCCATGCGCCGCCAATACGATACCGGCATGTTCTCTCTCCTCGCACCTCACTTGCGTTCCACACGGGCGTGATGGCCAAAACGCAGTCCGAGCCGTCGCCAGAAAGGCTTGGGCGGAGTGAGCTCCATCAAAGGGATCGACTCGCCGAGCATGCGACGGGCAATCTCCCGGTAAGCCTGACCGGCACGATCCTGTTGATGGAGCACCAGCGGTTCCTTTTGAAGGTTTGAATCCACCACACGTTCATCTTCTGGCACGACACCGAGCAAGTCGACGGCAAGTTGATCCACCACCTCCTCGATCTCCCCCAGTCCAGCAGTCCCGTTCCCTGTGGATCGTGCATCTAGCCGCTGCGTTCTCAACCGATTGAGGATCAGACGCACATCGGTCAGACCTGCACCGTGCAACAGCCCGATCACCCGATCGGCATCACGTACGGCAGCAGGTTCGGGATTGGTGACGACGATCGCCCAATCTGCGCCCGCTATCGCATTCTGAAAACCCTGCTCGATGCCAGCTGGCGAGTCCAGCAAAATGAAATCAAACGACGGTTTCAACTGCTCGAGAAGGGTACGCATCTGTTCGGGCGTGATATCGGTCTTCGCCTTTGTTTGGGCAGCCGGCAAAAGGTAAACGGTTTCGATGTGCTTGTCGCGCAGTAAAGCCTGCTGCAGTCGGCAAACGCCGCTACAAACATCGATCAAATCATAGACAACGCGCTCATCGAGCCCCAAGGCCAGATCCAGGTTGCGTAATCCGATATCGGTATCGATCAGGCAGACGCGCTGCCCGAACATCCCCAAAGCCAAACCGACGTTGGCTGTCGTAGTTGTCTTGCCAACGCCTCCTTTGCCCGAAGTCACGACCACCACTTGGCCCATGGTTGTTCCCTTCCTCCCTGCCCCCTCTTCAGATGGCGTGCAGGCGCAGTGACGAGCTCTTCTCCCTCAAGCCGAACAAGCGTAGGACCTGCCGACAGTTTCTCAAAGCTCTTACGACGGGAGGCAATTTCGACGACCGGACAAGCGAGCTCCCATGCGGCAATGATAGCTTCGATATCACCGTCAGATCCGGCACATGCCATGCCGCGCAAAATGCCAAAAACGAGAATGGTCCCCTTCGCCACAAGCCTTGCACCACTGTGGACGTCCCCTGCCACGATCAATGCGCCATCTGATTGGATCTCTGCACCACTGCGCACCGGTCCCCACAGCAACGTCGGAGCGGTCCTCTCCTTTTCGCCGGTCCTCGACGTGATAGAGGTGGATGAGGCTTCGACCCTGTGTACGATCAGGTTGGGATGAGAGGCGAAGCAGGCTCGAATCGCCGCTTCCTCTGTTCCCAAGGGGACACGCCCAAAACAGATGCGAACGGGTACAGCCGGTCCCTGGAACAAGTGATGTTCACGCTGCAACAGCTGCTGCAGTTCCGCAAGCCATACTTCCATTGCAACGTTGCCGTCAAAGTAAAAGGTCAGCCCATCACGACTACCCTTGACGCGAATATGGGAAGGCAGATAAGCCATTGCGCGTCTTTTGCCTCCTTGTCCCCATTTCCTTGTCAGGGAAGGATCACGGTGCCCCATTACCCCCCGCCTGCGGCGGTACATTTTGCTGCTGAGAAACGGTCTGCTGTTGTGGAACTGCCTGCTGGGGCACTGTCTGCTGAGGCATGGTCTGCTGTTGCTGTGCCTGATGTTGTTGAACCTGCCGGACCGGCGGCGATACGGAAGGTTGTCGCGGTGGCCGCTGCTCCAATGCCTGCTGCTGGGGCACCGCCTGCTGTCGTGGCGTCGTTCGTGGTTGCACCGGTTGCGCAGGGGAAGAGGGAGTCGTATCTGTCGACGATGCTGGCGGTGTGGCAGACTCAGGCTGCTGCAGGGTGGCACGTGTTGGAAGTTGCTGCACTTCCCCCATCGCTTCCGTCAGGCCCACAAGACCGTGCCCGAGGATTTGTTCGGGTGTCTTGTAGTGAAGTGCAACATCAAAGAGATCTCGGGCCGGAGGCGCAGCATCCGCACCGTGCGTTCCGGCTTTGGGAACCAGGACCGCAACGACCACCTGAGGGTTATCCGCAGGTGCAAACCCGATAAAGACCGAGTTATCCCCTGCAGCTCCCGTTTCTGCCGTTCCTGTCTTAGCAGCTACCTTGTAAGGAGTACCTACAAAAGCCGAGACCGCTGTCCCTCCCGGTTGGGTAACCCCCACCATTCCCTCACGAATCAACGCAAGGTAGGAATCGTTCACCGCGATCTTGTTGAGCACCTTAGGTGCGATCGCCGTACGATGCGTACCGCCTGGCGGCTGCAGCGCTGCAGCGACGTGAGGGGCCAGGCGCTCACCGGTAGCGATGGCTGCGGTATACTGCGCCAACTGAATCGGAGTAAATTGCACCAATTGTCCAAATCCTGTGGTCATAAAGTTACGCGCGTTGAACTGTTTCTGAGCAGCGCTGGCATCGGTCCACAAGCTCCCTTCGTCCAACACCGCACGCACATCTTTACCCTTGCGTTCATTGGGGATATCGATTCCTGTCACCGCACCCAATCCGAACATGTTCTCATAGCGCTGCAGGACACTCACCGCAGCCCGCCCATACTGATTGATATCACTCGTGCCAAGTTTCTGGCTTTCGTAAGTAAGTAGACGATCTCCGATCATCGACATAAAGACGTTCGAAGATTTGGAAAGTGCGCTGCGCGGCGTCAACGTCTGCCCAGTCGGAGAGCCACCTCCCGTCCACTCTTTGATCGGGCGATTACCGGTCCTGGGACTGCTGTACTCCCCGGGATCGTAGAGGGTGGTATTAGGGGTAATGATACCCTCCATCAAACCCATCGCCACTGTTGCTGGCTTTGCCGTTGATCCAGGAAACTCAGCATCTTGGACCGGCAAAAAGCCTGAAGCAGGCGCCTCCAATGGGTTATGTTCGGCCATTGCGAGCACTTGGCCGTTTTTGGGATTGAGCACGACAATCGAGCCTTGTCTGGCTGCGCTCCCCCTGCTCTGCAGGGTTGCAAGGAGGTGATCGATCTCATACTGGGCAACTTGCTGTAGCCCCAAATCGATGCCCAAAATGAGATCCTGTCCCTCCTGCGGCGGCGTGATCACCTTCGATTCAGCGGTATTTTCTTGCCAATCGGTGGTCACAAGGCGTTCTCCTGGCTTACCGGCCAAGACCTTGTCGTAATAGAGCTGTAATCCCCAGCCTGGGTGAGGTCCATTGAGCTCGTTGGGATCGGCCAAAAACCGCTTGTTGCTATCCCCTTTATCCATAGGGTTCAGGGTCATCTGACCCACCACATTGTCCATAAAGCTTTTGCCAACCAACGTTTGGGCGTACGGCATTTCAATGACACGGTTGGCCGGTTCGACGGAAACCCCCTGCAGGTTATCCAACTGCCCCGAGATGTACTGTTGATCCTTGAGATCGATAGGAACTGTCGTCAGCATCGGATTGTTCTCATTGAAAGCATTGATCGTTCGTTTCCACGATTTTGGCATATTATAGCGTTCGTTTGCCAACAACAAGGCCTCGACATCCGCCAGCGTCGGTGGGCGACGATAGAGTACACCGCGCGTATCTTTTTGATCAGAATGCTCTTTCCAATATTTTTGAAGGTAAGGCAACAGAACCGGTGCCAAAAGATGCGCGTTGTAGGCTTCCACTTGATGCAAACGCGCTTGGTCCAGCACCTCGCCGGGTAAATAGGTGACGGCACTGCCCGATGTATCTCCCATCACCAGGGGTGCCAGCTGGCCGTTGGGCAAGTTAACCCAAATGCCGCCCCGTTGAGCAGCAATGGTCGATGTACTGACATAGGGAGAAGTCACTTCGCTGAGGGCCTGTTTGGGTCCACTGCCCATCTGCAGATAAGCGATGCGGACCACCAATACCATGATCAAAAAGACGGAAAGCCCGAAAAGACCCCGTACGCGTCGGCTCCCACGCCTTCTGCGTGCAGAAGATGTGGCCATCCTCACACCTCTTCTCGCGTCACCATAGCACAGCGGGCTAGTTTCCAAAAGGGAGACAAGCGACGCTAGGTCCCCGCATTCAACGCCAACCGGCCAACTTGGCCAAAGGCCAGTAACAGATCGCCATCGTCGCCGCCGAGAGAACGGCAGCCGGCAAAATGACCTCTACCAAGGCAGTACCAACCGGGAGAATCGCCACGCCATAGAAGAGATCGATGGCGAAGCGTAATGTTTCCAGCAAGAAGGTTACGGCAAAAGTAAACAATGTTGTGACACTCCAGCTGTGTTCAAACAGGTAGACATGCGCGATACCAACAAAAAGTCCAATCAAGCCAAAAACCAGCGTCATCGGCCCGATCAACACCGAATAGACCGCTTCTTCGAAAAAGCCAATTCCTACACCGTAGAGTGCGCCCATCCAAGGGCCAAAGGTAAGGGCTGCGACGACCAAGACGATCAGGCCCAAGTCGATGGTCAGCCGTGCCTCGATCAACGGCCGCAAGAGACTCCCCTCTAACAAGACTGCCACGAGGGCCACAAGGGCGATCCAGAGATAACGCCACCGTGGGTTCACGATTGGTGCTCCGCAGCCACAACTACCAGAAGAGAGAGGTGCTGAAAGTCAGCTGCTGGCTGAATCAGCAGACCACTGACCACCCGTGAGTCCGGAGTAGGTTGCTGTATTTGTGCAATGTGACCAATCTGCAAGTGTGCCGGAAACTGTTGATCATACCCCGAGGTCCGCACGAGACTCCCCTGCTGCAGATTTTCTCCTGCCAACACTTGTGCACCCTTTTGCGTACGCACGAAGGTCGCAACAAAAAGCCCTTCGCTGTTGATTCCATTGACTGTCGTGTAGACCGGTTCTCCCCCTTGCACCGGATCGATGACGGCACCGATGCCCGATCTTCGCGCCGGATTGCTCAACAGTTCGACTTTTGCAGAAGTAGGCGTCACATTGATGATCCGTCCGACCACTGCGCCAGAAGTATCTGTAACCGCCATACCAACCGATACACCTTGCTGTTGCCCTGCATCAATGGTAACAAACTGCTGCCACTGATCTGGATTACGCGCAACCACATTGGCCATCGTGACAAAGCGACTCCCAATCTGCTGTTTGAAATGCAGGGCATCACGCAATTGCTGATTTTCCGTTTGCAATGCAGCCAGCTGATCCCGTTGCAGGTTAAGCTGGGCGAGTTGTTGTTGCAGCTGGGCGACTTCTGCTTGTGCAGCACGGGCATTGGCGACTGCCTGAGCCCACTGCCCGATTGCACGAGGCACATGAACCAGCACATCCTGCACCGGGGCCACAGCAGTCTGAACACTCCGCATAACCGGATTGCTCGAAGGTTTCTCCCTGCCAGCCAAATTGAAGACGACCAACACCACGATTACGGCGACGACCAGCCACAACCACCAACGTCGTCTCCACACGCTTGACATCTCCTGCCCCTCTGCACATCAACCGATGCGGCGGCCTTCACCGACGGCTACCTCGTGCAGCAGCGCAACATCGTCTAGCGCACGTCCACACCCCAGCGCGACGCAATCCAGCGGATTTTCGGCGATATGAACCGGCATTCCCGTCTCCTGGGCAATCAACTGATCCAGATTACGCAACAAGGAACCGCCACCACTCATGACGATACCTCGGTCCATGATATCTGCTGCCAACTCCGGAGGCGTCTGTTCTAATGTCTCCTTGACGGTCGCTAGAATGGCTGCTACAGGATCAGCAAGGGCCTCTTGAATCTCGAGTGCACTGATCGGTTGAATCTTGGGCAATCCACTCACCAGATCGCGGCCCCGCACTTCCATCGTCTCTTCCGCGCTACCCCCATCGGCGCATCCGATCGTCGTCTTCAACTCCTCGGCGGTGCGCTCACCGATGAGCAAATTGTATGTCCGCTTTACGTAACTGACGATCGCCTCGTCCATCTCATCCCCACCGATGCGGATTGAGCGGGCAGTGACAATGCCTCCCATGGAGATGATGGCCACTTCACTTGTCCCACCACCGATATCGACGATCATGCTGCCTGTCGGATCGGCAACGGGCAGGCCGGCGCCAATCGCTGCAGCCATCGGTTCTTCGATCAGGTGTACCTCGCGTGCTCCTGCCTGAATGGCAGCATCATGTACGGCCCGCTTTTCAACTTCGGTAATGCCCGACGGCACTCCGATAATCACCCGGGGTCCCCGAGAAAAGGACCGACGCGGTGACGCCTTATTGATAAAGTAATGAAGCATCTTCTGTGTCGTCTCGAAGTCAGCCACGACGCCATCACGCATGGGTCGGATGGCGATGATATTGCCAGGTGTGCGCCCTACCATCTGTTTCGCTTCCATACCGACCTTCAGAACTTGTCCGCTGTTAACCTCGATCGCCACGACCGAGGGCTCCCGCACGACAATGCCTTTGCCTTTCAAATAGACCAAGGAGTTGGCCGTTCCCAAGTCAATCCCCATATCATGGCTGCCAAACACTCCAAGACCTCCTTATTTTTCTGTACCACAAAACACGGAACCGTTTCTTTTGGATTCGCCTGAGCATCCACGCAGTTTGCCTCTTAGCACCTTACCAGGGATCATGCTCACGGCAACTGTAATATGTTGGATCACCCAGGATGACATGGTCGAGTACGTCGATCCCCAAGATGCGGCCGGCTTCTACGAGTCGCCGGGTGGTCCGTTGATCGTCAACACTTGGGGAAGGATCGCCGCTGGGATGGTTATGTACGAGCACAACAGCTGCGGCTGCCCGACGCACAGCATCGCGAAAAACCTCTCGTGGATGAGCGGGTGCAGTATTTAACGTTCCCTGGGAGACACATGAGCCAGCGACGACGCGGTGCTTGGTATCGAGCAGCAGCACATGGAATTCCTCGTGCTGCAAAAGCCGCAAACGCGGCCGCATGTACGCTGCCACATCAGCAGCATTGTGGATGGCAAACCCCTCTTGTTGCTCACGCTCCAAGATACGGCGACCCAATTCAAACGCTGCGGCCAAGGTAATCGCCTTTACGCGACCCACGCCTGTTTTGTCCGCGAGTTCATGAAGGGAACACTGCGCAACGCCGAGCAGCCCCCCATAAGTTTCCAAAACATCTTGTGCGAGTAAGGTAACCGCTCGACCTGGCTGACCTGTGCGCAACAGAAGCGCAAGCAACTCCGCATCGGAAAGTGCCTGGACACCGAGGCGCCATGCTCGTTCCCGCGGGCGATCCTCTTGAGGAATCCGCATGGTGGACAAAGAACAACCTCCAACATAAGAAGAAGCAGAGACGCGGTTTCAAACCGCGTCGAGTGTACCATATGCGAAAATGCGCGAACAACCGCGAAATTTTGTCGAAAAGAAAAGGACATGCGTTTCGTGCATGCCCGCCTTCTCCTCTGTCGATTTTCTGGACAACATCGCGCAATCCCCGTCTCAGTTGAGAATGGTAACCGATACAGTTCGTACACCCCAGCTTTGTGCTTGTGCCGCACTCGGAAAATAGAGATCAATGCGCCGCCCTTGAATAGCGCCACCGGTGTCTGCTGCAATCGCTTCACCATAGCCGGAAATGTAGAGCCGCGTTCCCAACGGGATGAGATCCGGATCCACCGCAACGAGCCCACGGGCCGTTCTTCTGCCACTGGCCGTATAGCCATCACCCGAATACGCAGTCGCGACCATCTGTAGGGTTCTTCCAGAAGAGCGGGGAGTTTGTGTCGATACCCTTACACGCGGCTGTTGCGATGGCCGTTGTCCACCACGAGATGCGACGATCGGTTGGGTAGGGGTGGGCTCCTCTTTCGTTCCTATTACGACAATCTCATCGGTGGGATGGTTGACCACAACTTCTTTCTGCTGTGTCGAGGCCAACCGATCATTCTCGTAGAAGCGTGTGACGGTCACCCGTTTCAACCCATCATGGCCAGCCTGGACCACTTCCCGCTCGCCCTTCTTGAGTTGGGCGCTTTCTTTCGTGAGGGAACGGTGAGAGATAGCCACTTCCTTCGTTTGCACTTCCCGACGGCCGCGGAGAATCGTCACGGTCATATTGGGACGTATCGGTTCAAACGGTGAGTTGTTCAAACGATCGTAATTGCCCAAGTGTACCCGTTGGGCTGCCAACAAACCCGCAACATCCGCCGCAGTCGTATAAACCGTCTGGACTTTTCCACCGTCATTCAAACGAACCGCAACAGCGTGACGCACTTCGATCTCCATTGCGGAGCGCAGCTCGCTCCCTACAGCAGGATAGATGCGATCGTGTGCTCCGAACGAGATCCGCTGATGCTGTAAAAACGCACCTACCGTACCATCCATGGCTGTGTAGTACGTGCTACGTTGCCCGTCGACGGTAAGAGTGATTGCCTTGACCTCTGTCGCATGTCCTGCGGCAACCGCCGAACCGACAAGTGCGACAGCGGTGACGGCTGCACCGATCCGTAACGAGCCCATCGCTCACCCCCTTATGCTCCCATCTTATGGCACCGCTGCGTCCGATTGCATAAATTTAACAATCGAACGAAGTGTCACACTTCGCCGAGATTATACCGGTCGCACAACGGGCAGTCAACCGGATCTGCTTCCAGAGGCTACCGTACCAAGAAGGATCCGCGATGCTCAGCAGCGTAATCGCGCAACTTTTCCGCCAACCTCCAAATCCCAGTGGCCCCCATCGTCACCACCACGTCCCCTGGAACAAGGTGTTGAACGAGTGTCGCAAACAAAGTCTCCATGTTGGGCACGTAATGGGCAGAGGTTTTGCTTCTGCGGCAAATGGCTTCAACGAGGTGCTCGCTGTCGATCCCTTGGGTAGGTCTATCGCCCACCGGAGCATAGATAGGCAGAACAAAAACTTCGTCAGCGTCCTGAAATGCTGTTGCAAACTGATCGAAAAGATATTGCGTCCGTGTAAACCGCTGGGGTTGAAAAGAAGCGATCACCCGCCCCGAAGCGATGGACCGGGCAGTCTGAAGGGTGGCAGCAATTTCCGTCGGGTGATGGGCATAGTCGTCTACAACGGTGAACTGTTCATCCCGATAGAGCACTTCAAACCTACGGTGGGCATTTTGCATGGTGGACAAGGTGTGCGCAATCTTCGCGGGAGAAATACCCAAATGCCGACAGACTGCAAATGCCGCGGCAGCATCAATTGCATACTGGCTTCCATATAGATTGAGATGGAGGGAAAATCGTTCATCTTCATGACAGAGAAGAAAGTCCGTCCCTGTTGCGCTCACTTTCGTGTCGCAAACCCGCCATGTAGCAGACATATGGCTTCCATACGTTGTAAATGGAACGAGAATCTGATGCTGGCACAGCGCTTTCTGTAAGAACGCATCGTCCAGGCACAATACGGCAAGACCATCAGGCTGTGTCTGATTGATGTACTGCAGAAATGCCTCTTCGAGCAGCTTCACTTGACCGTTGTAATGTTCGAGATGATCGGGCTCGACATTGGTTACCACCGCGATGGAAGGATGGTAGCGCAAAAAAGAGCGATCGCTTTCGTCGGCTTCGGCAACGATCACTGGGGAGCGCCCTGCACACGCCGTTCCTGCAAAAGCCGGTACCTCGCCCCCCACGATGACCGTCGGATCTGCCCCGGCATCGAGGAGGATGAGGCCGATCATGGTGGTGGTCGTCGTCTTGCCATGAGAGCCAGCTACTGCAATTCCACTTCCTGCCGACAAGAAAGCCGCCAAAAGTTCTGATCGATGCCAAAGGGGAATGTGAAGGAGCTGCGCTGCCCTGCGTTCAACATTGTCCGCTGCAACGGCCGTACTGTAGACGACCAGGTTTGCCCCTTTCACATGTCCTGCGTCATGACCGAGGAAGATGACCGCTCCTTTGGCCCGCAATTCGTCGAGAATGGGTTTTTCCTCCACATCAGAGCCAGTGACGCGGTAGCCTCGCTCCAGCAAAGCCATGGCCAGACCACTCATCCCGTAGCCGCCGATGCCGATGAAGTGTACCTTGGGTCCTGGGATCAACACATTCGACTCCCTTTTCTCATCTTTGAAAGGCAAAACCGACGGGCCTGTGCAACGGTATACAACGACCCGGTGACGACCATCCATCCTCCTGCAGGAAGGGTATTGTATGCCACTGCCACTGCCTCTTCGACACGATCGCAGGTCGCAGTCACCCGCTGCCCCTTGGCACGTATGGCAGCGGCTAACTGCTGTGCGGGAAGCGCACGAGGAGATGCAGGTGCAGTGGCCACGATCCAATCGGCCAAGGGCAGGAGAGCATCCAGCATAGGTGAAAGCATTTTGTCCTCCAGCACGCCAACGACCAACGTCAAAGGCCCCTTCTCTCCCAGTGACAAGATGGCTGTCCGCAGTGCCATCGCCCCTTCTGGATTGTGAGCACCATCGACGATCACCAGCGGATCTGTCCCAAGCTGCTCAAAGCGTCCAGGCCATTGTACTTGTGCAAAACCGTGGCGTAAGGCGTCCTCATTGAGGCGTTCGAGTCCCTCCTTTTCAAGGAGTTGCACGGCGAAAGCTGCCGCCGCAATGTTTGCAACCTGATAGCTGCCCGTCAACGAAGCAAACAGGTTGTCGATCGCTCCAAAGCAACTCGTCAAATCGACGGTTGTTCCTTGTAAGGTACTTTCTATCATCCGTGCTTCATAGGCGCGATGGACCCAATATGCCGACGCATGGCGGCGGTGAGCGATGGCTTCGATGACACGGGCAGGTTCGTCGAGCTCTACCCCACAGATCAAGGGGACACCAGATTTGACAACGCCGGCTTTTTCATAGGCCACCTGCCCCAGTGTTGGCCCCAACACATCCATATGATCGTGACCAATGTTGGTGATGATGCTCAACATCGGGCGCACAACATTGGTCGCGTCCAGTCTTCCCCCCAATCCCACTTCGAGCACGACCACATCGAGATGCTGTTTGGAAAAGTAATCCAATGCTACTGCCGTGATCAATTCGAATGTTGTCATGGGGCCCAATGCACTGGCATCGATCATTTCAACCAAAGGCTGCAGAGATGCTACTTCCGCTGCGAAATGATCGCGAGGCATCTGCATCCCATCGATGCAAATCCGTTCTGTAAAGGAGACGATGTAGGGGGAGGTGTATAGGCCGACCCGATACCCAGCCGCCTGTAAGGCTGCGGCAAGGAGTGCAGCCGTAGACCCTTTCCCATTGGTACCAGCAATGTGGACCACGGATAACCGACGCTCCGGGTGTCCCAGCCGTTTCAGCAATACCTCCATCCTTCCCAGCCCAGGGCGCATGCCAAAACGCTGGCGCTGAAGGACGTACCGCTCCGCCGCTTCAAAGCTCAGTGCGGCCATGTCATGATCTCCTGCTCGAGTTGGTGAATACGCTGCAGATCGACAGCATAGCGATCGCGCTTCTCCTTCTCCGCTTCAACCAATGTCGGTGGGGCTTGCTGCATAAAGCCGGGATTGGCCAGCTTCTTTTCGGCACGGGCAAGCTCTTGGCGGTATCGTTTCTCCTGATCTTGTAAGCGTGCGAGCGCATCCTGAGGATCGATGGCATCGCCGATCTCCACAAAATAGCTGATGCCCATCGCTACCCCTGGCAAACTATAGGGGGGAGCCGGTGCATCCACATCGATCTGCTCAACCGTAACATTTGCCAATCGTTTACAATATGCCAAAACCGGTGCAGGAGGTGTCTGAGGACTTTCCTGTACCGCCAACCGCAGGGTGCGCTTCGGCGGAATGGTGAGTATCGAGCGCAATGTACGTACCTGACGTACCAGCTCCTGGCATTGTTGCATCCTGGCCACCTCGACAGGAGCTTCCCACTGCCTGTCCGGGGTCGGCCATGCTGCCCCCGCGAGCAGTCCCTCTTGATGGGGAAAATGGCGCCAAATCTCTTCTGTCAAAAACGGCATGACCGGATGCAACAAGCGCAAGAGCTGATCCAATCCAAAGCGTAAGGTGCGCCCCATCGTCTCACGCCTTGTTGGATCAGCCCCATACAAATCGGTCTTGGCCCACTCCACGAACCAGTCACAGAACTCGTCCCAGATAAAACTGTAGAGGCGTTCGCACGCGGCGCCAAAATCGCCCTCCTGAAAGTGCTGGGTCACCGCTTCGATCGTCCTGTTGAGGCGATCGAGTAAGAACCGCTCCGCGGGGCCCAGGTTCTCCCACGCAGGCAGTACGTCGGAACACCCACTGGTGGTCATGTGGACAAAACGAGCAGCGTTCCAGACTTTGTTGGCGAAGTTACGAGCAGCTTCAACCCGTTCCTGTGAAAAGCGGGTATCGTTTCCCGGCGTTACACCATGAAGCAAAGAGAAACGTAACGCATCTGCACCGAAGCGATCGATGACCTCGATGGGATCGACGCCGTTGCCCAAGGATTTCGACATCTTGCGACCCTGTGCATCTCGGATCAGACCATGCAGAAAAACTTTTCGGAAAGGAACTTCGCCGGTAAAATGCAACGACATCATCATCATCCGTGCAACCCAAAAGAAGAGAATATCGTATCCGGTCACCAGTACATCGGTTGGAAAGTATCGTTGGAAATCGGGTGTTTGTTGCGGCCAACCCAGCGTCGACATGGGCCACAAAGCGGAGCTAAACCAGGTATCCAACACATCAGGATCCTGATCGAAGCGTTCATGGCCGCAGTGATCGCAACGGACCGGTGCTTCTTCGGCGACCACCAACTTCCCGCAGGATGTACAGGTATAAGCAGGAATGCGATGGCCCCACCAGAGCTGGCGTGAGATGCACCAGTCGTGGATCTCTTCCATCCAGTTGAGAAAAACCTTTGTAAACCGCTGGGGTAGCAATTGGGTGCGCCCCACGCGAACGGCTTGTGCAGCCGCGTCGGCCATTGGTTTTGTGCGTACATACCACTGCAGCGAAAGTCGCGGTTCGACGACTGTGCCACAACGGCTGCAATGGCCGACCGCATGCTCGATGTCTTCTTCCCCAACGAGCAGCCCTTCTTGCGAAAGGGCCACGACCACGGCTTTCCGTGCTTCTTCTCGTGTCATTCCCGAAAAGTTTCCGGCCAACGACGTCAGGTGGGCTTCTTCATCCAAAGCAAAGAGCGGCTGTAGACCATGGCGTTCTCCTACAGCAAAATCGTTCGGATCGTGGGCTGGAGTAATCTTGACGGCGCCTGTACCGTACTCCCTCTCGACATAGGCATCGGCGATAACCGGCAAAACACGGTCGGTCAGCGGTAAACGCACCGAACGTCCCACAGCTGACCGATACCGATCGTCTTGGGGATGAACCGCAACAGCAACATCACCAAAGAGCGTCTCGGGGCGCGTCGTCGCCACCACCAATGCCCCTTTGCCGTCAGCGTAGGGATAGGCAATACGATACAACTTGCCCTTCTCGGGCACATGGTCGACCTCGATATCGGAAATGGCCGTCCGACAGTGGGGGCACCAATTGACAATGTAGTTTCCGCGATAGATCAGTCCTTCTTGATAGAGCCTGACAAAGGCATGGCGTACAGCAGTAGAAAGACCATCATCCAAAGTAAAGCGCTCCCGACTCCAATCGGCCGACACCCCAACACGGCGGAGTTGGGAGACAATCCGCGCATGATACCGTTCTTTCCATTGCCATACTTCAGCCACAAACGCTTCACGTCCGATCTCAAGCCGAGAACGGCCCTGCTTGGCCAACTGCTCCTCTACCTTAGCTTGGGTAGCAATGCCGGCATGATCGGTACCAGGAACCCAAAGCGTCTCTTCGCCGCGCATTCTGTGAAAGCGGGCGAGCACATCCTGCATTGTAAAGGTCTGTGCATGTCCGACGTGAAGTTGTCCTGTCACATTGGGTGGAGGCATCACCATCGAAAAGCGCGGGCGCGATGGATCGATGTGCGGAGTAAACAATCTCGCTTGCTCCCACAACGATGTCACTTTCGATTCCGTTTGAGCAGGCGTATAACTTTTGGCCATCTCTTCTGTTTCGATCACCTACGTCCCCTCCAGCTGCGTTCGCTCCAGTGCCCATGTTGCACTTCGTCTCTCCCTGGTTGAGGCAAAGGCGCACACGAGCCGCTCCGTCCAAGGACGAAGCGGCTCGTGGTACCACCTTGTTTCCCCGTAAGTATCTTACTCCGGGCTCTTTTCCATAACGCGGAAAACGGATTGCCTCTCTTGCAGCGACGTTCAGCTACTAGACACGGATCCTTTCCACCGACGGACCCTCTCTGAAGTGTCTCTGCGTAGCCTACTCCTCTGCAGGCAACCATGCACTGATCGATTTGCTGCTTATTCTATCGGATGCTTCCAGACGGTTCAACGATTGAAGCTAAACAAGGCGAGGTGCGCCAAAAAGCTGCCGCAAGGCCAGAGTTGCAGCACCGATGGGAGCAATGTTCTCCCCCAGCTCTGCTGCGACAACCTCACAGCGCCCTGCATTGGCCTCGTTGAACAAGGCGTTTGCCTGTTCGGCGACTTGGCGGACAAAATGGGATCGGGCCAGTGCCCCTCCGATAATGACCCGTTCTGGATTGAGCGCATTGACGAACATACCGATGACCTGCCCCAACAGCAAGGCAGCTCGTCCACGAAGATCATCCGCTTCAGAAGACTCTAAACGTGTTGCAACTTCATCCAATGTCGCCTTTCCGTCCAAACCTAATGCCGCACGCAACCCATCTGCCGAAAGCAACCCGCTGAGGCAGTGATCATGTCCCTCCGGACACCGTTCTTCCGCGGACGCGACGCGGGCATGGGCCAGTTCTCCCGCAGCATCGGCCGCGCCAGCTTGTACCTGACCCTCGACGACCATGCCCATCCCAGGCTCCTCTTCGAGGCTGAAATACAAAAAATGGGTCAAGTTTCTGCCTGCACCATACCATGCTTCTCCCAACGTCTCTGCACGAACCAACTCATCGAGCACCATGGGAATGCGGAGACGATCCTGCAGCAGATCGCGAATTTCTAGATTCTCCAACTGAAAAGCAGGAACCGACTCGAGCACACCGCGACGAATGTCCATCCGGCCGTGAATACCCAATGCGAGATAAAGTACCTTGTCTTCATCTACGTGAGCTTCCTGCATCAGCTGCTTGACGGAATCAGAAAGGGTGCTTACAAACGCCTCATTGGTAGAGGGAAGTGGGGGCAACTCCCGTTGTTCGACGATATTGGCATCCAGATCACACAGCGCGAGCACCGTACGATCGGTGAGGGCCGCAGCACCGATCACAAAGCTGGCCCTCGCATTGATCTGGAGCAGAATGGGCTTGCGTCCACCACTGGACTTTCCCAGCTCCCCCTCTTCCACAATACCTGTATCGAGCAGCTCTCCAACAATGTTCGTCACCGTAGGAGGCGTAAGTCCCGTGATTTTCGCGATGTCTGCCCTTGAGATGGGCCCCTGGTTGCGGATAATATTCAAAATGACGGTTTTGTTCAGCTTCTTCATCAGTCGAAAGCTGCCCGTCAACATTTGCCGGTCAACACTCATTCCGTTGCCTCCTCAATCGATTCATCTCAAAAGCATTCTTGCGGTTTCTTGCGTGCTTCCAAGCGCCATTCAATCGCAAGATTGGATGTGTACCCCTTTTGTCCAACGTTCTTAGTATACCATTATAAGGATGCGGCGCAAACTACGTTTTCTTTGCTCCACTTTTCGTGTATTTTCACCCACCAAGCCTATCTAGCTCCCTCTTCTCCTTGTTTTCTCATTTTTCCTCTCTTGACATCACAAGATACCTATGCGTATTATTTATCAGTATCTTTGAAAGTAATATGGAGGTGTAGTACAGAATGGCGATCGATCTCAAACACGAACAGGCCATCGAGCGCGCCGACTTGCGTCAGTTGCGCGACATTGACATCAATGATGTCATTGAATATGTCCACGAAGGAATCACACAGTGGCCCACATCCCTTGATCTCTACAAGAAATACTCCGTACAGCGTTGGAACGTCTATGACTTGGATTTCACCCAAGACAAAATCGATTGGCAGACCAAGATTTCGCCGGAAGAAAAGGAAGCATTCCTTGCGATTGCCACCGGTTTTCATCACGGAGAACGACAAGTCGAAGCCGATCTCAGTCCCGAACTGTTGGCCAGCGACTCGGAAGAGGACAAGATCTTTCTGACCAGCCAGTTGGAAGATGAAGCACGGCACACCATCTTCTTTGACCACTTTTACAGAGAAGTGGTCGGTTACCAGGCACCAGACATTCGGGGTATGCTGGATGCATCGTACGAACACATCACCGAGACATTCGTCGGCTCATTCGGATACTTGGCGTATTTGGCCGATCGCTTGCTCGACAGGCTGGATGACAAGCACCTCTTCATGCGCTTTCTGACCACTTACCATCTGTGGATTGAAGGCGTCCTGGCCCTTTCCGTGATGAAGACGACCTTGAACTTTTGCCGTAGTCGCAATGTATTGCCCGGATATTACACAGGATTCAACGCCACAACCCGGGACGAATCCAGGCATGTGCAGTTCGGCACTTCCGTCATGCACCGCATGTTGCAGCAAGATCCCAGCCTGGTCGCTGATATCCACGAATCCTTGCGCACCGTCCTGAGCGTCAGCTCGGTGGCCAGCACACCAGTCTTCTATGATCCCATCGGCTATACGGCTGAAGATATCAAAAACATCTTTATGGATCAGCTCAACCGCAAGTTGCGCGCGGTAGGCGTCAGCTTGCCGCCCGATCTCGAGGCGATGGCCAAAAATGTCCGGGCAGAGGCATTGGCCGGGGGATGATCGCGTCTCACTCGCTGAGCGCGATCCCAAGTGAAAGGAGAGAAACCGTGGCAGAACTTTTTAGCGACGAATGGCTTCAGGAGTTCGTAACCAATGCCAATGCCGGAGCACCTGAATCTTTGAAAAAAGCAAAGACGCTCGATTACTGGGAAATTGTCGACAAGATGGGCCAATCCTTCAGTGCACCCATGGCGATGGTGCTGAAAGCCGATGAAGCACACGGTTTGATGGAGCCCAAGTATGCTTTGCTCAACTTCGAACAAGGAAAGGTAACCGAAGCACATCTCTGCTCTCGCGAGGAGGCCAGTGCGGCACCCTTCATTTTGCAAACCGATGTCACCGGTTGGAAACGTTGCAAGGAAGGAAGCATGGACGTGACCCAAGCGGTCATGTACCGCAACTTTCTGCTGACCAAGGGAGATATCGATGCCTTTTTCCGCATCATCTACTTCTTTGTAGAGTGGTTGCGGGCGGGAATTCAGCAGACAGAGATGAGCTTTCCAAGTAAAGCAGCTGCCTGAGTCCGTATCTCATCGTTGAACAGATCGCTCCTGTGTACGACGCCTGATAGGATATCCTATCAGGCGTCGTACACCTTCATTTCCATAAGTCATTCCCATTGGCCAGCGTCCATCCAACGGGCCACATCTTTCGCGTGATAGCTGATGATCGCTTGCGCACCGGCCCGTATCACGGCCGTCAGCACCTCGCAAACAGACTGACGCTCATCGATCCACCCTTGGGCAGCTGCCGCTTTGATCATGGCATATTCGCCAGAAACATTGTAGGCAACTACCGGAACTGTCGTCTTTTCGGATACAGCGCGCACCACATCGAGATAGGCCAATGCAGGTTTGACCATCACCATGTCTGCACCTTCGTCGATATCGGCCTGCACTTCTCTCAAGGCTTCGCGGAGGTTGCCCGGATCCATCTGGTAGCTGCGCCGATCTCCAAAAGCGGGAGTGGAATCTTCTGCTTCTCGAAAAGGACCATAGAAGGCACTGGCATACTTTGCTGAATAGCCCAATATGGGCGTCTGCGAAAAACCGGCATCATCGAGTGCGGCACGGATAGCAGCCACATGACCATCCATCATATCCGACGGGGCCACAATATCCGCACCGGCGCGAACGTGGGAAAGAGCTGTCTGGGCCAAGAGTGGCAAAGTGGGATCGTTAAGGATACGCTCGCCCTCGACCACTCCGCAATGTCCGGAAAGGGTGTACGCACAGAGACAGACATCGGTGATGACCACCAGATCGGGAAAGTGTTCCTTAATCGCCGAAACGGCCCGCTGCACCGGGGCATCTGCAGACCAAGCGGCACTTCCCTCCGCATCTTTTACTTCGGGCTCGCCAAAAACGAGCACTGCCTGCAATCCCAAATCGACGATTTCCCGAACTTCTTCGAGCACTGTGTCACAAGAAAAATGATCAATGCCGGGCATCGAAGGAATCGGATCGCGCACCTTTGCTCCTGGCACAACAAAAAGCGGGTAGATCAACTGTTCCCGTGAGAGGCGCACCTCTCGTACCAAACGGCGCATCGACGGGGTCTGGCGCAAACGCCGGTTGCGCACCCACTCTGTACTCACCTGCTTTTCTCCTCCCTTACCGCCCTACAAATGGCCTCCAGCAGCGCGTCGGCAGTCGCTTCTTGAGCCACCACAGTCGGTGCAATCCCCAACGCTTGGAGGTGCTGGGCCGTAATCGTACCGATACAGGCACACGCATGTCGGGCCAAAAGCGCCGGTGCTTGCTCACCCAATGCCGCAACCACACCGTCGACTGTCGAAGAAGAGGTAAACGTGATCCATAGCGGATCTTCTGCCTGCAGCAGACGCTGCAAAGGCTGGGCAAACCGTTTCTCTGGCAAGGTACGGTAAACCGCCACTTCATCGACCGTTGCTCCCGCTGCCCGCAGTCGTTCGACAAGTACTGGCCGGGTCTGAGCCGCCCGAGGCAAGAGCACCCTTTCGCCACCTTTGATTTGCGCGGTGACTTTCTCGGCCAACGCTTCAGCCACAAAAGTATCGGGAATGAGATCGACCTGTAGCCCATACTTCCGCAGCTGTTCCGCAGTTGCACGACCAATCGCAGCCAGATGGGCACGCAATTGACGCAGATCCCCGCCGATCTCCACCAACCGCTGGAAAAAACCAGTCACCCCATTCGCGCTGGTAAAGATCGCCCAATCATACATCTGAAGCTGACCGAGGGCACGATCCACCGGTATCCATTGTTGGGGGGGTTCCAAACGAATGGCAGGCAGAATCTCCGCCCTTCCACCGTATTGGTAAACGGCATGCGCCAATCCTTCCGCCTGATGTGCGGGACGTGTGATCAGGATGCATTTCCCCGCCAAAGGACCGGGCGGTTGCGTAGATGCCACTGGCCATGCAGAAACAGGGACCCATTCAAATGCCGTTGCATGTCGTTGCGCTTCTTGACGCAGTTGCGCCGCAACCACCTGCTGCTGTTTAGCTGGGGTCAGCCAAATCACCAACTTCTTTTCCCCTATGGACCTCTGAACGGCTTCTGACATTTTTTCGATCTGGTCACCGGCGGTGACAACAGACACGTCACAGGAAGGCGGTGTCCAAGAGAGAGGGGTCGTTGAAAGGCGTACATCCCAAAAAACGAGATCGGCTTTCCGCAGTAGACCCGAAGCATAGAGGGAAAGGGCGAATGCATCCGAAGACACGCCGATGACGATCACTTTCGACCTAAGCATTGCCATCACGTTTTTTCAGCAAGTGTTCGGCAGCCTGTCTGCCAAGTTCCGCTGGTTCGCCGATTCCGCTTTGCCTGATCCGTATCAGCTGAGACCCGTCTTCTTCAGCCACAAATGCATCGAGCGTCAATCCATCGCCAGCTTGCCGCGCATACGCCCCCATAGGGGTCTTGCAGCCTCCACCCATTCGCCGAAGGAAAGCGCGCTCGGCTAGGGCAGCACGGCGGGTAGGTTTATCGTCCAACGGGGCAAACAACTCCTGCAAGGCTTTCTCTTCACGTCCTTCAATGGCCAGAATGCCTTGGCCCACCGCTGGGATAAAATGCTGTGGGGAGAGTCGTTCACCTTCGACTTCCAGTCCAAGGCGCCCTATTCCTGCCGCTGCCAACACGGTTGCATCACAGGCACCTTGCTGCAGACGTTTCAGCCTTGTCTCGACATTTCCCCGCAACGGGAGGATTTGTACCCCAGGATAGGAGGCCTGCAACAGGGAAGCACGTCGAGGACTTGAGGTGCCGATACGACAGCCTGCACCCAGCCGCCGTTCCGGCAAGCCGACGAGAAGATCGGCCGCATCGGCACGAGGGGGAAAAGCAAAAATCGTCAAGCCTCCCGCCAGTTGCGTGGGCAGATCCTTGAGACTGTGTACCGCCACATCGATCGTTTCGTCGAGCAGGGCCTGTTCCAAGCGGCTGGTAAAGAGCCCTTCTCCAGCAATCTCCCCAAAAGGACGTGCTGTGGTATCTCCCTCACTGATCATGGGAACAAGCGTGATCTCCAGCGTCGGCCACGCGGCACGGAGCGCATCGACCACCGATGCGGTCTGCGCCATCGCCAAGGCACTCTGCCGCGTACCAACCCGAATCATCCTTTTTGGCGTCGTGCGAAGGGGCATCACGACCTCTCTTCTCCCCACGTTTTCTGGAGGGCAGGATCGTAGGAAGAGATGGTATTGCGCGCCAACGCACGGGCATGATCGGGCACACCGACATGCACGGCTTCCACCAGATCTCCCGCCAAAGAAGAAAGAACCTGCGTTCGGAAGGTGCGATCGGGCAAGTGCGCTTCGATCAAAGGTTGCAACTCTCCTAAGATCGCCGCTGCCTCCCCATATTCCGGACCAATCCGCTGCGCGATCTCCGATGCCGCCAATTCCTCCACCTCTTCAGAGAATCCCGACGTGCTCAATGCAATCAGAAGCGGACTTCGCTCGATCCTGCGTGGCAGGATAAACGAGGATCGCTGGGTCAGCGCAGAAGCATAGAACAAAACATGAGCTTCTTCCGCCTCTGCACAGAAATCGGCCGCTTGAGGCAAAGGAAGCGCGCAGAGGGCCAAAAAGGCTCCTTGCAAATCGCCCGATCGATAAGGCCGCCGGATCCATTCGACCCCTTCTTGGGTGCCAAAAGGTGCCTCCGGTGATGCGAACAGCCGAACGCGAGCCCCGGCTTCAACCCATCGGCTCAGTTCAGGCGCCAACCAGCTTTCCTCACCGGCCGCAATGCACAAACGGTTTTCCAGCCGCAACAACGCCATGTAGTCCATGCCCAAGGAATTCCTCATTTCACGCCTTCCCCAACCCGTTTGCATCGGAAGCTTCTCTTTGGCGCAAGCAAGCACCGATGCAGGCTCATGCTCGGACGAGTTCAAGCAACTCGATCAGGGAGTGGCTTTCTGTCGGTTCATCATCCTGACCCAAAATCTCAACATGGTCCGACCAATCGGAAGAAGCGCTCCCGAACAGGTAAGCCGTCAAGGCCAATGCCGTCAATGCGTGTGGTGTTTCGGCCAATTGCCGCACACCAGCAATCGGTTGATGGAGAAACTGGTTCTGCAACGTACGCACGTGTCGCTCTATGGTCTTGCGTGCATGTTCGTCTAAATCAGGAAGCTTGTTATACAGGGTTGTCAATAAATGATCGGTCAGGCCCTGCAGATGTACCGAAATGGCCTGGACCAACGGCCCTACCTGTCGCCCGATCACCCACTCGTGGAGCCTCTGTAGCTCTTGCGAAAGAATTGCTTCGCTCCTGGTCACTTCGTGCTGCCGACGTTGCAGATTGGCGGTGATTTCAGATTGCAACGTATCGAGATCGCAGTATCGAACCTGCTGCGTACCCCACTTTGGCACGGCAATATTGCGAGGCAACCCCAAGTCGACAGCCAGCAGAACCTCACTCGGATGGGAGCGTTCCCATTGCTGCAGATGTTCTTCTTTCAACAGTGGTTGAGAAGAACGTGCCGCAGCAAAGACAATGGTCGTTCGCGCCAACGCCTCTTCCAACGCGTGCAGCCCATCGCCATTGCCATTGTAAGCCTGCGCAAGTCTGCGGGCATGTTCTGGCGTCCGACTCACCACATCGATCGCAGCCACGCCCTCTTCCGCCAAATGCTTTGCTACAAGCTGTGCAGTCTGTCCAGCCCCGATCAACAGCGGACGCGTTTCCTGGAGGCTACCCCGTTCCTTTTTTGCAAACTCAACGGCAGAATGGCCGATCGAAACCGAGCCGTGGCCGATGGCCGTCTCGCTCTGTACGCGTTTGCCAGCGGCCATCGCCCCCCGAAAGAGGTGATCCAACCATGGCCCGACGGTGTGCGCTTCTTTTGCAAGTTCATACGCACGGCGCACTTGTCCCAAGATCTGCGTCTCTCCAAGTACCATCGAATCCAGTCCTGCCGCGACCTCGAAGAGATGGCGCATCGCTTCTTCATTGGCAACCGTAGAGATCCAAGATTCTTCAAACGTGCCATGGGGCCAACGTTGCGTCAACGCTTTGCGTAGAAGCGTTTCTCCTTCGTGATAGCGCGTACTGACGGCATAAATCTCTGTCCGGTTGCAGGTCGAAAGCAGGACTGTCTCCAAGATGCCCTCTTGTTGGCAAAGTCCTTTCATGAACTGGACAGCTTCGTCCTCGGATACAGCGAACGCCTCCCGCACAGCAACCGGCGCTCGCTTGTAGCTGACACCGGCAACCAGAATGTGCAACCGAAGCGCCTCCCTTTTCAATGAGACACAGAAAAGACCAAGAGCATTATACGTCCAAGCCTAAAACGCCCACAAATCGGTTACACATCGTAAGCATTTTATCGGACCCCTATCGCTCCAAACGGGGCCAACCAGGAAAGGCGCGCCCGTATTGCCGTGGCACCAGTACCTCGGTTACGGCATTCAGTTCCCGAGCTGCTTCCATCACCCAAGCCGGATTGCGCAACAAGGCACGTCCTTGCGCCACCAAGTCCGCATCCCCCGAAGCAAGAACCGCTTCTGAGAGTGCCGGACTGCCAAGGATCCCGACGGCCATCGTCGGAATCTCCACCTCCTGCCGAATCCGCCGTGCATAGGGGACCTGGTAGCCCGGATAATCGTTCACGGCAGCAGGCGTAGCCCCTCCTGAGCTGACATCGATCAGATCGGCACCCGCTTCTTTAAAAGCGTGGCAAAACCGGATCATCTCCTCCAGTCCATAGCCTTCGGATGTATATTCGACAGCCGATACGCGGACAAAAAGCGGCATAGGAGGTGGGAGCACACGTTTTATTTCCTGAAGGACCTCCAGGGGAAAGCGCAAGCGGTTCTGCTCGCTGCCCCCATAGTGATCGGTACGCCAATTGCTCAGCGGCGAAAGAAACTGCTGCAAGAGGTAACCGTGGGCAGCATGCAACTCAATCACATCGAAGCCGGCCTTCACGGCTCGCTGCGCCGCACGGACAAAATCTCGTGTCACCTCTTGAATTTCCTCCGGGGTCAACGCATGGGGAATTGCATATCGATCGGAAAAAGGAACTTCAGTTGGCCCTACGATCGGCTCATCGCCTGGCTGTGCCTTGCGACCGGCGTGAGCAAGCTGAATGCCTATCTTCGCGCCCTGTGCGTGGACAAATTCGACGAGTTTTGCCAAGCGTTCGATATGGAGATCTGACCACAACCCCACGTCGTGGGTAGAAAGACGGCCACAGGACTGGACGGAAGTCGCCTCCACGAGGATCAAGCCGACACCGTAGAGGGCACGTGCACCCAAGTGCACAAAGTGCCATGCATTGATCTGCCCGTCCACTTCGGCTGAGTACTGACACATGGGGGACATCACAACACGATTTTTGAGAGTAACTCCCTTTAGTGAGTAAGGTTCGAAGAGTACTGCCACGTTCCACCGCCTCGGTCCTTGAGCATAGCACCCTCCTCCCGAAGCTCCAAATGGGCAGGGCACTGCGCTGACTGAGTACATAAAAACGGCGGGCCTGTAGAATGCCCGTCGCTTCTTTCATCCAGTGCTTTTTTGCTTTCACGGTTTAAGCAGGCTGCATCACGCTTTCAGGCGGTACTTCTTGCGTCCCTTTTTCCTGTTCCAATTGGATTTCTGCTTGGGCAGCTGCCAGTCGTGCCCCCGGCACGCGATAAGGGGAACAACTGACGTAGTCCAGACCGACGCGGCGGAAGAAGGCGATCGATTTTTTCTCACCGCCATGTTCGCCGCAGACTCCCAGTTCGATCTCCGGCCGAACCTGTCGAGCCTGTTGAACGGCAAATCGGACCAGTGCACCAACCCCTTCCTGATCGATAGAGATAAACGGATCGGCTGGAATCAACTCGCGCTTCAGGTAAATGCCCAAAAAGCGACCTTGCGCATCATCCCGAGAAAGACCAAGGGTCATCTGCGTCAAGTCGTTGGTCCCAAAGGAAAAGAAGTCACATTCTTTGGCCAGCTTATCCGCAATGATAGCCGCACGTGGAACTTCGATCATCGTCCCGACATGATACGGGATGCGACGTCCTGTCTGTGCAAAAATTTGCTCTGCCGTTTGAGAGACAATGCGGTTCATTTCATGGAATTCCGTCTCGTACCCGATCAGCGGATACATGATCTCCAGCTTGACCCGCCCACCTTCTTGCCAGAGCCGGTCTGCCGCTTGGAAAATGGCGCGCGCCTGCATCTGTGTAATTTCAGGATAGACCAATCCCAGACGCGAACCACGAAAACCAAGCATCGGGTTGTTCTCGTGCAACGCATCCACTTGGGCCAGCAGCGCCCGATGGTGCCGGATCTCTTCCGCCGAAGCTCCACTCTTCTCCAACGCCGCGATCTGGGCGACCAACACCTCTCGCCGCGGTAGAAACTCATGCAAGGGTGGATCGAGCAGCCGAATCGTAACCGTCAAACCTTCCATGGCTTTGAAGATCCCGTAGAAGTCCTCTTCCTGCATTGGCAAAATCTTTGCCAGCGCCTCGGCCCTCTCCGCCGGCGCATTGGCCAAGATCATTTCCTGCATGGCTGGAAGGCGATCCTTGGCCATGAACATGTGCTCCGTACGCACCAGTCCGATGCCTTCTGCGCCCAATTGCCGGGCTCGGGCTGCGTCTTGCGGGGTATCGGCATTGGCGTGGATGCCCAGGTGACGCCGCTGATCCGCCCAGGAAAGGAAAGTCTCTAGCTCGTGGGAAAGGGTCGGTTCTACCGTCGGAACGCGCCCAAGATAGACGCATCCCTGCGTACCATCGATGGTAATGATGTCCCCTTCTGCGATCGTCACGCCCCGTGCTGTAAAGCGCCGCTCTGCCAAATCGATTTGGATCTCTTCTGCTCCACAGACGCAAGGCTTCCCCATTCCTCGCGCCACGACTGCCGCATGGCTGGTCATGCCACCGCGGCTGGTCAACACCGCTTGTGCTGCAATCACCCCGTGCACATCGTCGGGTGTCGTTTCGGGACGTACGAGAACGACCTGCCGGCCTTGCTGTGCCAGCGCCTCCGCACGATCGGCGTCAAAGACGACTTCTCCCGAACCTGCTCCCGGCGAAGCCGGCAGCCCTTTCGCCAGTTCTTTCTTCTCTGCGTTCGGATCGAGGGTACGATGCAAGAGCTGGTCGATTTGGTCAGGCGAAACGCGTAATAAAGCCGTATCCCGATCGATCAGTCCCTCGTTGACCATGTCCAATGCGATTTTCACCGCAGCAAAGGCGGTCCGCTTGGCACTGCGTGTCTGCAACATGTAAAGGCGATTGTGTTCAACGGTAAATTCCAGATCCTGCACATCCCGGTAGTGGCGTTCCAGCCGTTCGGCGACCTCACAAAGTTGCTGATACGCTTCCGGAAACCGTCGCTCCATCTCTTCCATCGGCAGTGGCGTACGGATCCCTGCGACGACATCTTCTCCTTGTGCATTGGGAAGAAACTCGCCGTAGAGCACCTTTTCCCCGGTATTCGGGTCCCGTGTAAAGCAAACACCTGTTCCAGAATCTTCGCCCATGTTTCCATAAACCATACGCATGACGTTGACCGCCGTACCCAAGCTCTCGGGAATCTCATTGGCAGCCCGATAGGCTTTTGCACGGGGATTGTTCCAAGAACGAAAGACCGCTTCAATGGCCCCATACAACTGTTGATAAGGATCCTGGGGCACTTCTGAACCCGTCTCTTCGGAGACAATCCGCTTATATTCTTCGATTAAATCTGCAAGCTGTTCAGCGGTGAGCTCCGCGTCGGTCTTTACCCCAGCCGCAGCGCGCTTTTGGGCCAGTACTTCTTCAAACAGAGATTCATTGACCCCCATCACGATACTGGCATACATCTGCAAAAAGCGCCTATAACAGTCGTATGCAAAACGCCAGTCGCCTGTCTCTTGCGCCAAACCGACAACCGATCGATCGTTGAGCCCCAAATTGAGCACCGTATCCATCATGCCCGGCATGGAGATCGGAGCGCCTGAACGCACCGAGACGAGCAGCGGATGCTCCGGTGCCCCGAGGAGGCGCCCCTCTTCTCGTTCCAGATCGGCCAACGCCGTATCAATCTGCTGGCGCACCTCTTGCGGCAACGTTCCTTCTTTTACATACAGATGGCACGCCTCTGTTGTAATCGTAAAACCAGGCGGCACCGGCAGGCCAGCCCGTGTCATCTCCGCCAAACCTGCCCCTTTTCCACCGAGCAGATTGCGCATCGCTTCGCTTCCCTCGGAAAAGCGATAGACCCACTTTCCTGCCATCTGGCCATGCCCCCTCACTTTTGCGCTATTTTTAGAATCGCACTTATAGTGTAGCACATTGCCCTTAATGTTACATGGTAGATACGCACCTACGCGAAAAGATGCTGTTAAAATGCAAGCGCGGTACCTCATTTTCCTGGAGATACCGCGCTCTAGACCTTGCCCGTTCCAACCAGCTTGCATCACCTACCAGTCTTACCCTACACCGCGCAAGGTCGCTTGCCTATTCTTTTTTGGGATCCCCTGGTTCCGTTTCTGCCGGCTTACCCATTTCGCGGGTCTCGTTCAGGTTCTTCCTGCACCGTTGCCGGCACCTTTCTGGAACCATCTTGAGCATAGCGCGGGGACCCCGGAAACACAATCATCAAAATGGACTATTTACCTCCCCCTACTAGACCCGTAAGGCCGTGTCGCGTTCGCCACTGCTGCACCTCCTCTGGCGTGGGAACAGCCTGCATGGTGCCTGGACGCGTGCAGCTCAAAGAAGCAGCAAGGGTTGCCACTTGCACAGCCTCCTGCAACGCTACCCCTGCTTCCAGCTGTGCTGCAAGACAGCCGTTCCACGTATCCCCTGCACCCGTCGTATCCACTGCGTCCAACCGTGGGGCGTTTACAACGATGGGAGCTGCCTCCCGGGCATAGAGACGGACGCCTGAACTCCCACAGGTAACCGCCACAAAGGAAGGACCACGCGCAAGCAGGTGCTCTGCAGCGGCTTGTAATCCTTCTTCTGTATCCGTCGCCAGGCCGGTGAGAGCAGAAAGTTCATGCTCGTTGGGTGTCAGCAGATCGATCGCATGCCACAGTTGATCGGGCAAGGAGAGCGCGGGTGCTGGGTTGAGGATGGTAAAAACATTGCGCGCATGTGCAGCAGCAAAGGCAGCACAGACCGCGTCGAGAGGCACTTCCAGCGGAGCCAAGAGAACATCGTCCGGCTGCATCTGCGCAACCATCGCCTGTGCGTCTTCCGCGGATAACGCATGGTTTGCGCCTGGAAAAATGACGATACGGTTCTCTCCTCCTTCTTCTACCACGATCAGCGCTGTTCCTGTCGGCTGATCGACTCGGCGCACATCCTGCAGGTCAACCCCATAGGTGTCCAGCTCTGTCATCAGCGCATCTCCAAAAGAATCCTCTCCCACACAGGCGACCAACCGGGCACGACCGCCCCATCTGGCCGCTGCAACTGCCTGGTTGGCGCCTTTGCCTCCGGAATGGCGCGAGAAAGCTCGAGCCATCACTGTCTCACCCGCCCGTGGTGCCTGCGCGACCTGTGCGACCAAATCCATGTTACAACTCCCAAAAATCCAAACCGCGGCCTTCACCTTCCCTCCAATAGAACGGTCGGATGCTTTGCCTGATCGACACCCAACGACATTGAGAATTTTATCGTAGCAAAATCGACCGTGCTTGTCGCTTCCCTGTGCCCTTCAACAGATGAAAGGACCTACCTTGTAGGCCCTTTCATCCTCTGTGTTCGTCGTTTAGAACCGCAATGGGGCGATTGATTTACGCCTCTTTGGGTTCCATCGGGACACCACAACAAATTGGGGCGCTTTCCGCCTCTTCCTCGCGCTCTGCCCCACATTTGGGGCAGACATAGGTTATGGTCTCCATGCTGCAAACCCCCCTTTCGTTTCCCTCCCGTACTGCGCAGGATAATCGTCTCGCAAGCAAATGGCAAATCCTGGCACAGCGGCGTCACGGGAGGCTGACTCGAAGGAGACGTCCGATGCCGATGCCGCAAAAAGCTTCCCAACCGGTCAAAACGCTGGTAGACGACCGGTACCAAAAGCAGTGTCACCAAGGTGGAGAGTATCAACCCAAAGCCAACGACAATGGCCAGGCCACGCAGCAGCTCCGATCCCTCTCCCCCAGCCACTGCCAACGGTACCAAGGCCAAGACAGTCGCCAGGGCGGTCATCAAAATCGGATGGAGACGAATGGGACCTGCTCGTGCGATCGCCTCATCGGTTTCCACCGTTTGTCGCCGCAACCGGTTGATATAATTGACTAAAACGATGGCATTGTTCATCACGATGCCAATGAGCATGAGCACCCCGATCAGCGCTGTCACAGAGAGCGGTTGGCGGGTGACCAGCAATCCCGCCACGACGCCGATAAAAGTTCCCGGCAACGAAAACATGACAACCAATGGAAAGATTGATATAGTCGGCTTGGTTCAACACGGTGGACAGATGGACACCGGTGGGAAGCTGCCCGGCGTTGAGCTGACGGACTGTTTGTTCGACACCGGCAGCAACACGCACGGTGTTTGCAGTCGAGGCTTTCTGCACGGACAGGACAACAGCAGGTTTGCCATTGACGTAGGTATACTGACTGGCATCCGCGTAACCGTCGATGATGCGCCCCAGTACATCGAGTGGAACAGCTGCTTGGGTAGAGCCACTACGACTGCTGCTCGCAGCCGGAGCCGAGACGGGAATCGGAATCTGTCCAATTTCTTGTGCGTTCTGAAAGGTATGGCCGACTTCAACGTCGATGGAACCACTGCCCCGATCGACCGTTGCTGCTGAAGCAGAGAGGTTTTGCGCAGAGAGCACCTGCGCCACCTGGCTGGCACTGATGCCATACATTGCCAATTTTGCCGGGTCGAGGGCCACCTTTACTTGTCTTGTTTGACCTCCCTGCACCTGAATCGCGGCAACACCCTCGACCCGGGCAAGGCGCTGGCGGACGGTCTGATCGGCAACGCTGGCAACTTGGGTGAGCCCGCCGTTGCCCTCGAGCGCCAAGGTGACCACCGGCAGGGCATTGGGATCCAGCGTCATCAATTGGGGTGCTTGGGCCCCATCTGGAAGTTGTGGCCGGGCTTGGTCAAGTTTTTGCGCAACTTTAGCTCGGCAAAGTTCATATCCGTACCCCAGCCAAACTGCACGATGACCGTAGAGACATTGGCTTGTGAGGTTGACTGTACCGAGGTCACTCCTGGAACCGTTCCGACAGCGCCTTCAACCGGATCGGTGACCAGTGTCTCCACCTCACCGGGCGCAGCACCTGGGTCGGCCGTAACCACCACTGCAGCAGAATACTGCAGTGGTGGCAGTAAATCGATCGGTAACGTTGGCAAAACCACGGTACCGATGAGCAAGATGGCTACGATAATAACTGTGACAAAGACGGGCCGCTGGACCGAGAAACGAGCGATATTTAAAGCAGCTCTCCTTTATGTAGGAAGAAGCGGCTCTTCCTCAGACAGCTACTCATGTGCAATGACCTCTGTTGCGACCCCATCATGCAACAAGTTCTGTCCCTTCGTCACAACCTGCTCTCCTGCACGTACCCCTGAAGCCAAGACAGCTTGTTGCTCATTCTGCTGGATCAACGCAACCTGTCGCAAATGCGCGGTGCCATTGACATCGACAACGTAGACCTCGTAGACGCCCTGCTGCTGAAAAAGTGCGTCGAGTGGGATGACGATGCCTTCCTTCGAGCGTTGGCCAGGCAGCTGGACCGAAACCGTCATTCCTTCCCGGACACCCTTTGGGGCTGAATTAAACTGCGCTTTGACGGTAAAAGTATGCAGCTGCGGGTTGCCTGCAGGGGCAACACGGATCACGTGCAGCTTGACAGTTCCGACACCGGCAGCAGGAATGGAGGTTGTCAAAACACTTTCGGGGGATTACATTGCCGATCTGATTTTCTGTTAGGGAGAGGGTGAACTGCAGGGGATTGAGTTGTTCGATCATCACAGCAGGTTGCGGCATTTGCGGGGACGCAATACTGCCGACGCTGACATTGATAGCAGTCACGGTCCTTTCCACTGGCGCTTCCACCGTAGCATTGTCTACCTGCAGCTGTGCAGCTTGGACCGCTGCCCGTGCCTGATCGACCCCTGCTTGAGCCGCTGCGACCGGGGCCTTTTCCCGTGCCGCATCCAATGCTTGTTGTGCGGCATCGACCCCTGCTTGCGCAGCTTCCAGGTTGGCTTTAGCCTGTTCGGGAGAGAGAGAATGCGCTAGCTCCAGTAGGCGCTGCAGAAGGGGGGCTGGCTTGGGGAGGAGGCTCCTTGTGCAGGAGCACCAGGAGCCTGGCCAGAAGGCAGAGCACCAGAAACTTGCGTGACCGCTGTTGAGACATGCATGGCAGCCTTTTCGGCTGCTTGGGCCTGCTGTAGGGTCGCTTGCGCTTGTTTGAGGGCCGTCTGCACCTGTGCCAGCTGTACATCAGCCTGTGTCTCCGCGGCAGCCAACTGTGCCTCAGCCGCTTTGAGCCCAGCTTGCGCCTGCTGCAGTTGAGCAGAAGCAGTTTCTGCATCCACGGCAAAGAGGGGATCTCCCTTATAGACCTGCTGCCCGACGTCCACATCGACCGAACGTACCGTTCCTGAGGCCAAAGGCAACACAGCCGTCTGGGACGCAGCAGTCACCACACCACTGGCCAACACTTGTGTCTGTAACGATCCCCGCTGGGCCGTGCTTACAGAGACAGGGATCTTTTGAGTGCTTTGCACGGTGGTGGAGCCTTTTTCTGCCTGAGCACCTGAACACCCCGCCAACAAGAGAGCCAAACTTGCAGACAGCGCGACTTGCATCCAGTGTTTTGACGCTCTGCGCATTTCCGACTTCTTTTTTCTTTACAAAACATTTCTTATCGTCGATATTGTCACGCAGAGCAGTTTAGCACAGAACAGGGCCAACCGACAGCACCTTTTGTGCCGAGAAGACCTCCATTCGCCAAACCATCTTCACGAGCTAACGTCCTTCAAAATGGGGCGAACGCTTTTCCAGAAAAGCACGACCTCCCTCCTGAAAATCCTCGCTGGCAATCAAATACCCTTGTTCCAACGCTTCTAAGCCAGCCTGTTCTTCCAACGTGTTCGTCTCTGTGTTGCGCAACAGTCGCTTCATAGCGCCATAGGCCAGCGTCGGTCCCTGGGCCAACGCAGTGGCCTGGGTCCGCCAACGTTGCTCAAAGTCTGTCGTATCTGCCACCTCGTCGACGAGCCCCCATTGCAGCGCCTCTTCGGCTGAAAAGCGCTCACTGCTCAACAGCAACCGCCTTGCGAGCTGTGTACCAACAATGCGCGGCAACGTCCAACTGACAGCAGTATCTGGGGCCAACGCAATCTTCGCAAACGCTGTCGTAAAGGTTGCCCCTTGAATAGCAATACGGAAATCACAAAGCAGCGCGATGCCCAAACCAGCTCCGGCACAGGCCCCATTGATCGCAGCAAGGACAGGCAGATCCAAATTCGCCAGCCCTACGGCCAACGCTGAATACAGCTCGCGCACATGGGCCGCTCCCACAGCACCGGCCCCTCCTCCAGCAATCGGGTTGCCCTCGTCCTGCTGCAGATCAGCACCGGCACAGAAAAAGTGCCCTGTTCCCGTGAGCACCACGGCGCGCGTTCCCTTCTGTCTGCCCACTTGTTCGATGCTTTGCTTCAGCAGGTGCAACGCCTCGTCGTTAAGACTGTTTGCCACGTGAGGTCGGTTGATCCGGATGATTGCATAGCCCTCCTGGGCCTGTTCCACTTGCACGGGTGAATCCGCCGATACTTCCACGAACGCTTCCCTTCTTTCCCCATTTGCTTTTCTAGGTTCCCAGTATTCTTAATGCTAACAGACTTCCGCATGCACCACAAGGCGCTCGCAGCTGCGCACAGAGCAATTCTCGCCTACATGCCGACAGCGGAAACTACGTTGCCAGCAAATCCATACCGACATGCCCCATCTCGGCAAAACGGCGATACGCTTCTTCCGAATAGCCCAGGAGTTCTTTGTAGACATACTCATTGTCTTCGCCCGTACGCGGTGCAGGACGATCCCAGCGCAAAAGGGTTTGTGAGTATCGCCAAGGATGGCTCGGATAACGGTGCGTTCCTGCCTCCGGATGCGTCATGGGACGGAAAAAGTTCCTCTCTGCCAGAGTGGGATCGGCGTATGCATCCGACTCGCGGAGCACAGGGCCTGCCGGAATCTTCTCGCTTTGCAGTAAGCGATGCAGTGCTTCCGGTCACAACGTAGAGGTCCAAGCCGCAATCCGCTCGTCCAGGGCATTCTGGTTGTGCATGCGCAACAAATGCGTTGAGAAAATCTCCATTTCAGCCCAAGCAGGGGCGCCCATCGCGCGCTTGAGCGCCGCCCAGTCTGCATCATCACGCAGCGAGATGGCGATCCACCGATCGGATCCTGGGCAGGGATAGACTCCCTGGACAAGGTATGGATCCCGGTTGCCATAAAGGGGCGGCTCCTCTGCGGTAAGCTGGAACGCGATCAAGTACTCTCCGAGCTGCTGGATCAAGTTTTCTACTTGAGGAAACTCGATCAGCTGGCCAGTCCCGCTCTGTTCCCGGCGCCAAAGCCCGGCCATTACAGCAAAGGCTGCCGCCGGAGCAGCAGCCTCATCCATATGGTAGTTGTCGCCTTGACTGGTCAGGTCAGCATCGTGATAGCCTCCCATTGCCGTCACGCCTGCCAACGAATTAAACGTTGGCCCAAACCCCCGGTATGCGGCAAACGGTCCCTCCAACCCCAAAGGAGGCATGCGCAACAGGATCAGACGTGGATTCACCTCGAAAAGCACCGTCGCGTCAAGCCCCAGATGTTCAAGCGTCGTGCGTGCATTGTTTTCAATAAAGACATCGCTTTTTTCAATGAGCCGTAAAAAGATCTCATGACCACTCGCTTGGGTTAAATCGACGGTGGCACACCGCTTGTTTCTCCCATGAGCGTTGAACATGGCCGTGCGATTCCAGGGACGCTGTCCCGGTTCATGATCGGGATAACCAGAGCCCAAAGGTCCCAATAGCAGCGATTGCTCCCGCGTAGGACGGAGCAACACTCCCCGGGTCAATGTGGGAGGATGGCGGAGATTTTCCAAATGGATCACTTCGGCACCCAGATCGGCGAGCAGGGTGGCTGCCATCGGTCCAGACCAAACCACTGCCAGATCGGTCACCCGAATGCCTTCCAGAGGAAGCGGCATGATCTCACTCCAATTTCTATATTACTTTTATATTATAGAGTGTATCGATATCCTGTCGGCTCCATCCCAATTCAGACAGCATCTCTACGGTCGCTTCACCCAAGGCAGGCGCAGGGTGCCGCAACATCCATCCCCTTCCATACGCCAAGGGGGACCCGGAAACTGCAGCGGACGTCCATCGGCCACAGGTTGCTCAACCCAAAATTCGCGGGTGCGAAAATGCTCGGATTCGAGCAGATCGCGCATACCATAGACGGCCAGAACCGGAAGATGTGCTTCTTGACAAATTGACATGATTTCTTGGCGGGTATGGCTCATCAACCAAGGGTAAAAACGCTCGTTGAATTGCCCAATTGCCTGCGGTTCAGCCAATGCTTCCAATGCGCTGACGTCGATCTGCTGGCCGGTGTGTGTTCGCTGCGCCATCCACAACGCCCCCAAGGTAGCTACGGCAGCCGTATTGCCAACCGAATAGGAGACGAGATGCCCCGGCTTTTGTAAAGGCTCCCGATCGGCACGACCAGAACTGTTCATTGCGCTGCCCATGGCAGCAAGCGACAGCTGCGTTGCCGCATCCTGCGCATAAGGTCCGTTTAACCCGAATGCAGTGATACGGGTCAATACCAGGGCCGGATTGATCGCCTGCAGGCGAGGCCAGGATAATCCCCATGACTCCAGTACAAGTACACCTGTCCCAAAGGACTCAACCATCCCATCCGCATGTGCGGCAAGCTCCAATAGAATGGAAGCTCCTGTCGCAGTGGAAGGATCTAGGGTGATGGAACGTTTGTTCGTATTGAGGTGCGAATAAAGCGGGCTGACTTCCCCGACTTGCTGCCAACGTCGTGTCGGACTCCCTTCTCTCGGCTCGACCTTGATGACCGTCGCCCCAAAATCGGCGAATAATTTGGTGCAATATTCTCCGGCAATCCCTGTAGAGAGATCTAAGAGCTGTAACCCCTCAAAAACCTGGGTAGGGACCTCTGGTGACCCCTCGTTTTCTGGCCTTTCCCCCACCGCAATCCATTCAATAAAATAACTTGTATTCTATCACTATGATCAGTATAGTATAAAATGTAACGAATTGTCAATTAGAAAAGGAGAAATGGTTTAGATGACATCCGGAGTGGAGCAGCAACGGGCACTGCTTCGTGACAGTGTGGCTCAACTGTGTAAAAAGTACGACCGCAACTACTGGAAGAGATGCATTGCCGAAGACCGCTGGGTCGACGATATGTGGCACGAAATGGGTGAGTTGGGCTTGCTTGGCCTGACGGTTCCGGAAACATACGGGGGCAGCGGCGGCGGTATGACCGAGCTGGCGCTCGTCATGGAGGAGTTGGCTCGGCACGGCACGGCTACCTTGCTTTTGGTGGTCACCGGCCTGTCACGTATTCCCATTTTAAAATATGGAACCGAAGAACAGCGCCGACGTTTTTTGCCCAAAACGGCGACAGGTGAGCTCAAACTGTGTTTTGCCATCACCGAACCAAACGCTGGAACCAATACGTTTAAAATCGAAACGTTGGCTACCCCACAGCCCGACGGAAGCTACTGCCTCACCGGCCAGAAAATTTTCATTTCCGATATCCATGTCTCTGATTACGCCCTCGTCGTCGCCCGCACGACCCCGTATCAACAGGTCTCCGATCGGCGCATGGGACTGACCCTCTTCTTGGTCGATCTACACTCCCCCGGCATCGAGATGCGTCCCCTCAACATCGGGTTGGAAGAGCCAGACAAGCAATTCCACGTCTTCTTTAACGATGTCCCTGTCCCTGCTGAAAACCGCCTTGGGGAAGAGGGTATGGGGATACGCTACCTGTTTGATGGCCTCAACCCGGAACGACAGATAGGCGCGGCCTCGGCGATCGGTTCCGGTTATCTGGCGCTAGAAAAGGGTGTCGCTTACGCCAAGCAACGGGTCGTCTTTGGCGAAGATCCCATCGGCCATTACCAAGCGCTGCAACATCCGATGGCAATGGCACGGGCACGACTCGATGCTGCCCGTTTGATGCTCTACCGTGCAACCGAGCGCTTTGACGCCGGGGAATCCGCCGCCGTTGAATCCAATATGGCCAAACTATTGGCCTCCGAAGCCGCTTTCGACGCTTGGGATATTGTCCTGCAGGCACACGGTGGGTACGGTTTCGATCGCGATTACGAAATTCTGCAAGGATGGCAGGCATCCCGCCTGGGCAAGACTGCACCGGTCAACAACCAGATGATCCTCAATTTTATTGGTGAGCACGTACTCGGATTGCCGAAGTCTTACTGAAATTCCCACAGTGTTTCAACCATGCACAACTTGCCAGTGGGGAGGAAGAGAAAAGGATGGATCCCATCACAGACAAGGCGATCATCGTCGGCACAGGAGAGACCGACTACGTCCGCGGAACGGAAAAAAACGATCGACAACTCATTCTGGAGGCAGCGCTGGCAGCCTGTGCAGATGCGGGGATAGAGCCGGAATCAGTCGACGGCGTGGTGATGGCGATGGTCGACGTCCCCACCAATGAAGATTTCGTCGCTGCACTGGGAATTCGCGATCTGCATGCTCATGCCCACATCCACATCGGAGGTGCCAGCGCCGTTGCAGGGATCATCGAGGCAGCAGCGATGATTGCGGCCGGCCGTGCGCACCGTGTGATCGTCGCTACAGGCTGGCGATCCTTTTCGGGAGTGCGATTGGGATCAGAAGATGCAACCTCAAGAGATCTCGGGGGACCCGGACGAGAGATTCGGAGGAATATCGAATATCCCGCGGGATTAATGGTGCCGATGCAGTGGTACAGCCTCCATGCCAATCGCTGGTTCTACGAGACCCACGCCGATCCAGAAGGCATGAAAATCGTAGCGTTGACCACCCGTGAGCATGCCCATCTCAATCCCAAGGCGTACATGAAAGATCGGCCCCTGACAGCCGAACAGTACGATGCCTCGCCAATCCTGGTCAAACCGTTTCATTTGTTTGACATCTGTTTAGAGACGGATGGGGCTGCAGCCGTCTTGTTGACCAGTGCGGCAGACGCCTCTCTGTATACTGGGCATCGCCCGGTTTATATTGCCGGCGGTGCCGAGGGACACGCGGACGTTCCAGACGACCTGAGCAGTCGACCGGATATTCTCAACATGGGGATCACCAAAGCTGCGCCAAGGGCCTTTGCGTCCGCCGGCATCACCCGAGACGAGATCGATTTTGCGGAAATCTATGATTGCTTCACCTTCATCGTGCTGCGGCAGCTCGAAGAGATGGGTTTTTGTGCCCGTGGAGAATCTCCCGAATTCGTCAAGGAAAGGCGTATCGGCTTGGGCGGAGAGCTTCCGGTCAACACGCACGGCGGGCTGCTTTCCCAGGCACACGTCATCGGCATGAACCACGTCGTCGAAGCGGTCCGCCAGCTAAGGGGCGAGGCAGGCGCTGCACAGGTTGAACAGGCGCATATCGGTTTGGTCACCGGGTACGGGGACTTCAGTGATGGATCTTTGGCCATTCTGCATAACTGATGCAAAGGGAGGAACTGGAAGATGCCTACAGCTGCGATCGCACGACCATTGCCCAATGCCCAAGAGCCCCTTTACCGACCGTACATCCAGGGTTTGCAGGAGCACAAGCTGATGGTGCAACGCTGTTCTTCCTGTGGTCACTGGCAGTGGCCGCCGCGGGAGTTTTGCTTTGTCTGCCATCGCCCCGCACTGGAATGGGCAGAAATCGGACAGCAAGGCAGTATATACACGTATACCGTCTGTTACCGAGCCTTTCACCCGTGGTTCAAAGAGCACCTGCCCTATGGCATCGTCGATGCCGATCTGGGCCAGGGAATACGCCTCTTGGCCCCTTACTTTGATCCAGACGTTGAACGCTTGGAATGCGGCATGATCGTTCGCGCCGCTTTTGATGAAACTGACGGGATGGGCACTGCCCTGCGCTGGACCAAGTCCTGAATCAGAGTCGCTGCTCGTCACAAGCAAAGAGCACCCACACAACAGTTGCGGGTGCCCTTTGCTTGTTGAACAATGATTTCAGACGTATTCTGTTCGCGCATGTCCCGCTTCGATCATCGCCTGGTACTGCGACTCCGAATAACCGAGAAGCTCTTTGTAGACATAGGCGTTATCTTCGCCCAAACAAGGTGCCCCTTTCGACCATTGCAGCTCCATACCCGACGCTTTCCAAGGGTGGCCAGGATGCAGGTGCGTTCCAGATTCCGTTTGGGTGAGCGGACGGAAATAGCCGCGCTCTGCCAGATGGGGATCGGCCAAGGCGACCGACTCTGGCCAAACAGGTCCTGCTGCCAACCCTTCAGCTTGCAGCAGGGCAAAGAGCTGTCCGGGACGACGCAATGCAGTCCACGCGGCCAAGTGAGTGTCAATTTCGTCTTGGTGCTCCAAACGCCCTACTGCTGTACAAAACAAGGGATCTTTTGCCCAAGGCGGATCCCCCATCAGACGTACCAGACGTTCCCATTCCTGGTCATTGCGAATAGTGAGGGCGACAAACCGGTTCTCTTCCAAGGTGGGGTAGACACCCTGTAACAGATAGAGATCTCGATTGCCAAGAACGGAGGGCAGCCGACCTGGGTTCATCTGGTTGTCGAGAATCCACTCTCCCAACCCCTCGATCAGGTTCTCACACTGCGCGAATTCAATCTGTTGCCCCTCTCCGCTCTTGGCGCGGTCATACAGCGCCGCCATCACCGCAAATGCGGCCGCCGGTGCCGCCGCCTCGTCCATATGATAGTTTTCACCGGCCGTAGTAGGATCGGCATTGTAGTAACCGCTCATCGCCACCAGGCCGGCCAAAGCATTGAAATTTGGACCAAAGCCAAGAAACTGGTGAAAAGGCCCACTCATGCCCAACGGGGCCATTCGAACCATGATCAGCCGAGGGTTAACTTCCCGAAGGACATCGTAGGTCAGTTGGAGATGATCCAGGACACGTAACGCATTGTTTTCGACAAAGACATCGCTGATGGCGATCAACTTCAAGAACGCTTCCCGGCCTTCCGGCCGACTGAGGTCCATGGTGACACTGCGTTTGTTACGTCCATGACAATTAAACATGGCCTGTCGGTTGTAGGGATGTTCCCCAGGATCTTTATTTGGAAAAGCACTTCCGATATAACCGAGCTTTTCAGCCTGCTCTTTGGACAACCGCGGTGCAATGCCACGGGTTGAGTTGGGGAAATGTTGCGCCGTCTCCACACGGATCACTTCAGCGCCCAGATCGCCCAGTAGCATGGTACATCCCGGTCCTGACCAGACGACCGTCATGTCGACCACACGCACGCCTTCCAGAGGTAACCTTGCCATTCCTCTCCCCCCTCAGATCACGCCATTGGCACGCAACAGCGGCAAAGCATCGGGATGATAGCCCAACTCCGTGAGAATCTCTTCGGTCTGTTCTCCCAGTCGAGGTGCAGGACGTCGCAGGGCCCAACCATGGCGCATACGCCAAGGAGCGCCTGGATACTCCAATGTCCCCGCAACCGGATGATCGATGGGTTCCATGAAACCCCTTTCCCGGAAATGGGTGCTGTTGCGCATCTCTTCGATGGTATAGACCGCCGTAATTGGTACTTGGTGGGACTCTGCAAGCTCCATGATTTCTGCTTTGGTGTGAGACATCAGCCAGGGATAGAGCACCTCGTCCAGACGTGCACGGGATTCCTCAGGCCGATAAATCGCCTCGAGATCTTCAAAATAAGCCAAAAGTTGCGGATCACCCAAAAGCTCGAGCAATCCCTTGAAGAAAGCCGGCGCCACAAAGAACATTACGTAGCCATCCGCACAGGGAAAAGCACCGGTAGGAAATAGACTGATCGCCCCTTCTCCACGTGGTGCATCTTCCCCGGTATAGGAGGCAGCCATCAGGAAGGTCATCCTGCGATCTACCGAAGAGAGGAGTGCCTCCAGGCCGCTCACATCGATCTGTTGTCCTTCACCCTGCCCTTTGCTGACCAGTAGAGCAGCCATCGTGGCTTCGGCAGCCATATTGCCGATCGAGTAAAGCGAAAGGTTGCCCGGCTTTTGCAACGGTTCCCGATCGGCCAAGCCCGTCGACTGCATGGGCCCACCCATCGCTTGCAAGGTCAACCCGGAGGCCTGATCGTCCCGATACGGACCATCTTGGCCAAAGTTGCTGATCCGCGTGTAAACCAAACGGGGGTTGCGGGCATGAAGTTCTTCCCATGGAAACCCCAAGGATTCCATCGTGGTTGGTCGAAACGATTCGACCAAAACGTCTGCACGAAGGATCAACTGCCAGAGAATTTGCTTTCCATCTTTACTTTTCAAATTTAGCGTGATCGAACGTTTGTTGGTGTTGAGATGGAGGAAAAGCGCGCTTTTTTCGGGGTCGGGCCGATCACCTGGGAATGGACCATAATGACGTGTCCAATCGCCCTCCGAGGGTTTCTCCACTTTGATCACATCGGCGCCAAAATCGGCAAACAGCTTTGTGCAGTAGTCACCGGGTATCCATCGGCTTAGATCGACGATGCGTACATCGTCCAACACTTGGGACACACTTTCTCCCCCTTTGCCCCGATCGAGCTGTGTTTTACTTCCAGCCTGTGCCAAAACAGCACCTGCTTCCCGATCTTCTCTTAGCGTCCGCTCCAGTGTGGGGGGCGCTTTTCGTTAAAGGCTGCGACACCCTCTTTGGCATCCTGAGAAGCAAACACTTTCGGCAAGTACTGGGCGTTGACATCCCATGCGCTGGTGAGAGGATCCAGCGGTAAGTTGAGACTACGGTAAAGGATCTCCTTGCTGGACTGTACGGCCAGCGGTGCAGCTTCGCAGATCTTGTGCGCCAGGGAAAGCGCCTCGTCCATCAACTGCTGTGGTGGCACCACACGGTTGACCAACCCAAGTCGATAGGCCTCCGCAGCAGAAAGCGGTTCCCCTGTAAAGATCAGCTCAGCAGCTCGTTTTAAGGGGATCTGTCGCTGCAAGCGCAGCAATCCACCGGCAGCTGCCAGAATGCCGCGCTTGACCTCGGGCAAACCGAACGAGGCCTGCTCGCAAGCGATGACCAGATCACAGGCCAGGGCAATCTCGGTTCCACCACCCAACGCAAAGCCATTGACGGCAGCGATCAGCGGTTTAGCGATGAAATGCTGGGTAATTCCAGCAAAACCGAAACGCATCGCTCCTGGGTCGGCCAAGGCACCCAGGTGCTGCCCAACCTCCTTCAGGTCAGCCCCGGCGCAGAAAGCCCGATCCCCTGTGCCAGTGATCACACAAACCCACGACTCCTGCTGTTTTGCAAATGTTTCAAGGGCATCCCCAGCTTCTGCCGTCATCTGCGCGTTGACGGCGTTCATCACTTCCGGGCGGTTGAGGATCAAGATAGCGACGTGTCCCTGTGTCTCGTAACGAATCGTCCGGTAGCCCATCCGACGGCCCCTTTCCTCTCGCCTTGTCGTCTCTACAGTCCCATCGCCTTGGCCAAACGCTGCAGTTGGTTGTCACGCGCGCCCAAGAAAAGTTCGGCCGCCTTGGCCCGTTCCGACCACAGATGTAGATCCGTCTCTTTTACGTACCCCATCCCGCCAAAAAGCTGGTGGGCCATTACGGTTACCTGTTTGTACGCTTCGCCTGACCATGCTTTGGCAATCGCCACCTCACGCGTTGCGGAGAGGTCATTGGCGACACGCCACAGCGCCTGGTAACTGGCCAATCGCGCTCCATCGACTGCAATCGCCATATTGGCCACATGGTGCTGCACCGCCTGGAAGCTGCCAATTGGCCGCCCAAACTGTTCGCGGGTGCGTACGTGATCGACCGTCATCTCAAGCACACGCTGCGCGCCGCCCACCATTTCGAGACATTGCAGCGCCGTCGTCTGCTCGTTGAGATGCACCAGTGCTTCCCAGGAACGCCCGATTGCTGCCTTGCCACCGACGATCTCATCCTCTTCTACCTCTACTCCGTCCAACGAGACAAGACTCTGGCGATCCTTTCCAAATGTCTCTTGCGACTCAAGGAGGCATCCTTCGGCTTGGGGGGAGACAGCAAAAACAGTCAAGCTCGACGGAACAGCACCGCTTCCGGTGCGTGCAACGACAAAAAGCGGTTCTGCCAAGTGGGCATTACGCACAAACACCTTCCTCCCATGCAAGATCCAGTGGCTGCCCTGCTTTTGCGCCTGGGTCTTCCAAAAACGAGGATCATGGATCGCCTGGGGTTCGCTGGCAGCAAGGGTACTGACACGTTGACCGGCCACCATCGCAGGCAGCCAGCCCTCTTTCTGCGCTTCACTGCCCAAAGCATCGAGTAGTAAGGCTGCCTCTACCGTACTGTAAAGCGAGGTGGGCACCAGAGCGCGCCCGGCCTCTTCGTAGATCAGGCCAAGCTCAAACAGGGTAGCGCCACCACCGCCATACTGTTCTGAAAAAGGTAAGCCCAACCACCCAAGTTCGCCCATTTGCTGAAACAGTTCCGGGTCGTGACCACTGGATGAAGGCTCACGCAGTGCGCGCACCTTTGTGGTCGGGCATGCACGCTCGAGAAAGTCCCGGGCCGAACGCTGCAGCATCTGCTGCTCCTCAGAAAGTGTCAAATCCACGCAGAACATCTCCTCATGGCGTATTCATCCGGGTATGACGGTAGCGAATCGCCTTTTATCGTGGCAGTCCGAAGCCGCGTTGTGCGATGATGTTGCGTTGAATCTCGTTGGTACCACCACCAAAGCGCAGAAAAGGCGCTTGGCGATAGGTCTCTTCCACCCGCCCTCGCAACGGAGCCCAACGGTCACGCTTGTTGAGTTGGCCATACATATCGAGGATTTGCATCCCCCAATCGGCCAATTTCGTACGAAGTTCGGTCGTAAAGACCTTCTGCATCGACGCTTCTGCATTGGGCACCTTTCCAGCGTCAATGAGAGAAGCCGTCCGCAGGCCGAACAGGCTGCCAATTTCAAGATCCATCTCCAATTCAGCCAGCTTCAGCTGTACCTCTGGACGCTGAGCCAGTACCGCTCCATCCAGCACAGTCTCTTTGCAGAATGCAGTGAGATCATCCAGCAGTCGGCGCAAAGAGCCTGTGCTCCCCAAAGCCACACGTTCGAAATCGAGGGCAGCCATGATGTAGTACCAGCCCTGGTTAGCTTCGCCGATCAGGTTTTCTTTGGGAACACGCACGTTTTCAAAAAACGTCAAATTGGTGCGTACATCTCCCCATGTCCACAGCGGATTGACCGTCACACCAGGGGCATTGATCGGCACAATGATCACCGAAATGCCACGATGTGGCGGAGCATCGGGGTCTGTTCGTACGGCCAACCATTCGTGGGTGGTCAAGTGGGCTTCACTGTTCCAGATTTTTTGGCCGTTGATCACCCATTCTTCTCCCTCAAGCACCGCCCGTGTCTGCAAATTGGCCAAATCCGTCCCGGCATTCGGTTCGGAATAGCCCAAGGTAAAATCAACCTCTCCCCGGATGATCGGCGGCAACCACTTCCGTTTGTTCTCTTCTGTTCCAAACCGGATAATGGTTGGCCCCAGGGAGGTGACGGTCAGATCCAACATGGGGGCACCCGCACGCTCGAAAGCATCGATAAGGATGAGCTGTTCAATGGCGCTCTTTTCCAATCCGCCGTAAGCCCTGGGCCAATTCAGGCCATTCCATCCGCGCTCGGCCACTTTCTTGCGGAAAGCCTTCTCATGGGGTCCCCGTCGAATACCTCCAGATTCCCAGAGTTCTTGGCGTAGTTCTTCGGTCATGTTCTCACGCAAAAAGGCTTCAACCTCTTCGCGCCAGGCTTCCTGCTGGGGAGTCAAGGAAAACTGCATGCAACGCCATCTCCTATCTTTTCTGGAGTGTACTTCCAATTTTGATTGTAATCAAGTTATATTTTTGAAAAGTTCGACCCCTGTACTGCACTTTTCCCCATGGTACAATGAACCCGCCCGACAGCAGGAGATCAGAAGGGAAGGGATTGCTTCGTGGAAGAGGCAAAGGCACACGCAGGTGAAGCCGCTGCAGCACTGGTGGAGGATGGCATGCGAATCGGGCTGGGTACGGGTTCGACCGTGCGCTACACCCTGTTGGCCTTGAGCCGGCGGATTGCCGCAGGGCTGCATGTGATCGGCATTCCGACTTCACTTCAAACCGAGCGTCTCGCACACCAGCTGGGCATTCCGCTGACCGATTTTTCTGCAACACGCCGACTGGATCTGGATATCGACGGTGCCGATGAGATCGACCCGGGGCTTTGTTTGATCAAGGGGGGCGGCGGCGCACTGCTGCGGGAAAAACTGGTTGCTTTGGCCAGCGAACGTGTGGTGATCGTCGCCGACGAAAGCAAATGTGTGCCGGTTCTCGGCAGCTTTCACCTCCCCGTCGAGATTGTCCCGTTTGCCTGGCAGACAACGGCCGAGCGCATCTGCCAAATAGGTGCCACTTGCACCTTGCGTCAGATTGCCAGCACACCGTTTCAAACGGACAATGGTAATTACATGCTTGACTGCGACTTTGGACCCATCGATGCTCCGCAGAAACTTCACGAAAAGCTGAAATTACTGCCCGGTGTCGTCGAAACGGGGCTGTTTTGTGAAATCGCCTCGATGGCCATCATCGGTCATGAGCATGGTATTCGAACGGTGGGAAAATAGACGCAAATCAGGCACCGTCATCTGGCATCAACGCGCGCTGCTTGGTCTCTTCCACAAAAGCGGCAAAGTCCGGATAGGCGTTGTAGATGATAGCAGGAGCCTGTTCGTTGCCATGAGCGCGGAGGATGGTCTGAAAGGGAATCTGAACCAAACGCAGAATTGAAGCGCGTTTTTCCATGCGATTCGCATCTTGTGGGATCAATCCCAAAACAAACGCTTCGCCATCATAGGTGACCAGATCTCCGGTAAAAAGGGCTCGCTGGGGTTCATAATAGAGTCCTGCTGAACCTTTGGTCCGTCCTGGCAGCGCAAGCAAGCGGATTTCCGGCGCCCACTGGATATCTTCGGAGAAAGCATGTACCTCGGGCAAGCCAGTCGCGTCCACCTCTTTCTCGTGGGCAATCACCGCACACCCAAACCTTTCGACGAGCGTATATGCTTTGGCGGTATGAGAAGCATCGGTCAAAAATAGCGCAACAACGCCTCCCATTGCATCTATCGCCGCCAAAACCGCGTCGGTAACGGGAGGAGTATCGACCAATAGGTTGCCTTGCGGACGTCGAATCAGATAAGAAAACGTTCCGGTTTCCGGCTCCCGTAGACGGCACTGAAAGACCGTCGGTAAGACTTCTTCAAACGGCACCATGGACAGGGAGACCTCCTTCAAGGCGTTGCAGCGCCTGTTGACAGACACCATGGGACAACCATTGGCAACCGACACAGATCTCGGGCAACTTTTGCGCGACCGGCCGCTGGCGCAGGCTCCGGTGAATCAAAGATACATCGACAACTTCGCCGACGGCAAACCCCAGCTGTGCACGAGCTCGCGCATCGAGCGCCTGGATATCTGCTTCGGCATGATCAGAAGCACCGCAGGCCGTACCCTTGCGATGGGGACACGCGGCACAGATATCGTCACACAAATCGACCACTTCAATGGCTTCCCCTGCATCCATCCGCGCAACGACATCGGCCATATTGCGCGTAAATGCGTCAGAATACCCCATCCCCACAAAGCCTTGGGTGCACAGCAGATGATGCGCGCGGAGTTTCATGCCGTTCCTCCTTTCGCACAGCGATTCTAACACGCTTCCATGATCGAGATAAACAAACTCCATCCAGGTTTAACACTCCTTGAGCCTGCCACGGTGCTCCGCTACGATAGAGCGTGGATGCTACGAAGGAGTGTGGGAAAATGGGAGCAGGAACGCAACTGCGCAAGCTAATGGCCGATCATATGGTGGTCCTGCCTGGTGTTTTCAATGCGATCAGTGCACAGCTGGCCGAACAAAAGGGCGCTGAGGCCATCTACATATCCGGAGCAGGCTTGGTCAATGGCATGTTGGGGGCACCGGATATCGGCTTGCTCTCCCTTGGGGAAGTGGCTTGGCTCGCTGGGTATATCACCCAGGCTGTCCAAATTCCTGCCATTCTCGACGCAGATACCGGTTTTGGTGAAAGCGTCAACATCCGCCGAGCCATACCACTCTTTGAACGGGCGGGACTGGCCGGCATTCATATCGAAGATCAGGTCTTTCCGAAACGTTGTGGGCATCTTGAGGGCAAGCAAGTGATCTCTTCCCAAGCAATGCTGGAAAAGATCAAGGCAGCGACAGACGCGCGAACCGATCCCGACTTCCTGATCATCGCACGAACCGATGCACGTGCAGTCGAAGGACTGCAAGCAGCCATTGAACGTGCCAATCTCTATGCACAAGCCGGTGCAGATGCCATCTTCACCGAGGCATTGGAAAACGAAGACGAGTTTCGCCGCTTCGCACAGGAGTGCCCTGTACCACTTTTGGCCAACATGACGGAGTTTGGGAAAACCCCGATCCTTCCTGCTTCGTTCTTTCGTGAAGCGGGCTACCGCCTGCTCATCTACCCCATGACGGCTTTTCGCATGATGATGACAGCGGTTTCAAAAACTTACCAGACGCTGCTTGAAGAGGGAAGCCAAACGTCGCTATTGCCTGAGATGACTACACGCCAACAGCTCTACCAGGTGATCGGCTACGACCGGTGGACTGCTGCAGATGAGCAAGCAGCCAGAGAAGCGCAGGCCCTTTGGGACCACCACCTATCCGGGCCAGCATAAGCGTTGGGAGTTCACCTCTGTGAAAAGGGGTTCTCTTCCTGCGGTGGGAGGACAGCTGTGCGTTGCGGAAGTGGGTTTCCACTCCACAGTGCATAGAGCAGATCCAGCAGCGCATCCCTACTGGCCTCAGTGGGATGCAATGCAGAGAAGAGCACCGGCGGAAAATCAGGTTTGAGGCGCTGCGCCGCCTCCTGGAGAGAGGGATGTTGTCTGGAGCGAGGAACCTGGTCTGCCTTGGTGAGCACGACGCCGAAGCGGATGTTCTGGGCATGGCAAAAAGCAGCCATCTGCTCATCCTGCTCTGTAATGCGCCGGGCATCAATGACCAGCAGCGCAGCAGAAAGCCGATCGCGGCCTCTCAGGTAGCTTGTGATGAATTGCCGAAATTGCTGGAGAAGCGCTTCCGGCACCTTGGCGTAACCATATCCTGGCAAGTCAGTCAGCACGGCACCATAACGCAGCGGGCTGTCGGGCGTACGCTGCATCGTTGCAAAGCTATGCATATCTATCGATTCTAGAAGCGGCTTGAGCCAACATTGATAAAAATTGAGCTGTTGGGTACGCCCCGGGGTCTTTGAAGTGTGCGCCAAGTTGTGTTGGCCGGCCATGCGGTTGATCAGCGTCGATTTTCCTACGTTGGAGCGACCGCAAAGGGCGATCTCCGGGCCCTGCAGCACTGGCCAACGGCTTCGACTTGTCGCACCACCTGCCCATTGCATACTGCTCACGCGTATCACAGCCACACATCTTCCCCCGCCCTGTTAAACTCAGGTCAACCGGTCTGCTCGGATAGTAAAGCACCGGGCAGGGAAGGAGCAAGGTGATGGGCTTCTTCTCCTGCTGGCTGTGGGAGAAGTGCCGCGTGCAGCACTTCTTCGACTGTCTCAACCGAACGGATCGCTACCCCTTCTTGCGCTTCCACTTCTGCGGCGTTTGCTGCAGGCAGTAAGATCAGCTTGACCCCTGCCTCCGCAGCAGCAGCAGCTTTAGCCGCAACACCCCCCACCGGCTTGATCTCTCCCAGCAGAGAAATCTCTCCGGTCACCGCCACCCACGGTTCGACCGGACGCTGTAGCAGTGCAGAAGCGATGGCTACGCAGAGTGCAGCCCCTGCCGAGGGACCATCGACAGGCATACCTCCTGGAAAATTGACATGGATATCGAAGTTGGACGGATCGATCCGCAGCAGCCGTCGCAACAGACTCGTTGCCGTCTCCACCGAGGCTTTGGCCATCGATTTACGCCGCAAAGCTTCGCCGCCCCTGCCAGAAAGTTGCTCTTCTTCGACGATGCCTGTTACAGTAATGCTTCCCTTCCCAGGCGTACGTGCCGGCAACACCGCGGCCTCGATCTCCAGCAGGACGCCGATATTGGGACCAGCGACAGCCAAACCGTTGACACGTCCTACCTGGGGATTTGAGGCCAGATGAGGGCGCAGACGCTTGGCAAGCTGGCTATGTTGAGCGACCCAGTGAATCTCTTTCGGTTCGATATTCCGTCGCCCCTGCTCAATGGCCAATCCAGCGGCTAGCTGCACCATGCTGACTGCATCCCGCCCATTGTTGGCATAATCTGCAATTGTTTCCGCCACACCGGGCCCGGCCAACACGCCCACCTTTTCGATGGCACGTTGAGCAATAAGGGTGATCTCTTTTTCGGTAAGCGGGCGAAAAAAGATTTCGACGCACCGTGAACGAATTGCTTCTGGAAGCTCCTTCGGACTACGGGTCGTGGCACCAACCAATCGAAAATCGGCAGGCAAACCATTTTGGAAGATATCGTGAATGTACTTGGGTATATTCGGATCACCCGGCGTATAATACGCACTTTCGAGCAGGACCTTCCCGTCTTCGAGTACTTTGAGCAACTTGTTCAACTGATATGGATGGAGCTCGCCAATTTCGTCAATAAACAGCACGCCCCCATTGGCACGCGTGACCGCTCCGGGTTTGGGCTGGGGAATACCGGCGATCCCCATTGCCCCGGCCCCCTGATAGATGGGATCGTGGACTGAACCGATCAATGGGTCGGCAATGCCACGTTCGTCAAAGCGCACCGTGGTGGCATCCACTTCCACAAAAGGGGCATCGGCACAAAAAGGGCTATGAACATTCCGCTTGGCTTCCTCCAAGACAAGCCTCGCTGCTGCAGTCTTGCCGACACCCGGGGGTCCGTAAAGGATCACATGCTGTGGATTGGGGCCACATAAAGCAGCACGCAATGCTGCCAAGCCCTCTTTTTGGCCGACAATCTCTCCCATCGACGTGGGGCGGGTTTTCCTTGCCAGCGGCGGTGTCAGGCGATTGGCCCGTAGACGCCGCAGCTCCTCTTGCTGCTGTTTTGAAAGTTGGTCAATCGCGTTTCGGTTTCCTTGTTGCGCCCGCATGGTCTGGATGAAATAGATCGCCACGACACCCATCTGGATCGATTGTACAAACGAGAGGATCAAAAGCAGGTTCAGGGCAACCACCTTCATCATGCGCTAATACTTCCAGTATTGCCCAGAACCTGCCTACAAAACATTCCTCAATGGGTGGTGGAAGAGCGGGGCTAAAGGGAATACCTTCCCTCCATCTCCGCCAAGCGCTGATACAGGTGGCGTAACGCCAACCCGCGATGGCTGATACGGTTTTTCTCCTCCGTGTTCAATTCGGCATAGCTTTTCTGCAGCTGTGGCACCCAAAAATAGGGGTCATAGGCAAAGCCATTCTTACCCCGCGGCCGTTTTAGCACATATCCACGACAGCGACCCTCCACCCAGGTCACTTCTCCTTGAGAATCCCACAACGACAAGGTGCAAATGAACGTCGCTGTCCGCTGCTCCCAAGGTACGCCTTGCAATGCTGCTATCAGTTTTTCATTGTTTTCCTCGGCGGTAGCAGTTGGCCCGGCATAGCGTGCAGAGAAGACTCCTGGGGCCCCGTCCAAAGCATCCACTGCCAGTCCCGAATCATCTCCCAAGGCAAGCAAGCCTGTCTGCTGTGCGACGGCCCGAGCCTTGATACGTGCATTTTCCAAAAAGGTCTGCCCCGTCTCCTCTGGCAGACAAACGCCGACTTCCTCTGCTGTCTTCAACCGATATCCCAGCGGCGTCAAGGCATCGTAATATTCTCGAATTTTTCCAGGATTGTGGGTAGCTAGGATCAAGCTTCGATTTGTCTGCCCTTGCATAACTTCTTCATGATACACCCATGGTCTTCACGCTGGAATCGGTGGATTGATCAAGTGCGGGCGCATCATTGGCTGCGCCATGCTCTGCTGGGAAAACGCTGCAGTATCCCCGTTTTGGGAGACCGTCACCTGCTGTACCTGGGAAAGCTCGGTGAGACTCAACACAAGTGCCTGTGCCAACTGGTTGCGTTGCTGCTGATCAAGCCCTTGGAGCGCCGACTGGTCCAGATCGACGGTTGCTGTCTGGCCATTGAGCTTTGCTTGGAGCACTTTTGCATCTGCACGGATCACCGGTTGCAGACGTGGATCCATCGGCCCACGGATCAACTCTTTGACAACGGCAGCCACCGGGTCCTGCGCTGTCGGGATGATACGGCTTACGGGCACCAAAAAAGGTTGTGTTTGCTGAGCACCCTGGTAGAGAAAATAGTCTGTAACCATCATGCTGTTCCCTGGTTGCGCTTCTGGAGTGATCTGCTCATTGATGCCGAGCGTCTGCCGACTCAACGGCGTATCGATGGTCGTCCCTTTGGCCAATGCGCTAAGTGCTTGCCCCTCTATCTGTAAGCGAACTTGCTGCACCGTAGGAAATTGGGTCAACGTATACACGACAGCTGTCAGGCGTTGTTGCTCTTCCGCCGCATTGGACGCCGTATTGAATTGCTTGGAAAAATCGACTGTGGCCACACCATTGCTGATATTGAGCCCATTTATCTTGGTCCCTTTCGGCAAAACCGCCGAAAACCCGGTTTGAGCGTAGAGATCTGGCGCCGCGCCATCTACCATCGCTTCAAGGGCACTCTTGGCCACACCTTGGGTATTTGGAGGAAGCGTAACACCCACAGGGATTAAAAGTCCGTCAGGGGAACGTGCATAGATAGTCGCTGAAATGCTGCCGGACGGAGATTGTTGGGGCAGATGTTTCTGTTGTGTAGGGGGTTCATCGATCGAGGTGTTTCCGGGTGTTCCCATACCGCACCCGCCAAGAAAAAGGACCAATCCAGTCATCACGCCGCCTACCCATAGGACGCGTCTTTTCACCGCATACACCGTCCTCCCGCTCTTTGTCCTCCTATCTATACGAGCGGGTCGTCCAAATATGCGGTCAGGCCAGGTTAACTTTGTGTCGAGACAAGCTGGGGTACGGGATGCTCTACCGGCTGCAGCAGATGTGATCGCAACTGCTCGGCAAGGCGTGCGAGAGGAGCCTGCGTATTGGGAGGTAGCAGCAGGGTTGCCAATTGCCGCACTTCAGGGAGGGCATTGCCAACGGCCGCTGCAACGCCGGCAACCCGCAACATGGAGAGGTCGTTGAGCTCGTCCCCTACGACGACGGTCTCCGAGAGGGAGATCCCACTCATGGCAGCAAGTTGAAGCACGCCACTGCCTTTGCTGGCACTGGGCGCCAAAAGTTCGTGTCCGGAGCCGTTCTTCACGGCTGTTGCGCCTGGAAGCTGTCTTTGCAGCCAATGAATCACCTCTTGCTGGGCTTGTGGATCCCCATAGAGCACCGCCTTGTCTGCAGGGGGAAACGCATGCGGATCGGTTGCGAGATAAGGCAAACCTGTCCAAAGGGCGAGCTCCTCCTTACGCGGTCCGCCAAAAAGCGTCCCTTGGCCAGCAAAAAAGAGGGTGACATCGTATCCCAGGGCGTACTCCCATAAAGCACGGACCAATTCGGCAGGCAAGACGGAAGCTGCAATGGTTTGTCCATCCTTGGGATGGACAATACGTGCCCCATTGTTCGTAACGATAGGCAGCGTCGTACGGATACGACGCGCAATCGGTAAGACCAACTCCGGCGGTCGCCCTGTCGCTAAAGAGAGCTGTCCCCCCGCTTCGACAAAACGTCGGAGGGCACGGACGACACGACGGTTCAACCGGCCTTCGGGATCGAGCAGGGTACCGTCCACGTCACTGACCAACAGGCGAAGCCCCATACCAAACCCCCTCGTCAAACCACCTCCTGCATCATGCACCAGCTGACGCAAAATTACCAGTGCCCGTCACCTACCCCGGTGAAAGCATCAGCAGTTACACTGCAGGATGCCCATTCATCGGTTTCTGCGGACAAAAACAGCAAGAGCGCGCTCATGGGCGCGCTCTTTTGAAAAGGGATGGCTTAGTCGTCGAGCGCCGAAATTAACCATAAAACGAGCAAGACAAAGATCAAATTCTTCCCGTAAAACAAGCCACCAAACGTCCCGCCTTTTACATCCGACATCGTCTATCCCTCCTTTTTCACTTCCCCTTCCACCGTAAGCGCTTCCCTCCCGTTTTGGCACGGGCAGCCGTCCCATCGTGCATCTATCCATCCAGTATGAGAAGGCTCAAAGGTGCGCGGAGAGTACAGCTTCAAGTGCCGGTTTCAGCTCAGTAAAACGAAACGGATAGCCCAATTCTTGCAGCCGCTTGGGCACGGCCCGCTGTCCGTTGAGTAAAAGTGCATCAGCCATCTCGCCCAACGCCAGGCGCAATAGAAAAGCTGGGGCGGAAACCCGGGCAGGACGATGGAGAACTTCTCCCAATGTTCGGCTAAAAGTGCGGTTGGTGACGGGATGGGGTGCTGTCGCATTAAACGGGCCTGCGACACTTTCCTGTTCGAGCAGAAAGCGAAAGATGCCGACTTCATCCTGGAGATGGATCCAGGACATCCACTGTTGCCCCCTTCCAAGGGGTCCCCCCATTAAGAATCGAAAAGGTATCAACATGGGAGCAAGCGCTCCACCTTGCGGCGCCAACACAAGGCCTGTACGCACAAACACGACGCGCAGCCCAAAGCTTTCTGCCCGTCGGGCCTCTGCTTCCCAAGCTTCGCAAACACGAGCCAGAAAATCGTCACCTGGTGGATCGTTTTCTGTTACTTCCTCTTCACCGCGAAAACCATAATAGCCGACTGCGGAGGCACTCAGCAGTGTATGGGGCGGGTTTGACAGGCGGCCGAGAGCATCGACCAAGCGTCGGGTTCCCTGTTGGCGGCTCTCCAGAATACGCTGCTTTTGCTTTGAATTCCAACGTTTTCCTGCGATCGGCTCTCCTGCCAGATGGATTACAGCATCCGCTCCCTCCAACGCATTGACCCACGTCTCTCCTTCTGGCCAATGCACCCATTGCACCTTTCCAGAAAAGGCCGTGCCTTCCACCGCATTTCCTTGCAACATTGAATCAGGTGCTGCTCGACGGGAAAGCGTCACGACCTGATGGTCATCCTGCACCAACGATGCCGTCAGTGCCCTACCAATCAGTCCCGTCCCACCGGTTAGGATCACGCGCATGGGGCTTATCACCTTTTTCCATTTTCAACGAGCTCTTTCCATCATCTATCGTTCCCTTGTCGTCGGAATTGCCGGGCTTTGCCGACAATTGGATTGATTCTTATCGGGTCCGTGCTTTCTGGCTCGCTCCAACCTGTTTCACGGGATGGTTGTGCCATTCTAACGTGTAGCATTGTTTGGTCGTTAGCTATGGTTGGACTTGGACTATTAAGGTGACTAGGAATTGTCCTTGCGTTTCTTCTGCTAGCAGGTGTCGCCGACACCCTGCTTGTGGTACTGAATACCACCATTGCCCAATTGAATACGCCAGATCGATATCGTTCCTGTGCAATCTGTAAAAGGGAGAGGGAAAAACATGGAAGCCAAGATCTCGCATCGGAAGGTTGATCCTTTCACTACACGCTGACTTGCGACGAATGCCGTGGTTACGTACGCTGCTCTCTAGTAGAGAGGAGCGAACGCATGGCCCTTTCTTTGGACGAGATTCCGGCCGTCGATCAGCATTGTCACGCCTTTCGCAAAGGTTTTGAAAGAATGACGCCGCAAATGCTCCGCCAGTCACTCACCGAGGCAACGGATGCGCAGGTGCTGGAGCAGCATACGCCACAGACGATCGCGTACCGGTGGGCGCTGCGTCAATGCGCCAAGCGTCTGGGTTGCGCAACCGACGAAGAAACACTCGTGGCAGCCCGCAATCGGTCCATTGCACAAGCGGGCAGTGCCTATACACGTCATCTGCTCGATGATGCAGGGATCGCCCACTTGTGCGTCGATACCGGTTTACAGCCCGAACATTACCAGGATACAGACACGTTTGCCGTTTCCGCTGCCCGACCGGTTCACCCCATTTTGCGTTTGGAACGTTTCTTTGAAGAACAGCTGCCCTACTGCACAAGTCTCGACGATCTGGTCGACCAAACCCGGCAAACGCTACATGCCTTGCGTAACGACGGCACTATCGCTGTCAAATCGATCGCGGCGTACCGCATCGGATTGGCTTTGGAGCCTGGCGATCCTGCTGCGGCACGAAGCGTTTTTGATGCACTGCACCAGGCAGCCATACAGCATCCAGAACACGTGCGCCTCAGCGATCCTGCACTGCTTGATTTCTTGCTGTGGGAAGCGCTTCGATGCTGTGCGGACGAGGCGATTCCAGTTCAATTCCACACCGGCTACGGGGATCCCGATGCTGATCTACGTACAGCATCCCCCCTGCATTTGCGGCGCGTGCTCGAAGATCCGGATTTTCATGATCTTCCTGTCGTCTTGTTGCACTGTTACCCTTACGTGCGCGAAGCAGGGTACTTGGCTGCTGTTTATCCGCAAGTCTTTTTCGATCTTTCATTGGCCAGCGGCCATGCCCCCTCCCTTGCAGAACAACTCTTTGAAGAGGCGTTCGCATTGGCTCCCTCTAGCAAGCTGCTCTTTGCAACCGATGCCCACTCACTGCCAGAGGCCTATTGGCTCTTCGCACGTGTACAACGACAGGCGCTGGCAATGGTCTTGGAAAAACTGATGCGGAATAACTGGCTAACCGCTGAACAATCGGAAGGCATTGCCCATCAGATTCTCTGGCGCAATGCCTGCCAACTCTACGGTCTACCTTCACTCGGATGAAATTACGAGGAACTGCTCGTATTTGAATCAAAAGAGAGAGAAATAGGCACGCGTATCATCGTGATCCACGTCAACAAAGAAAGCGGACTCGGAGCGTTTCACAGCCTCAAATGCTGAGAAAAGCATGGGTCCCATCGCCTCACGCAGCAGCGCGTCGCCGGCCAGCGCTGCCAATGCCTCATCCAGAGAGCGAGGCAACGGATCAATCCGGCGTTGCTGTCGTTCCGCTTCGGAGAGGGTAGCAGGGTCCACCGACAGCGGATCGCCTGGCTCGATCCCTTTTTTTATCCCGTCTAATCCGGCAGTCAGGATGGCCCCGAGCGCGAGGTAGGGATTACAGCTGTTGTCGACGGTCTTGATCTCCACATTTGCACTGCCTTGTGGATCCCCCCAAAAGCCTGAAGCGATACGCACCGCCGCTTCGCGATTGTCCGGGCCAAAACAGCGATAAGCGGAAGCCCAGGTCTGCGGTGCCAATCGCAAGTAGGAGTTGACCGTCGGACACGTGAGGGCCACCACAGCTGGCAGATGGGCGAGGATTCCCCCGATAAAGTGATATGCCTCCTGCGAGAGCCCAAAGCGGTCTGCAACATCGTAAAAGCGATTCTGCCCAGGAGCGTCCAGGCTCCACCCACTGATATGGACGTGTGCACCATTTCCAGCCAGATTGGCAAAAGGCTTGGGGGCCAGTGAAGCATGAAAGCCTGCTTGCTGAGCGATGGCTCGAATGGTCTCCCGCGCCCGCAACTGATTATCCGCCGCCTGCAGGACCGGAGCATGCCGTACGGAAATCTCATGCTGTCCGGCAGAAAGCTCTGGATAGTATTGTTGCATTGAAACGCCCTGAGCTTCCAACGCCTGCAAAAGGGCAACCGGTAAGTTGCCAACTGCCTGCATGGCAATAGAGCTAAAACAGACGGTCTCATCGAAAGGATGGAAACTGCCGGATGTATCTGTGACGGCAAGGGTAAACTCGTTTTCAAACGCGGCTTCAAAGCGCCAGCCTGCTGCCTCGCCACGTGCAATCGCACGGCGTAGAAAATTCCGAGCACATGCCTCCCACGGTTGTCCATTGAGATCATAGAGATCGCAAAAGAGGGCGGCCTGATGTGGGGCATAAGGCAGTACGTGAAAGGTAGAAAGATCGGGCCAAAGGCGGACCTCACCGACGGGGCCCATCCCATCCACAACCTGCAGCTGGTCAAACGGATTCATCGCCGCCATTGCCACCGTCAGTCCCACACCACTGCGCAAGGCTGATCGCAGCGCCTGTCGCGAGACACTCTTGCCCCGGATCAGCCCCCCCGTATCGCAGTAAAGAAACCGTACCAAAACGACCGCATTTTCGTCACAAGCCGCCAGCAGGGACTCGACAGCTGCCTCATCGACCTGTACCGCCACGGCGCTATTGCTTCTCATGCGTCTTCTCCTCCTTCTGCAGCAGATAGGACAGCCGTGCGACCAATCTGTGCACGCGAGCTGCGCGGGATGAGCAAGATGCGTACAGCTCCCGCAACCAGCCATGCCACTGCCACAAAAGGTAAAATACCAAGTACCCCCTCTTGCAGCGGCCAGACACTGTTGTACAGTGGCCACAGCAAAATGAGGATCCCTGCAGCCGGGATGATCAGATGGCGACCTATCAACCAACTGGTGTGATCTTTTGCAAAAAACCGAATGGCGGCCAGGTTGACCAGCAGATAGGTTACAATAAGCGTAAGCGTTCCCAACGTCCCCCAGTAACTGTAGACATTCAGCGCGCCAGCCCGGGACCAAACCAGATCGGCAATCAGCGCAGTGGCCGCAACCGCAGTAAAAGCTGCCACCGGTGTCCCACGGCCTGCACTCACCTGTGCCAAGCGAAAGGGCAGCAGATGCTCTCGGCTCAGGGCAAAGAGCATGCGCGAGCCGGCCGTGGCGCTGCCCAAGGCACAGGCAAAAGCACTGATTGCCGCTCCGAGATCGACGATGGCCCCCATGGGCCCTCCGACAAACCGTTGGGCCAAGGTATCCAACGGTGCAGCGTCTTTTGCAAAGGTCGGAATCGCGCCCATTCCAAACCCGATCGTCTGTGCAAAACCAACCAAAACGTAAAAGGCGCCGGCGATGATGACCGTCCCCAAGACCGCCCAGGGCACGGCGCGGTGGGGGTGGGCCGCCTCTTCGCCCAACGTCGCCGCTCCCTCAAAGCCTGCAAACGAGAGGATACAGTAGACGATGCCAAAACCGATGCCAGAAAACCCCGTAACCTGGGGGAGAAAAGGTGCTGCTGTATATCCTGAAGCGCCTCCCCGCATGAGGATGACGATGACCAACGCCAGGATGATCGCCATCGAAATCGCTTCAATCAAAAGCGCAGTGCGCGTCGAAAGGCGTACGTTGGTGATTCCCATCCCCCATATTCCAACGAGGGCACAGCTCGTCCAGATCCACCAAGGAACCGAGAGATCGAAATGCTGCAAAAAGATGGCGAAAAACGAGCCGAAGGCAGCGGCAGTTCCAGCCGCATAGCACCAGTACGTGAGCAGAAGTGCCCACCCAGCGACAAATCCGGTCGAAGCACCCAACCCATGACTCACATAGGTAAATGCAGATCCTGCAGAAGGCAAGCGCCGGCTGAACTCAACAAAAGAAAACCCGACTAGGACCATGGCAGCGGTCGCAATCAAAAAGGTGAGCGCCACTGCCCCAGAAGAGGCGCCGGCGACGAGTGGTGTGTTGAGCGACATGGCCATGGTCGGCGCAATAATGGAGACCGAAAGCGCGATCACTTCGATCAGCGAAAGAGAATTCCGCCGCAGCGACGTGCGTTCACCTTGCTCTGGTGTCATCTTTTACGCCTCCTTTATGGAAGAATTGCTGTACATGTGCGAAATATTATCGCTTCACCCCAGTGGTGTGTCAACGCTTTACCGCTTACCAATAAGGATTACAAAAAGTGGGCATCTGCTGACGCCCACTCGGACTTTGCTACAATACAAACACGGAGAGCTCCGTACCTTCAGATGATGCCCAGATTGCTCAGTCGTGCCAGCTGCTCTTTCGTCAGGCCCAATTCCCCGCAGAAGATGGCTTCGTTGTGCTGACCCAGCAGCGGTGCGGGGTAACGCACCTGAAAGCCTCCCTCTCCCATTCGCCAAGGAGGCCCAGCATAGCGCTGCTTACCCGCGACGGGGTGATCGATGTCGATAAAGTATCCCCGCTCTTGAAAGTGAGGATCCTGCACAACTTCTTCGACCGTATTGATTGGAAAGACAGGCCAGCCATTCTGAAGATCAGCCAATTCAAAGCACTCTTGCTTGGTATGCGTCAGCAACCAGGGGAAGAGCACCTCTTGTACGAGGGGCCCGGTTTGCGGATCCAACGCGGCCATGGGATTTTCACGAAAGTAGGCATACAGCTCGGGGCTGTCGAGTGTCTTTAGCATTCGGGGCGCCCATGCGGGCGTTGTGAGAATCTGCACATACCCGTCTGCGCAGGGAAAGATACCCATCGGCAAGGTACCGACTGCCCCCGATAGCGACTCCCGGTTGGTCGTTTCACCGGTGAATTGGTAGCTCAATTCAAAGATGATGCGACGATCAACCGAACCGAGTTGCGTCTCTACGCCGGCCACATCGACATGTTGCCCCTCCCCTTGGTAGCGCGCCACCAAAAAAGCAGCCAGTACCTGTCCGGCAAAGGTCTGACCTGCCTGTGCCTCCACCATTTGCAACGTCTTACGCAGTGGGGTCAGTTCGGGACTGCCCGTCCCATTCATCGGCCCCCCCATGGCGTAGTAGGTAATATCGTTTCCACGGTAGGTGGCATAGGGCCCGTATTGCCCAAAGGGGGTCAAGCTGCCCACCACGATCGAAGGTTTGATCGCTCGGAGCGTCTCAAATCCGAGACCCCAGCGTTCCATCTGGCCGGGAGCAAAAGACTCCAGGATGATATCAGCGGAGGGGACCAACTGTAAGAAAAGTTGACGAACACTCTCTTGCTGCAGATCCAGGGTCAACCCGCGCTTGTTGCGATTGAGGTGGAGAAACAATCCGCTCGCTTCTGGATTGGGAATGTCATGGGGAAAAGGCCCATAGCGACGTGCTGGATCCCCTTGTGGCGGTTCGATTTTAAGCACGTCGGCCCCAAAATCTGCAAAACATTTTCCGGCAAACGGTCCCGCAATGGAATCACATAGCTCCAATACCCGGACGTCACTGAGCACCTGCATCCATCGTCGCTCCTTCTGTACGCGCAGCCGGTCATCGGCGCGGTTTAATGGGGGCACGATCTAACCCATGCCACCCCTTCCCTTTAGAAATAACCCACGTGCTCTTCTGTAATTGCTGAACAATATATATTGTGCGTTTAGTAATTGCAAGCAGTAAGACGCGTGGGTCGACCTCCTTTTGATCTTTTCAACAAAAGCGGCGCAAATTTTCTTGGATGAATCGCATCGCAGTATACTGACACAGATGCAACCGTTGCTTAAAGGATTTTCCAGTAACCGGGGAAGGGGATTGAGATGCGCCATTTTCTCATAGATACAGATACTGCAGGAGACGACACCACAGCGCTCTTGCTGTTGGCCCGTACCACCAATATTGCACTCGAAGGCGTAACCACAGTGGCTGGCAACGTCGACGTGCAGCAAGCCACCGAGAACGCACTCTATACACTCCAAATTGCCGATCGGGCATCGCAAGTGCCTGTTTACGCAGGTGCCAGCAGACCCTTGCTATATCCATTACAGACAGCGACCGACGTTCATGGGGCAGACGGAATGGGCAATGCACACTATCCTCCTGCGATTCAACGCCCGGAGCAGACCCATGCCGTAGAAGCGATCTGCCGCTTAGCCGATCAATGGGCCGGCCGTTTGGAAATCGTCGCCATCGGGCCACTGACCAACATCGCCTTGGCCGTCCGTCTTGATCCTTTGTTGCCAAAAAAGATCCGCCATTTGTGGGTCATGGGCGGTGCCGTCCATGCACAGGGCAACGTCACACCTGCGGCAGAATTCAATTTTTACGTAGATCCACACGCTGTCCATATCGTCTTAGACGCTGGTTTCCCCCTTACGTTGCTAGGTTGGGAAATTTGTGTTCGAGATGGCGTATTAAGTGATGCCTTCTTTGAAGAGATCGAAGGCTTGCAGACACCTTTGACCTCGTTTTTTCTACAAACCAATCGATTGGTCCGCGCTTTTGACAAAAGCCATGGCGTCGCCGGTGCCACCCAACCGGATGCGCTGTTGACAGCCGTCGCACTGCAGCCCACCCTGGCGACCAAGAGCGCTCCGGCCTTCCTGCAAGTGGCCGTAGACGACAATGCAACGCGGGGGATGACCGTCGCCGATCTGCTCCTGCTCGATCGCACCAAAAACGCCACCGTCGTGCGAGGGGTAGACGCCGGTGCTTTTCAACAAAGAATGCGCGACTTGTTGGAGGGAAATCCCCTCGTCGCGCAAGAACGGTAGCCTTTTGTTGGAATCATAGAACGATCCGACTAGACGGTTTCGCCGACAAACCGCTGCGGTGCCTCTTCAAAGTGCATTTTGCACGAAAAATTGCAGAAGTAGTAGGTGTGCCCCTCATAAACTGCTTGGTATCGAGCCGTCATCGGATCGACGGTCATCCCACAGACTGGATCGAGGGTCGTTGCCCTTTGCTCGGGTCCGGTTTCTACTTTTTCCTCTGCGTGATCCTGCACCTGCACTCCAGGATCACTGCGCCGGCGAGCGACGACCAATGCAAGTACAGAAAGCGCCACCTCCGGTTGCGTTTTGGCGCCGATATCTAACCCTGCAGGGCTGTCAAGCTGCGTCACTTCTTGTTCGGTCCAGCCCATCTGTCGCAGACTCTGCCGGACGGTATCCGCCCGCTTGCGACTGGCAATCAGTCCAAGGTAACGTGGTTTGGCCGCATGAAAGAGATCGAGCGCTTCCTCATCGTAGTGTCCCATTGAAGCAACAACTGCGTAGAGGGGCCGATGGCGCTGCACTACAAAAGTAGAAAGCCATTCTCCAAGCGCGTCAAAGTCGATCGCTTGCCAGTTTTGCGGCATCTCCTCCTGCAAGAGTGCGTGGCGTTCCTCTGTCGTACACGCAAGGACGGCATCAAACCCGACCTGACTTCCATTTTCCACCAAATCCCGTGCGATCGGCGATCCCCCGCGACTGCCAAAACCGGTGGGAGTACATAGGGCTCGATGTACAGGTCGACCGCACCTTCACTGGCACAGGTCATCGGCACAAAGACGACCTCTCGCAATTGTGGTCCGTGCATTGCGGTGTGCTCCGTCGATTCCCCGGAAAATTCGGGTGCAATGCGGACCAATCGAGGGATTCCTGTCGCCATTGCTTCCAACGCCTGACGTCGCACAATCTCTTTGGAACAGGCACCTCCCACAAAGCCTTCCATTGTTCCATCCGACAAGATGATCGCTTTGTCCCCCAAATGAGAAGAGACAGGCGGTCGGCGCGTCACAACGGTGGCCACAGCGAAGGGTTCCCCTTTTTCTTGCAATTGCACCATCCGATCGAGGAGATTCATGATCCGCCACCGGATGCTGAACGATCCGTCCCCTCTTCGGATGCACTGGTATTCACCAAGCGGTTGACAGCATCACGCACATTGACGAAAACTTGCTCAATGATTCGTTGCGCTTGCTTATCGAGCAATCGCCCCCCAACCGTTGCCAGCGGCCCACTGACGCTGCCGTTTGCCTGCCAATCCATCACGGTATGCGAAACATCACTGGGCGTTAGCGCAGCGGAAGCAGTCAAGTCGACGCCGCTGCCCATACCACTGCCATGAATCGTCAACGTCAAGCTATGCTGCTCTTCTTGGGGCAGAAGAGCTACTTCAAGCTTTAACTTTCCTTTTACGGGCCCAACACCTACCTTGACCGTTGCATGGAAATGCGCTGCATCCAACACGTCCAGATCGACCAGATCCGGCGTACACGGCCCGACATTGTGCGCATCACAGATAAATCGAAAGACTTCTCCTACACTGCCGTCGACCGACTGCTGACCTTCGTAATGAAGCTGCATATACCTTCACTCCTCGATGCCGTGTTCCCGCAAGGCCCTCCAGATCTTTTCTCGGGTCAGCGGCATATCGATATGACGTATCCCCAAGGGAGAGAGTGCATCGATCACAGCGTTGACAAAAGCGGCAGGCGAACCGACATTGGGAGATTCACCCACCCCTTTGGCGCCAATCGGATGATGGGGGGAAGGGGTCACTGTCCGATCGGTCTCCCAATCTGGGGCTTCCCAAGCTGTAGGGACCAAGTAGTCGGAAAAATTGGTGGCAAGGTGATTGCCGTCTTCGTCATAGACGATCTCTTGCATGAACGCGATGGCGAAGCCTTCTGTTAGACCCCCATGGATCTGCCCTTCGACAATCATTGGATTGATTACATTGCCACAATCGTCTACTGCCAAAAACTTCTCCACTTTTACTTCGCCTGTACCCTTGTCGATCGAAACCTGGCACAAATAGGCTCCATTGGGAAAAGTCAAATTGGGTGGATCGTAGTAATAGGTGGCCTCCAGTCCAGGCTCCATCCCTTCAGGCAGGTTCGTATACGCCGCGAAGGCAATCTCTTGCATGGTGACCGCTTTGGAAGGGACGCCACGTACTTGGAATTTCTGATCACGCCACTCGAGATCTTCTTCAGAAACTTCCAACAGATATGCGGCAATCTTCTGGGCCTTTTCGCGGATGCGCCGTGCTGCCATGGCGATGGCTGCTCCAGCTGTCGGGGTGCTGCGGCTGGCATAGGTTCCCAATCCATAGGGCGCGGTATCGGTATCCCCTTCTTCGACTAAGATATTCTGCGGATCCAAGCCCAGTTCTTCGCCAACAATCTGCGCCCAGGTCGTCTCATGTCCCTGGCCTTGATGCCGCGTCCCGGCGCGCACGATGGCACTGCCCGTCGGATGAACGCGAATTTCGGCACTGTCAAACATCTTAATACCCATGATGTCAAACGTCTGGGAAGGGCCCGCACCGACTACCTCTGTGAAGGTCGAAAGGCCGATACCCACCAGTTCCCCCTTGCGACGCCGTTCGTCTTGTTCTTGGCGGCGCTTGGTATAGTCGAAGCGTTCCAGCGCCTTTTTTAGCGTTTCCGCGTATCTGCCGCTGTCGTACGTCCAACCCAACGCAGAATGATAAGGAAACTTTTCCGGCGGTACGAAGTTTTTCAACCGCAGTTCCGCGGGGTCCATGCCCAATTCGTCGGCCAAGACATCCATCGTCCGCTCAATCAGATACGAGGCTTCCGTCACACGAAACGAGCAGCGATAGGCGATACCGCCCGGCGTTTTATTCGTATAGAACGCATCCACTTCTGCAAAAGCATTGGGGAAATCATACGACCCTGTACAGATGGAAAAGAGCCCCGCCGGAAACTTGGATGGATCGGCAGCGGCGTCGAATGCGCCATGATCGGCGATGGTTTTGACCTTCAGTGCCTGGACAACGCCGTCTTTGGTAGCCCCCAACTCCGCTTCCATGTGGTAGTCCCGAGCGAAGGCGGTCTCGGTCAGGTTTTCCGTACGTGTCTCCACCCACTTTACGGGTCGACCCAGCTTCAACGAGGCAACGATAGCGGCCACATATCCAGGGTAGATTGGTACTTTGTTACCAAAACCGCCTCCGACATCAGGAGAAATGATATGAATGTTTTGCTCGGGAATGCCGGTGACCATAGAGAAAACGGTCCGATGGGCATGGGGCGCTTGGGAGGTCATGTACAGCGTCAAACGTCCCGTCGCTTTGTTGAAATCTGCGATGCAACCACAGGGTTCTAACGGCGCTGGGTGAATGCGCTGAAAACGCACTTTTTGGCGAACGACCACATCACAGGAGCGCAACAATTGTTCCGTGGCGGTGCGATCGCCCACCTCCCAATGAAAGACGTGGTTGTCTTTTTGCTCCCGATCCTCGCGCAACACCGGTGCATCCGGTTTCATCGATTCAAAGGGATCGACGATGACCGGCAAAGGCTCGTACTCCACCTCCACCAATTGTGCAGCGTCTTCTGCCAATGCGCGAGATTCAGCAAGGACAACGGCAACTTCTTGGTACTGGTAAAGCACCTTTCCGACGGCCAAGGTCATCTCCCGGTCTCCAGCCATCGTCGGCATCCAACCCAGCCCCATCTGGTCTAAGTCGGCACCCGTCAAAACCAGGTGGACACCCGGCAACTGCAAGGCCGCCGACGCATCAATCGATTTGATACGGGCATGGGCATAGGGGGAGTGCACAATGGCCATATACAGCATCCGTGGCAATACGATATCGTCGAGATAACGCCCTTGACCGGTGATAAATCGAGGATCTTCCTTACGCTTCATCGCATGACCCATGACATGGCCAGTCGGCTCTTCTGCAATCGCCATCGACGCATCCTCCTTTCGTATGGAAGAAGCCGCGTTTTGCGACTTCTTCTTCAAAGGGTAACGGATTGACTCGTGGACGGATGGTTCATGATCTCAGCGGCTTGATGAACCGCTTTGACGATATTCTTATAACCTGTGCAACGGCAGAGGTTTCCAGAAAGCCCAAACCGGATCTCTTCATCGGTCGGATTTGGATTACGCTGCAACAATGCCAACACGGCGAGCTCCATCCCTGGTGTGCAATAGCCACATTGCAATGCATGACAATCCCAAAAAGCTTGCTGGATCGGATGAAGGTGATCGGCCTCTCCCAATCCTTCAACTGTAAGCAGCTCGTGACCATCGACTTGAGGTGCAAAGACCGTGCACGACTTGATTGCAGTCTTTCCATCCAGCAAAACAGTACAGGCACCGCAGCTGGTAGTATCGCAGCCGACATGCACCCCTGTCAGGCCCAGTTGCTCGCGCAGAAAATAGGCCAAAAGCGTTCTCACTTCGCACTCTTTGGTGATTTCCTGGCCGTTGATCTTCACATGAACGCTTACTTGCGTGCTGCTCACCGCCACCGTTTTCTCTCCTTTCCCAACCCTTCATCCTTCGATTGCACGCCAACTTAATGGCGCTGACTTACGCCGCCTGTATGCGCTGATATGCACGTTGCAAAGCACGAAGGGTGAGGACACGAACCATATCCTGCTTGTACTCCTTCGAGCCGCGGGTATCGGAGGTCGGATCACTCTCACGTGCGGCTTGTCGCGCAACCTCCTGAAAGAGTTCCGCTGAGGGCGATTGACCGACAAGCAGGCGCTCGGCCTGTTTTGCGCGCAGTGAAATCGGACCGACGGCGCAAAGGCCGATCCCTGCTTCCGCAATTCGCCCCCCTTCATCCAAGGCCATTTGGACCGCGGTCCCAACGATGGCAAAGTCGCCTACCTTGCGTTCGATCTTTAAGTAGGCACCTGCACTCCTGGGCTTTGGTTTCGGCCAACGGACCTCAGTGACAATCTCATCTTCTTCCAATGCAGTCGAAAAGGTATCCAGGAAAAAGGCATCAACAGGCAGGCTACGGTGCTGTCTGCTGCTGGTGATGATCACTTCCGCCCCTGCTGCCAATGCGGCGCTGCCAAAATCTCCAGCAGGATCCGCATGGCACAACGATCCAACCAATGTGCCAAGATTGCGAACTGTAGGGTCTGCGACCACTCGAGAAACATCGGCAATCAGTGGATAGCGCTGTTGGATAAGGGGAGAAAACTCCAACGTCGCGTGACGCGCCAGGGCCCCGATGTGCAGGGCATCGTCTTGTTCGTGTAGATCCTCTAGAAGTTTGATTGGATTGATGTCGACAAGCACCTGAGGTTGCGCCAAGCGAAATCGCATCATGGGAATCAAGCTTTGCCCGCCGGCCAGCACTTTTGCTTCACCAGCCCGGGATTCCAAAACTTCCAACGCCTCGTCGAGCGAATGCGCCGAGACGTATTCAAACGGCGCTGGAAACACCCGCGGATCCCTCCTACCTTGACTTTAAAATTATTTTGTGATTACCCTTCCATAGGATCAACGGCGATCATTGCCGAAAAAGGTGTTGTGGGTATGGCAAGTCTTTACGAAAACTTCACACTCCTTCAGGCAGCCGGTTTCGTCGAGACTTTGGCAGATTATCTGGAGCACGCACAATTCACTCGGTTCCCTGCTCTGACGTCCGGTATTCTGCAATCATCGCTGCCGTCCTTGTTTAAAGCCGCTCTGGTGCGCCTTGTAGAAACAGCCCGCAGTACCGGCGAACAAGCCCGTGCCGATCAAGCACGGCTGCTTTCATTGCATCACGCGCTGATTCCAGCCATACAGCGCCAGGACGGCATCCAGGTGATTCTTAATGCCCTACAAGAAAGCCTTAAAGGAGCCTGCTGGCTTTTTGATGCCAGTGGGCATTTGATGGAAGCTTCAAACGCAGCAGAGATCCCTCCTCCCCGTGACGTGATCCAGCGGATGAGGATTTCCTCTCCGGCGCAAACCCTTCCGGTTTCAGACGAATCAAACTACTGGATGGAGGTACTGGCGCTTGCCCAAGATCAGCCAATCGGCTTTCTGGTGATTCGACGTACGGGGATTGCTTCTGCTGCAGTGGAAAAAGGGGAGGTTGCGCTTTGTGCTTCTTTTTTAACTTTTATTATAGGCAAGGAGCAGACGATGCGATGGGCAAGGGTAGAGGCCTGTAGTACGCTTCTCACGACGCTTCTTTCTCTCTCTGTGGATTTTCCTGGACATCATGAGGAACCGTTGATTCATCGCGCTGCTATCTTGGGAAAAGATTTACGGGAGCCACAGGTACTTTTGATGGTTGTACCGCCCTTTACAAGCAATGCATCCCGTCCACAAGAAGCACAACGCATGCTTCACACTTTCCAAGCCCTGTTGGCAGCAGAACATTTCCCTTTTTGTACGGTTGTTGAGGACGAAATCGTGGTAATGATTTCAAATGATCAATGGGTGGAGACACACGCTCACACACTCTACAGTCTAAGCATGCAACAATTTCCCGACGACGCTACGATGGTCATTGTCAGCGAGCCTTGCAGGCGCCTCGAAGAGTATCCACTCACATTGACACAAATGCACAAAGTCGCCGCATGGGTCAAAATTTTTCATCCTGCTCAAAAAATCGTTCGGATTGCCTCGGTACCGGCTGCTGTCCTGCTCTTTGATATCGCCAACACCACGCAGCTCCAGCAGTTTACAGTGAAACAGCTTGGCATCCTTGCACAATACGATCGCAAACACCATAGCGAACTGCTGGACACTTTGGAGACCTTTTTGGCCTGCGAATGTCAAATGCGCGTGGCGGCGGAACAATTGCACTTGCATTACAATAGCCTACGCTATCGCCTCGATCGGATCCAACAGATTCTCGAGATCAATCTCGACGACCACCGCGTTCGCGAAAATTTGCGGTTGGCTTTTTTGCTCAACCGCACTTTCGCTTTTACCGACCGACCCTAGCGGCAGGTGTATTCAGAAATAGCTCTGGCAACGCCGTGTAAGCGACATTGGTCCATCAGATTTCCACCGTTTGGCATTGCAGTGCCTCTTTCGAGAGGCTATCCGACGGCGAGGATTATCTCAACCAATTTTTGAGTGTTCCAATCCGTTCAATAGAAACCTCGATTTCATCTCCCGGCCTCAGCCATACCTGTTCGGATTCCGGATATCCCATTATGACTCCTTCGGGTGTCCCCGTAAAAAGGATATCTCCCGGTTGGAGTGTCATGTACTGCGAAGCGTAACTGATAAGGGTGGCACAGTTAAAGATCATTTCGTTCGTATTCGCGGATTGTCGAAGACCACCATTGACACGGCATTCGATGTTCAATTCATCTGGGTTGGCAAGCTCATCAGCAGTGACAAGATACGGACCCACAGGAGCAAATCCATCCAAGGATTTTCCCAAAAGCCATTGTCCTGTTCTGAATTGAAGCTCACGGGCAGATAAGTCATTGCCAACGGTATATCCAAATACATAGGACAAAGCCTCATCTGGAGCGACATCCCGAGCTTTGCGACCCATCACAACGACCAATTCCGCTTCATAATCGATTTTTTGTGCCCCCTTTGGAATGGAGATCTGCTCTCCGTGGGAAGCCAAAGCGTTGTTGAACTTGCTGAACAGTACCGGCGTTTCGGGTACTTCCATCTTCGCCTCGGCCGCATGGCTTTTATAATTGAGGCCTACGCAAAGAATTTTCTCAGGATGCGTCACACACGGAGCAAAGTGAACATCGGATGCTGGCCAAAAAAAGGGAGCAGCCTTATGGAAAGCTTCGGCTTGTTCCAGCAATTCGCGAATCCTGTTTAACCCGAAGGATCCGCTCTCCATTAAAGCGATCATATCCGTTGGTACCTCGCTGTGAAACTGAGCCGCCGTTCTTTCGAGATCGCAGATCCCATACGCGGTTTGTACTCCCAACGTCGTATGGTCCTTTTTCATAAACTGAAGCAACTTCATGCCAGCACTCCCTACGATTTGCTCGTCTTATGCAAAAATCTAATATGGTTTCTGTATGCTTTCTCAATTGTCGGACCGTCTCCTTGCTGCATGACCTGCAAGAGTTGTTGGTGATCCTTAACGAGACTCTCCACGCTCTCTTCAATAAAATGAAGATGCCCCAGTCGAATGAAAGTTGCAATTTGATCGCGCATCTGAAGCAACAAGGTACGCATGACCCGGTTTTGTGTATTTTTCACGATAACCTCGTGAAAAGCCAGATGGGCTTGCATCAGTTGGGCTTTGTCGTCGTTTGCGACGGCTTTCTGCATTGCGTCCAACTGTTGCGTAAGCAGGAGTTCTATCTCTGGATGTAATCCCGCTTCCACCAACTCCCGGGCCGCCGCAGCTTCAAGCAAAGCCCGAACTTCGGCAATCTCCTTAAGCTCCTGTTCCTCGATAGAGCGTACAAATGCACCCCGATGAGGATGGATCTCCACCAAGCCCTCGTTTGCAAGTTGAAGAATGGCCTCTCGCACGGGCGCACGGCTGACACCCAATTTGTGTGCCAGCTTGACTTCATTGAGTCGCTCCCCTGGAGTAAACACTCCGGAAAGAATTTGCTCGCGCAATACATCGCACACCCGATCGGAAAGCCGAAGCCCTATACAGAACGGATCGTTTGGATTGGTTATCTCTGCCATTGTTCTATGAGGTCGCCTTCCCTCCGCTCACATCCCATGTTGAACCCGTGTTGAAAGTGATCTCTGAACCAGCCAACAATCCGACAAGGGCTGCGACTTCTTCCGGCTCCCCTGGACGGCCTAAAGGGACAAGCGAGATTGCTCTTTGAACTTCTTGTGGATCGATGTTCTCGCTCCTTGGTGAACGAATGATACCAGGGACAACCGTATGAACCAACACCCCCTTTTGGGCGACTTGGCGACTGAGAGATCTTCCCAGCGCGATGACACCAGCCTTTGCAGCCGCATAGGCCGACGGGGTTGGAAAACCTTCTTTTCCATAAACCGATGCGATGTTGATCACACGGCCCAAGCTCTGTTTGAACATATCAGGAAGAAACGCCAGACAACATAAAAACACGCCGTCGAGATCCACAGAAAGAACAGAACGCCACTTTTCAAATTCCATTCGCCACAATTCTTTGCTTGGCCCGCGAACCCCTGCATTGTTTACCAAGATAGCGACCGGTTGCGACACTTTGGAATGAACCTCGTCCACCAACATGGTAACGCTTTTCGGATCGGAAACGTCAACAGCGGCTCCAAAGACCATCAGTCCTTCTTTTTGGAGTTTTGTCGCGGTCTCATTGGAGCCTTCTGCATTGCGATCCGCGGCAAAGACCATGGCGCCAGCAGAAGCTAAACGCCGTACAATGGCAACGCCAATCCCCCCACCAGCACGGGTAACCACGGCGACACGTCCAGAAAGATCTTGCGCTGCCGCTCCCATCGAGGTTCCTCCTTTGGTCTCAAAAGCGCTTTCTGGGACATCGACGACCAGTCGATCGGCGCTTTGGTAAAGCTCTCCAAAAGCTTCGCGTGCTTCGGGCCGTGTCGAACCCATCGCATTGTAATGAACCCCTAGCTGTAAGAATCCGGGTAACACAAACGCAGTGCTGCTGTTGGTAGCTGTTCGGCCGCTTCACGGCCGGATCCCAAGCAGGCCACTTTTTTGGCATCTGGCCTAGCCAGCAGATCGGCCGCCAACGCAGCAACCTGCGGTGCGTACTGTGGTTAACCCGTCTCCGTCGATCAATGCGAGACAATCGCCTTTGCCCAAATCGTAGATACCAACCAAATAATTGACGCCTTGCCGATCCACCTTATGGATTACTTTAAAACCGACGTATCGATGATCGACGACGGCTTGCATGGTACGCAGCCAGCCGTTTTGGGTATGCAACAGCGACTGTTTATCGATAGGCGGAGTGGCCTCTCCTTCACCGATGAGGCACTCCCGGATCACCGAAACAGCATCATAAACGCATGACCGGAGAGCGAATCGGTCCGCCGTTATACCCGACCAACCAGGAGTAATACTTCCACACGTAACGATGCAGGGTATTGGCCCCTTCCCACCGCCGCTTATCCGCCGCTTTCGCCTGACGAGCGGGGGCAATGGCCCAATAAATTCGCATCGCTTCATCAAAAGCATCTTGCTATAAGAGGCGCCACATTGTCGGAATGCGATCGCCGACATACTGGTAGACGCTCGTCCCCAACCAGCGCTGCCCCGTCAGGGTAACCAGCGCAGGGGCTTCACTGTCAAACGGACAGATAACCGGAATCGCATTGTTTAGCCGACGATGGATCTCCAGCAAAGCCGGCGCAACCGCCCCGACGGGCTCGTATTTCAACGCAGCGACCGTGTCGATGGCCAAAAGATCGTCGAGGATATCCAGTGGAAAACCGGACGGATGGAGATGCGCAAAGTCAAAGGTCGGAGATGTAAACAAAATACAGGCCAATTCAGTGGCACTGCACAGTGTTTGATGATATTTCAAAACATCGACGGAACTTTGCGCTACAAACGTCGATGGAAAGCCGACCAAAAAAGTATCTGCGCCCGCCTGTTCCGCCTCGCGTAAGACATCACACGCATCTTCCAGTGTGTCAAAGCTTGCCTGCACAACAACAGAAAGATCGTCACCGGCGGCGTCGATGACGCAGTGCAGGAATTGTTTGTACTCTTGCAATGTTGTGCCTGCTTCTGAAACGACCAGCGTGCCTTCAAAACCCAATTCGATGCTGCGACGGACATCAAAAGCGATAGCAGCTTCGTTGAGACGGCGCAGGTCTGAAGTAAAGGTAGGCAATGTGACATTGCACACGCCGCGGTAGGTGTCCACAAACCATGGGCGAGCCTTTCGCCGTCCGCCATACTTCATGCGACGCTCTTCTCTCGCTTAAACCGCCGAGTTCAGGTTCCACTTGGACAATGATTCCGCCCGAGCACCCATGCGCTGAAGGATTGCCTCTGCCGAGTTTCGAACTTCGGATTGAAGCAGTGGTTCATCCACCAAAGTGAGGTGCCCTCCTTGAACGACGAGACGCCCACCGACTAAAACGGTATCCACAGTGGAGCCTGGAGCACTGTAGACCAGATTGGAGATCGGATTGTACAGAGGCAACCACTCGGGTTGTTGATCGTCAAACAATACCATATCAGCCAATTTGCCTACTTCGATCGACCCGATGCTTTCACTGGCACCGATCCCCTAGGTGCGGGCGGTGCGGTGTCGGCACTGGCGGTGAGGTACATCTCCCGGGCGGAG
>JADBKH010000002.1 GCA_014896485.1 Bacillota bacterium | reverse complement strand
AATGATCACCGACCTTACGGGCCCGCGTCTGAATGGCCCTGGCAGGATCTGAACCGCCGCTAGGCTCGGTGATGGCGACAAAACCACTTCTTTTACCTTCGATGGTTGGGATCACGTACCGGTCGATTTGCTCCTTCGTGCCATCGTAGAGGATGTAAGGGGGTTCTGTACCAAAAGCACCGAGGCCAGGGTTGTAGGCTCCGTTGCGGTGTTGGGAGGCCTCTTCTGCAATGATCGTTTGAGCAAAGATAGGTAGATTGGCTCCACCAAACTCCTCTGGAGCACCGAGACACCATAAGCCAGCGTCCCGAGCCTTTTTCTGCAATGGCGCAAGCTTGTCAGGTGGGAGAGAAACGGCTTCAAAATCCAGCTCCCGTTCCACGGGAATGACCTCTTCACGAATGAAGTCATGTACTTCCTGCTTCAGCATCTTTAACTCAGGAGGCAATTCATACCCAAAATTCTGCCTCATTTCATCCATGACTCTGCATCTCCCTTCGACATTTGCATTGTTTACATAGACAATTCTCAACAAGTGTTATGCGATCACACCTTGGGTGCGAAGCGATGTTAATTGCTGTTCATTCATTTCAAGTAAGCTGGAAAGGACTTTATCGGTATCAGCCCCCAATAAGGGAGAGGGGCCAAATTCGGGTTCGTCCGAATGCGCTAAGTGTATCGGATTTCCAAAAATTCGCACTGAGCCCATGGTAGGGTGTTGAACTTCCGGTAACATGTGCCGTGCAGCAATATGCTCGTCATGAACCAGCTCCCTCAATTGAACGACAGGGGCGCAGGGTACATGAGCCGCCGTGAGTTTTTTAACGATTTCTTGCTTCCCTTGCTTGCGCGTCCACTCCTCACCAATTCATCTATTTCATCCATACGGTTCGCCCGATCTACCACGGTGAGATAGCGGATCAATGGCCAATGGGCTACTCCATCAAGTTCCATCAAGGAATGCCAATAGGGTATCCACAGAAAATGGCGACCCATCCATCTTCGACCTGATACGTTGTAAGGAGCAATGGCTAACCACCATCCGATTGCCCCACGCTCAAGTGACCGTTGGTTTCAAGTACCCTCCAGTTGGGCCAAGTGGGAAAAACGGCGTCTTGTGATCTTTCAAAGTCACCGCGGCCCGTGCGCTCACGCTGATATAGGGCGGCGAACACCGCCATTAAGTGGATCACCCCAAAATCGGAAAAAACCGGCTTTGACAGGAGGTTGATCTTCGAAGCCCGTTACTGACATCACTGCGGTCATTGCTTGAACAGTTAAATCCATGGCCAGAAAGTCTTTGTTTGGGCCCCAGCTGCCGAAGCCTTTACCAGAAGCGACAATGATACGTGGGTTGGCTTGTGAAAGGACTTCATAACTCAAACCGAGTCGGTCCATGACGCCTACCGCGTAGTTTTCGACGACGACATCTGCTTTTCGAACCAGATCGAGGAAGATCTTTTTTCCTATGTCAGACTTTAGATTTATGCAAATATCCTTTTTGTTTCCGTTAAGCATCATAAACGGATAAGCCTCTTTGCCCTTTACCCGGCTCCTTGTCGATTCTCCACTTGGAGGCTCCACTTTAATGACTTCTGCGCCCAGATAACCGAGCAACATGGCGCAATAAGGACCATTATAAATCTGGCCCAAATCCAGGACCCGAATGCCTTCGAGAGCGCGCATCTCTTCACCTCCGTCATTCCTTGAAACCGTTAATCATTTTCTTGAAGACTGACCGAAGGACCTTCCACTTCTTCCAACACAATCTCCTCAAGATTTTGCCGATTTGTGCGTTTTGTAAATAAAAGCAAAACGGCGCAAAGAATAAAGGAGACACCAATTGCCAAGAAGACAGCGCTAAATCCCAGGTCTCCATAGATGGCTGTCACTGCCACAGGGCCAATAGCGCCACCAATGTGGCCGATGCCATCGGTTACAGCTACACCAAGGTTGCGCCCTTCTGTTGGAAAGTGTTCGGCAGTCAGGAGATAGACGATAGGTGCGAAGATGCCGACTTGGAATGCTAGGAGGCCGAACTCCAGCGTAATCAATAGGTTGTTTGGGCCAAATCCCAGGAGAAACAGTTCTGCAGCCAACAAGAGCGTAACGATGAAAGGAGGCCATTTTCGTGGAAAGCGATCGGTCACTTGGGGTGCGATCAAGGCACCCACAATGCCACCGATGGTACCAGCGATACTCATTTGAATACTGTGTACCAATGTATAACCCTGTTCTACCAACAAAGTGACTCCGACGCCATTCCATCCATAGACGCTGAAGTAATTAAAAAACCAAATGAAAAATAGCAAAATGGTAAACCAAAATAGGGGTGGGCGAAATAGGGTTCCCCATGTAAAATGTTGCTTCTCTTCTTCCATGACGATGCGCTCCGTCGTTACCGCTATTTCTGGTAATGCGCCCCCTAATCTTTGCTGTACACGTGATTCGCAGTGCTGTATAAATTGTTCGGCGGCTTGGAAATCCCCATGGGAAAGCGACCATCGCAGCGATTCAGGGATGCTCTTCCACCCAGCAAGGATCAGGATGACCCCCAGAATGGTATGAGCAAAATCGGACATTATCCGATGGCGAGGATTGCAAGGGCCAAGAAGGGAACGACACCATTGCCGACAAGTGCGGGCATGGTGGTCCAAGCCGCAAATTTGCCCCGAATCTGACTCGGTAAGATTTCACTGACATAAGCACTGGCTACGCCTATAAATGCACCAATGCCAGCTCCGCTGATGAACCGGAAAGCGATGAACAACGCCGCATTTGTAGAAAGTGCAGTCGCCAATGAACCAGCCGCGTACAGTAATGTGGCCACGAGAAGTGCAGGACGTCGTCCGCGCCACTCACTTAACAGACTGACGCCAACTTCTCCAATAATGTAGCCAACCAAACCAGCACTGATTACAGAGGCTCCCACAGTTGGACTGATGTTGAAATGCTTGATGGCCACGGGCAGCGCAAAGGCGATATTGCCGATATCGAAATAGGCAAAGAACCAGCCTATCGCCAATACCGCCAGTACCCAGTTGCTATGAGGCCAAACGGGTAAGCGATCCAGGCGAGCGATCAGTTCAGCTGCTCGACTTCGGTCGTTTATCGCGCTCATCGGCATCCTCCTTAATTAGATTGTAATGATTATACTCAATAGGGCACTCAAATCCGAATATCATTATTTATTTTATACATTCATAAGAAGTGAATTTCGTGAGGTAATCTCATCTAATCTCTTTCTTTCTTAAAAATACTCTGTACTTTTTTGATGACGTATCGCGTTTTTCCAAAGCATTTTCCAAAGCAAAGGATCGAATTTCTTCTAGAAGGGAAGGCACTTTTTGTTGGACAAGCGAAGAATCATCGCAGCGCTGGGCTTGCTTTACGTGATCACAGCAGATGATCTATGCCCCCAACGTCCCTACCGGAGCAACGTTGGTGGAGATGACTGTTGTTGGTGCACTTGACAGTTACGGAAACCAAGTGCACCACACACATCGGATCACCGACCGAACAACCATCGATCAGTTGGCTGAAAATGCTGCTTTGCCACGAGAACCTATGTCACAAGGAGCTATCGCATGTTCTGCAGATAATGGCTTAAATGCAATACTGGTGTTCCACAAGATGCCTATGCCAAATGGAAGGTTTTCTCTGAGGGCAACCAAAATTGGCACTGCTTCGTCTGATCTACAGAAGCCGTGGGGGGTGGGGTTCTCTGGAAAACGTCCTTCGCGCGGAACTGTGGCGTATGGTACAACGGCGACAGACGGGAGTCGTCCTACTCTTATCGATTGACTTCCTGTCGATTGGACTGATCCAGTATGGCGTTCACCCCATGTTTACCCCTCAGCACAGCGGCATAGTCGGCTACTTGATGGCCGTAGGCTCTAGTCCAGTCGCTTTGTGGTTGGGCGTGTTGCCTCTGGTGGCTTCGCTTGTTGGTGGCGATTCCCTCGCGTGGGATCGGCGCAGCGGTTTCTTGCGGTACGAGCGTAGCCGGGTAACCGCCTCTCAGCTCATCGCAGGAAAGATCATCGCTTGTGCTCTTTCAGTCTTTTGCGTAGTCGGTGCGGCCCTGCTGGTGACCTTTGTTGGCTCCCTGGTGTGGCTTTCTCCGCAGATGCTTCCGTGGCACTTTACCTCGGCACACGTGCCGACGTTTACCGTGCCGCAAGCCGCGCCGGATACCGTTCTGCCGTATCCGACCTTTCTACATGGGTTTTTCTTCGCCCATCCTTACCTGTATCTCCTTTTGGTCTCGCTGATGGTCTATCTCTCCGCAATATTTTGGGGACAGCTCGCTCTGCTGTGCTCGGTGTGGACGACCAACCTGGTCCTTGTCCTCGGTGCGCCCTGGCTGGTCTATGTGGTGGCCCCCTTTTTTAGCTTGGGATATGTTACGCTATCCGCTGTCAGCTGGGTTTCGCTTTGTTAGGGAGGTGCGTCGAGATACATCAGGAGTATGACTGGGGTCCATCCCTCGATATTGCGCTGCGTCAGATTGAGCAACTACAGCCTTCGGATGCGGCCCGATGGATTCTGGCTGGGCGCGCGGTTGGCCAGGATAATGCCTCGCTCTACTTGCAGTTGGCATTGGCCACAACACGCTATGTCGACCACCATGGGCCTTTGGTCGGCCACGGCATGATCAATGCTTCGCCCGCACTGCGAGCTCCTTCCATCATGACACCCGCCTATCAGGATCTCGCCCTATTACACATGACCTGCTATGTGATCGACCTGTTGCAGGACCCCAACTACGGTCCCTATTTGCTTATGGCCATGCAACCGGTAGAAGAGCAGACGGTCGAGGACTCGGAACGCGCTTTTCTGGAGAGTGTGGAATCCGGTGAACAGGTGCTGCTGGCCGAACACCGCCTGGTCGGACTCGTACGGCGTCTTGGACCTGCGGTGCGGCGGATCCTCACGCTGGCCGCGTTGAGGCAATATCCCGAAAACGAGCATCGGTTGTTGAGCGTGCATCGGTCGGCGCAACTGCTCGATGATGCCGACGGCTGGGCCTATGCAGAACCTTTCTTCCGTGCAGCAGTGCAGTATTTGGCCAATCGGCCGAAACGGTTTCTTCCCGAAGCGGCAGCCCATTTAGAGGAGGTCGACGCGCACCAGGGCAGCCTCGACCTTGTGCAAGTGGAGGCGGGGATGCAGCTGCTGGTGGAGGCTCCCTACGGGGCTGAACCGAACCTTTTGGTCTCGTTGATCGAACAGGGCATCAGTGGACGCACGCTGTATGAGATGGTGGCACTGACTGGCAGTGAGCTGCTGTGCCGTTCCCGGTTTGACGCACACGCGGTCACCGGATTGCACTGCATCCTCGATCTACTGCAAGATGGGAATGTGACCGGAGAAATGCGGGGATTGGCTTGGAGTGCCAGCCTCAGCGGGCAACGCATTCGCCGGCAAAAGGAGCACCGGGAAGGTTGGCGCTTGCTGCCGCCGGTTGCACCTGCAAAGATCGCGCCAGAAGAGTTACGGGCCGTTGTGCAAAACGATCCTGAAGGAATGGAGGCAATGCGACTCACTGGTGCGGCACTGCTCGGTGGCGCTGATCCCGTCGCTGTAGCACGGATATTGATGGAGGTCGCATTGACCACCGCGGGTGCCTTTGAAGCGCTGCACAACCTGAAAATGGTGTGGGGGCTTTTGTTGGAGACGCTGCGCTCGCATCTGCCGCAGCTTTCATGGCGCCACCTGGCTGCTGGTGCCCGCGTGATTGCGGAAGGCACTGCGCGTGGGCGCCAGGACGCAGCACCTGTGCTGGCGCTCTGGCACCAGTCTGGACTCAGCGGTATATTTATACCGGACAAAAAGTTGGCGTAAAAAGGAACAGCCATTTCGTTGCGGCAGATGGGCGTAAAGCTTCGTTACCCAGCATCGGATAGATCGGCGGTGCAATGTGCGCATTTGGTCGCAGCGCGTGGAATTTCCGAAAGGCAATACGGGCAGGTTTTGGTGATGGGTTCGGCGGGTGCTTTTTCCTTGGGACGATGTAAGCGGTTGATCGTGCGCACCAGCAGGAAGATGACAAATCCTACAATGAGGAAGTTGAGCACATTGCTGATAAATAAGCCATAGTTGATGGTTGGCGCGCCGGCCTGTTGCGCTGCTGACAAAGAAGGGTACTTTTTGTTGGAAAGATTGATATACAGATTTGAAAAATCCAGCTCACTGAAGAGAATTCCCAGCGATGGCATGAGGATGTCATCGACCAGTGATTTCACGATTTGATTGAAGGCACCGCCGATGATGATCCCGACGGCCAAATCGATGACGTTGCCTCGTGAGAGAAACTCGCGGAACTCTTTCCAAAAATTCCCCAATCCTGACCTCCTCACACTTTCAGACCATTCCGCATCCAAAGGTACCATAAGTCGATTCCCAACAAAAAATGGCCCTTTCCAGGGCCGCTTGGCTGCACAAAGTGGCGGATTGGCTCGGGAGAAGGAACGGGGATCAGGGGTATTGGGCCGACCCTTACTCCTCGAAGCGACGGATGACCAAGCAACTGTTTTGTCCACCCATGCCGAAGGCGTCCAACAGCAGGGTGTGCAATACCGCGGGGCGTGGCCCATTGGCGACATAGTCCAAATCACAAGCGGGATCGGGATGTTCCAGATTGACTGTTGGTGGGAGCATCTGATGGTGGAGCATCAGTACAGCGGCGACAGCTTCGATGCCTCCCGAAGCGGCGGCGGCATGACCCAGTTTCGACTTAGGCGCAGTGACGGGTATGCGGAAGGCACGATCCCCGAATACCGCTTTGAGCGCTGCAGTTTCGGTTGCATCGTTGAGTACTGTGGAAGTCCCGTGTGCTTTGACTGCATCGATCTCGTCTGCAGAGATGCCCGCGTCCCGCAATGCCGCGTGCATTGCCCGTTGCTGCCCGTCGACGTCTGGTGCGGTCTCATCGGTCGCGTCGAAGGATTCTCCAAAGCCGAGCACTTCTGCATAAATTCGGGCATTGCGGGCGAGGGCATGCTCTAGGGTTTCCAAGAACAGGACCCCTGCCCCTTCGCCTAAGACAAAACCGTCCCGCATCGCGTCAAAAGGCCGTGAGGCCCGTTGGGGGTCGTCGTTGTGGCTGGCCGTCAAAGCTCCGATACGCCCGAGGGCGGCCACTGCGATCTTGACCAGGGTCGCATCGGCACCACCGGCGAGCAGCGCTTCTGCTTGGCCCAAGCGTAGCGTGTTAAAGGCGTGTCCGATGGTATCTAAACCCGTGGCACAGGCAGCATTGGTGGTGGTCGAAGGCCCTCGTAAGCCAAGATCGAGTCCAGGGCGCACAGCGGCCATGTGTCCGCCGATCTTCTGCACAAAGAGTGGATCGACATGCCGCCAGCCACGCCTTTCGGCTTCACGGACAAAGTCTGCTACGTCGTACCCACCACCGGAGGTGCCCATAAAGACACCCGCAGCTTCCTGGGGCGTGGCACGATACTCAGCATCGTCGAGAGCCATACGGGAAGCAGCCAAGGCGTATTGGGAGAAGCGTGCCGAACGGCGTGCCTGTTTTTTCTCCATGAAATCGAGGGGATCAAATGCCGGTACTTCGGCAGCAATACGGACAGCCAGATCGGAGGCGTCAAAGCGTGTGATGGGGCCGATGGCGGGCGCCCCGTAGCACAGCCCTTGCCACAGGCGTTCGATCCCTGCACCGTAGGGAGTCAGTGCGCCAAGACCAGTGATCACGACGCGATGCAGAAGGCGTTGTGGCATGGAGTTCTCCTCATTTCGTGGCAGATGCTGTCGATTGGCCCAATTGCTCGCGCAAGACGAATTTGCGTATCTTTCCTGTTCCAGTGCGCGGAAAATCGTCTACGTAGATAAAGCTGCGCGGCAATTTGAAATCGGACAAGTGTTGGCGCGCAAAATTGCGCAGTTCGCGATGGGTCACCTGCATTCCTTCATTGAGACGGATCAATGCAACAGGCTCTTCTCCTTTGACAGGATCAGGGCGGCCCAGTACGGCGACTTCGGCAACCGCAGGATGTTCCAGTAAGACTTTCTCTACTTCCGCTGGGTAGATGTTTTCACCGCCGTAGATGATCATGTCTTTCTTGCGATCGACGACATAGAGATAATTTTCTTCATCGAAATAGCCCAGATCCCCGGTATGAAACCAACCGTCCCGATGTGCTTGCGCATCTTCTTGGGGTCGGTTCCAGTAGTGGGAGATACCTCCAGCGTGGCGGACGCAGATCTCGCCCACTTGACCTGGGGGCAGCGGGCGATCGTCTTCGTCGAGAATGACGAACTCAAATCCGGGGGAGGGCTGCCCAGCGGATCCGATCTTGCGGGTGTGATCGGGCCGCTCCACGGTGCCAAGCGCAATCTCGGTGGAGCCGTACACCTGGCAGAGCGTGCCACCTGTCAGCGCTTCCCACCGCTTCAAGACGGGCGTGGGGACAGGAGCACCCGAGGTGATGCCGTACCGGAAAGAGCGGATGTCAGCTCCACTCTTTTCAGCCAATTCGCACAAGACGATGAACATGGAAGGTACGCCACACTCCCATGTCGCACGATAACGTTGCATGTCCTGCAGGGCGGTGTGTGGCTGAAAGCCGTCTTCGACAATGAAAGTACCGCCGATCACGCCCATCAGCGCATACTCTGCAGCGATGGAGAAGAGATGGTAGCTGGGAAGCACATTGACACAAACGTCTTGCTCGGTCAGTTGGAGCACATGCTTGAGGGCCTGCAGGCTAAACAGGACAGCAGAATGCATCACCAACGCGCCTTTGGGAAAACCCGTTGTTCCCGACGTGTAGAGGAGGACGAACGGTTGGTGCGGGTCGGTCTCGCGCGCGAAAGGCTTGCCGTTCTCCAACAGTGCTTCGTAGGGAAGATCCTCTCCTTGCACATTTCCGCCGTGCACGACGAGGCGCTTGAGCATGGGTGCCTCTTCGCGGTATGTATTGACCTGTGCGTAGATCGAGCCGTCGACAACGGCCAATTCGCAGGCGGCGTCGTTGAGCATGAAGAGCACCTCATCGGGCTTCATGGCGGTGTTGATGGGCATCGGGATGGCACCGATCTTACCGAGTGCGGTAATGTCTGCGTAGACCTCTGGACCGTTGGGCAACGCGAGCAGCACGCGATCCCCGCGTTTGACCCCCAAAGCGGCAAAGCCTTCCGCAAGCTGTTCGGTCAAAGCATCCCATTGAGCAAATGTCCAAGCCTGATCGTGGTAGCGCACGAAGATCTTCTCTGGAAAGCGGTGTGCATTGTGATGCAACAAGTTATGAATGGTCTCGCCCTCATAGTCCCAGGCCACCGTTGCTAACTCCCCTTCTAATACAGCGTGAGTATAGCAAAGACCGACCGGTCAGTGCAATAACTGTTCCCATGGGCAGCGCATAGGTGTTACCTGCGAGGCTTGAAAAACAGATGTTCTTTGGTTGGCCTCCGACGTGGCCGCAATGGTATGATGGGGCCATTGTCACGATGGGAGGCGGCCGACGTGCCTTTCGGAGAGCGTCGACAGTCGAAGGAACGTGCCTACGTGCCACGTACGGTGCAAAATTTGCGTGCGAACGATATTGTCACGTATGTGGGACGAGACTACATTGTCGCTCACAAGTACATCTACGAAGAGGCTGGGGTGCGCTGGTTTTCTTATGAACTCAAAGATGCCGACCAGACGATCTACCTTGCGGTGGGGCCAGATCCGCAGGCAGAGGGAGGATTGGCGATCTATCGCCGACAGATTCTGGCTGTCGAAGATCCGCCGCCGCGCGAGATCCTTTTCCAAGGACGGACGTATGTCTTGACCGAACAGGGCGAGGCGCTGGTCCGTGAAGAGCGTCCGCCAGAGCGCGCAGAAAACACCGGATTCTTTGCGCCACAGGTAGTCGCGTATTGGGGGTATACCGCTACCGATCAAACTTCATATCTCTCCATTGAGCGGTGGGGAAACGTGCTCGAAGTTAGTATCGGGGAACCGGTTACCAACGCAGAGTTGGATTTTTTGGCCGGATCCGCCTAGGCCACGCGCAAAGGGAGTTGGACCATTGTTTTCACTGCACGCACTGGGCACCATCGCATTGTGGTGGATCGTCATTCTCGCTTTCTTGGCGGTGACGACGATCTTGTTCAACCTGTTGACCCATTACGATGACATCGGTGAGATTCGCAAAGGGAACCTGGCTGTGGCGCTGGCTTCTTCGGGCAAGCTGATCGGCAATGGCCTCGTCTTGTTGTTTGCCATGATGAACAACGATTCACTGACCCAGACGATCTTATGGGGTGGAATAGGCTTTGTTTTGCTGGTCATTACCTATTTTCTCTTCGATCTGGTCACCCCGCGGTTTCGCATCAATGAGGAGCTGCAAAAGGGCAATCTTGCCGTCGGGGCGCTGATCTTCGTCCTCATGCTGTTGGTAGGTGGCATCATTGGCGCCGCAACATGGGCTTGATTCAATCGTTCGCGACGGACACTTCTCCCGCACCCTGTTGCAGCGCCTTTATGAGGCCTATCGTCTGGGCAGTGCACCCTTTGAAGGATTTGTGCGTGCGACGCCGCTGGTCTCGCTCACGCGTTGGCCGTCGGCCGATACCGACTCCCCAGCTTTCCGTAGCGCCACTGCGGCGCTGATCGATGCACTACAAACAGGGGCTGCACGCTGGGAGGCCAATGATCGACGCTTGATGGGTGGGTATCGACAGGCCGTGCAACGAATGGCCGACGATCAACGGACCCTGTTTCTGTTCGATCTCCCTTGGAGAGTGGGGTTGCATGGACTGGTTTGGCTGCGCGCGCATCGGCGCGGTGTGGTGATGACCTACAACGTCTGGTTGCACCCGTATGGGGAGCTTGGGCGTCCCGCTGAAATCGCTGCGCTTTTAGAGGCCGGCCGACGGTTGCTCTGCCTGCCGCAGCCTTCCCGGCAGATGGGGTGGCCTATCTTTGTGATGGACCGGCGCCGTTACCACGCCAAGAAAGAGGTATCCGCTCGAGGGGTTTTTCCCAACACATACGCACTGGGTGAAGAGGATTTGCCCCAGCCGGCGTGGCTGGTTGCGCTTGGGGTGGAGACGGTGCGTTATGTGGGTCCCCCGCGACCGCTGGAAGATCTGTCGGCATATCTTGCTGCGGTCAAGGAAAGTGGGATAAGCGTGCACCAGCACTTTGTCGGGGATGGAAGATACGCAGACGAGCCGGGTACCTGATGCCGGCAAGAAGCCTACTCAAAGACGATCGATGTCTGGCCTACTTCTGATCCATGCGAAAGGGAAGTACAGAGGAGCGTCCTCATGTCCGAAAAACCATCTGCCCAAGACCCCTCCCCTTGGAAGTCGGAAGTTACACGCCTTGTCGCTTCTGGGGAGAAGACGCTGGCGTTGGGATTGGCTGTCTCGATGACGATCGCACTCGCCGGTTGTGGCGGCGAAGGGGCAGGCTCTTCGTCTACTTCTGGTGCTGCGCCACCTGGATCCCAGGGGCCTTCTGCTTCCTTTGAAAGCAATCCCCAGCAGGCTCAGGGGGACGCGGAGGTGCTGACGGTCGCTGTGCCGAGCGATGTGCCCGACGGCGTCCACCGCCTGCACGTTACCTTGCCGCCTGCAGAGATTGCCCACGTCACTCCACAAGATGTCACAGTCTCCGGTGTCTCCGGGGTCAAGGTGGGTACACCCGAGATCGATGCGGCGGGAGGCAATATCTACATTCCTATAACAGGAGCGGTGCCGGCAGGATCGACCTTTACCATTACGGTGGGCAATGTCGACAAGAGCGCTGCCGAAAGCCAACCTATTCCGAACAATCGAGCGCCTGTCGTCGTGGAAAGCCAGAACGGCAGTGGCTTGTGGGAGGCGCTTTTGGTGGGAAGTCTCCTTTCGCGCGCTTTCTCCCCCTGGTTTGGGCCAGGATATTACGGTGGCACTTATGCCCCTCCACCACCCTCCGGTCCCCGCACCGGCGGATGGGAGCGGGCGCCATCACCTTCTGGTGGGCATTACAGTACCTTTCCGGGAAGCAGTTCCGGTTGAGCGGGGCGATGTTTGCGGATACCTCCCACTTCCGCTTCGCGTATTTTTTGCCTCCCGCTGCATCACCCGAGCGGCTCTACGGATCCTCCCCGTATCTTATGGAAGCATCGCTTTGGCAGGCGCTGCTTGCCAACGCCGAGGCGGCGGCACAACAAAGTCTGCGGATTGCTGTGGCTCTGTTGCAAAAGTCCGATCGTTTTCCACCGTGGGGACAGCCCGCTTTACCGGTATGGGAAGCTGTGGCAGCCTTACAAGAGGCTTCGGATGCGCCCTGGCCCCTTTTTTATGCACGAGCCGATCTGTTCCGCAGTTACCCGGATGGTTTTTTCCTCAGTGAGATCAACTGGGACAAGCCGGTGGGACTGCGTGAGTTGTTGATCCAGGCGGCGTTGGGGGATCAACCGGCACGCCATGCGCAGCGGCAGCTGGCGATCGCGTTTGAACAGCAGGTGCGTGCTTGGTTGACGCCACGTCACCGACGCTGGCGGGTGGCTGCCGTCGTCGATCCGGGTCATACAGAAGAGTTGTATACGGCTGCATTGGGGCTTCAATGCCTGACTTCGTACTTGGGCATTGAGGGGATCCTCGCAACGCCTGCCAATCTGTGGATGCGCCACGGCCATGCAGTCGCCTTCGGAGAGCCAATCGATGTGATCTGGCGCCTGTGGCCCATCGAGTTTTTACAAGAATGGCCGCAAGGGGCTGCCTTGCTGCAAGCGCATGCCCGTCATCAGCTGGTGATTCTCAACGACCCACGATACGGGGTGGCACAAGCCAAAAGCTGGATGGCGCTGCTGTGGCGAGATGCTGGGCGAGGTGGAGCAGCGCAGCTGCCCTCCCTGAATGACGAGACAGCGCGTGCCCTACGTTTGGTTCCATATACACGCAGCCTGGCTGATCTCCGTGATGACGGCTCCGGATTTGGGGACGGAGAAGCCTTTTATCAGCAATTGCAGACCGCCCAGCGCAGCTGGGTGCTCAAACCGGTCTTTGGTCGCTATGGAGAGGGAGTGGTGCGGGGGTGTAAGGTTGCTCCTACCGTCTGGCAGACGTCTTTGTCGCACGCTTTTGCTACCCCGAATGCTTGGATTGCGCAAGAGGAGGGCAGGCCACTCGTTGAGGACGGGTACGGTTTGGCACAGCGTCCCCACGAGCAACGTGCGACGGCCAATCTTGGCCTTTTCCTGTTGCCGCGCACTGAGGGTCGGCTGCACAGCAGCGGCGCCCTCGTCCGACTCTTTCACGGCGATCTCACCCGTGAAGAGAACAGTTGGTTTCGCCCGTTGCGGGTGATGCCTACCCCCAAGGTACGCCACTTGCCGTCAACGCTCGATTCGGATTCCTGGCTGCAGCTGCACGATCGGTTGGCCTTCGAGGAGGGCTATTTGGCCGGCTTTACCGGTCCTTTCCGTTACTTTGAAGGGGGGCCGGTCTGCTTTTCTTCTTTTGATGTGCAACGCTTTGCCCTGGCAACCGAAGTGGTGAGTGGCCTGCTGGCGGGGGCCCTGCGCTGGGTGCAGCGTTTCCCCGACCCGTTTTTGGGGTTGCTGGGCCTGTCTCCTGCATTGTATCCTGCCGCATTGTGTGAGGAACCGGCGTTATGCGGCGTGCTGCGTCTTGATTGGGGCTTGGGGGAAGATGGATTGCCTCGGCTGTTGGAGGTCAATGCCGACACACCGGCAGGGTGGGTCGAGTCGGCGGTGCTCAATGCACGTTTGTTGCGCCAAGTCGGCTTTCCGCGTCGAGCAGATCCCAACCGCTTTTTGCGGCGGCGTATCGTTGCTTCACTGTTGCATTGGGCGCAGCGTCATCTGGGGTATCTAGATGCAAGGCACGTTTTGGCGTTTGTAGCGCCGCTGCGCTTTCGCGAAGACTGGTCCCAGCAGCTTGCCTTCAGCGAGTGGGTTGCAGCTGCACTGAGACGCAAGCAAGGCGTCGCCCACAAAATGCCGGAGGTGCTGCTGGGGGATCTTTCCGAATTGCGGCTCGAAGGGGGACGCGTCTATCTCCGGGAACAGTCGATCGACGTGCTTGCGCGGCTGTGGCCATTGGAGTGGTGGCCTGCGGAAGGGGGGACGGCTGCTTTGTTGCCGGAAGTGGCTGCAGGAAGGTTGCCCCTCTACAATCCGTCTCAAAACATCGTGCTGCAGTCCAAGGGGCTGCTTGCCTTGTTATGGCAACTCGTGCAGCAGCGGGGGGTTTTTACGGCATCCCAACGTTTCTTGGCGTTGCGCTACCTGCTGCCGGCGCAACTGGATCCCCCACCGTCCCAGCAACAGGCGGCTTGGGTTGCCAAACCCTTTTTTTCGCGGGAAGGGATCGGTGTCCTGTTGGGAGATCAGGTGCCTTTTCCTGGGAAGGAGATGCTTTCAGCGGAACCCTACCTTTATCAGAGAAAAGCACGGTTGCCGCTCTTGCCTGATGGCCGATCCTTGACCATCAGCACCTTTTTGGTCGATGGTCGCTTTAGTGGGCTTTTTCTGCGTGCTGGCCAACCCATTACCGACTACGAAGCCGCATACCTGCCCGTGGCGGTACTTGAAGGATCAAAGGAACCATTGTCCGCTTTTGCAAGCCATGCTGGTAGCCACCGCACCGGTGAGGTAAGATGGCATCAGAGAAAAAGGGCGGAGAAAGACGATGCCTGAGAGATCGCTGAAGCAGCTGCAAGAAGAAATGATCTCCTGCTGCGCTTGCCCGCGTTTGGTTGCATGGCGCGAAGAGGTGGGCCGACATCCCCGGCCTGCCTACCGCAATCAAAGGTACTGGTCGCGACCTGTATCCAGTTTTGGAGATCCAAACGCGCGTCTGCTGATTGTGGGGCTGGCTCCTGCCGCCCATGGTGGCAACCGCACGGGGCGGATGTTTACCGGTGACAGTTCTGGAGACTGGCTCTTTCGGGCGCTGTACAAAGCGGGCTTTGCCAATCGCCCGACCAGTCTTGCACAAGACGATGGTCTTCAGCTCGTCGATGCGTACATCACGGCGCTCTGTCACTGTGCCCCGCCACAAAACCGTCCGACAGTGCAAGAGATGAACACCTGTACGACGAAATTTTTGCGTCCAGAGATCGCTGCCTTGCAGCGGGTTCGGATCATCGTCTGCTTGGGGCAGCTCGCCTTCGATCACGTGCTTCGCCTCTATCGACAAGCAGGTGCGGGTTGGCCACAACCGGTGACAGAAACCCCTGCTTTGGGCACAGCTGGAGGACACAAACCCCGTTTTGCCCATCGTTCCCTTTTTGCCTATCCTCAGTCTACATTGCCCATGCTGTTGTGTAGTTATCATCCCAGTCGACAAAACACGAGTACCAAGAAACTGACCGAACCAATGTTGGATGAGATCTTTCTGCTTGCACGGCAAGCGCTCTCGTCGTTGTAAGGGTTCGGGACAGCAGGGAGAAGCAGGGATGGAAAACCGTGTTTTGATCGCGGCAATCGCCGGCATACTGGCTGTCGGCGGGGGGGTCGGTGTGGTGGCGTGGCAAAATACGTCACATCGCACTTCTACCCCAGAGCGTACGGGTGCGGCAGTAGGCGCAACGGCACCTGCTCCTGCCGCCAGGGCACCTGCCCAGCAGATCCTACAGCTGCAGCAGGCCTTCCCAGGTGCGACGGGGTTGACGCCTCAGCAACAGGTGGAACGGATTGCCTTGCTGCTGCAGTTGGCGTTGAGATTGCCAGAACAACCTTCCTTTTCGGGGAATACCCTCACCTTGCAATGGGAAGGAGACCGTATGCTGCAGGCTCCCATCAACGCTGTCCACAGTGAGGGGGAAGTGTTGGCTGCTTCCCTTACCTTTGCCATCGGGGAATGGGAGACACACTGGCAGTTGACCTTTGGACCCGGTGATCATGGGACACTTCAGGTATCTCCCGATGCCGCCTGGCAGGCGATGGCCGATGGGCTGCTACGAGAAAGTCACGGGCGGATAGCTGTTGGGCTCTCACCGCATGGCGATGCCGTCGTAATGGCGGAGTACTGGACACCGGTGGTGGTGCTCTCCCCCCAATTGGAGACGCACCACGAAGGAGCTTCCACTGCTTCCGTCGTCTTTACAGACAATGGGCGTCGGTATACTGTTGCACTCCAGCAGCGATGCGATGACACCCATTTGTGTGGTTATTTTCCGCTTTCTATCTCTTGGTGAAAAGACCGGAAATCGTTGACGGCAGGATAGCGGGTTTCGAGCCCACGATCGCAACAGCGGCCAATCCGCTCGTTTTTTCGAGCAGTTGGCCGCTGTTTGTCCCATGCAGATACAACAACTTAGTGCAATTGGAAGATCCGTCCATCATCGGCCGGCAACGTGATCGAGGCACCATGGGCCCCGTACGGAATCGTTTCTCCACTGACGAGATCGACCAACCGCTCAAGAGGCGCATCGGTATTGATGGTGACAGTACAACGCAGTGGCGAGGGCACATGGTTGGCTACCACGATGATGTCCCCCGGGACGGCCCATTCTTCATGGTCGGGACGCTCTTCCCCCATCATCGATACCTGTACTCCGGGCTGATCGACGCTGGCCAGGGGAGCCACATTGGCAGCATCCATTACTTTGCGGTAGAGGCGCCAGCTCTCATCGCGCACGTACGCATTTGGCATCTCACTCAAGTAACGCTCGATGGGCAAGGCACACAAGGCTGCCAATCCGTTTTCGATGGGATGGAAGAAGAGTGCGCCTACCCCATCCTCATCCCGTGCGATGACCTTGGTACCAGGGAATGGATGGGCCCACAAGTGCTTGCTTTTCATCCAAAAGCCGGGGTAACGCAACGAGATGTTGGCTGCCGGATCGGCTTCGTCGATAAACAGAATCTCCGGAATATCGTCCGGTGGAACGGCGTCTTCCGGTTGTACACCAAAGATGTTGAGCAGCGCTTCGGCAGCCAAACCATCATAACTGGCATAGAGGGCGCCGCCTCGGCGAACCCATTCGTGAAGGGTCTCCCATTGGTGAACGGTCACCGATGAGCGGCGCGGGACGCTGGGGAGGATGGCCATCTGGTAATGGCCCAACGCCCGGCGGGTCAAGAAACGCTTGCCGGAGCTCTGCTGGCGGAAGGCACTCTGCTCATAGGCGCCGAGTGGCTCGCCCCCTGGGATGAAATCGACAGAAAGGCCGGCCTGCCGCGCCAAAATGAAGCTGTTGAGCAAAACACGAAAGTTGCGGAAGGCATCGATCGACTCATCCGGATTATGGTAATACTCCTGAGGGATGATGATCGCGGCGTCGGAAGGCGCCCGCTGCAAAGAACGCCACGGGATGACGGATTCCAGCGCCTCTACTGCTTTTGCGAACCGTGCGAAGCTTTCACCGGCCGGTTTGACTTTGCCGTTTGCGTCGACCAAGCCGAAAGCGGCTTCATAGCTTGTGGTGTTGTACGGAGATCGATCTGCTACGGTGAAATCGGAGTAACACCAAGGAAATGCGCCCAAGCTCTCAATTCCCAACAAGCTGTAGAGCACCGTGCTGTAGTAGCGTGCCATGCGCTGAGGGGAGATCATGTGCGACGTGGCACCGAACTCTTCGAAGAGGGTGAGCTTGCCTGTCTCCCCTTCGGTCAAGCGGTTGGCCATGGGAACGAGGTATGTCGAACGCAGGGAGTCCGCATAATCCGGCGTAGAAGAGCTGTAGAGGGCATAGGCATGCATCGAGGGAAAATCGATCATGTCAGCATATTCCCCCGGATGAAAGCCATTATCCGATTCCAGGGAGCCCAGATGAAGGCCCAGGGTCACTGGATGGGTTGGGTCATTGAGTCGCAACTCCTTGACAATCACATTGACCCACAGCCAGTCGGCATCGTTGTGATCGAGGGATTGGAAGAAATCCGGTTCATTGGCAATATCCCAGAAGGCAATCCCTGATTCGCCCCGGTAACGCTGTGCCAAGGTGCGTGCCAGCAGCGCTTCAGCTCGTAACATGGTGGGATCGGAGTAGATGCTGCGGTTGGCGCGCCAGGGCACGTCCCAGTTTTCTCCGGACATGTGGCCTGTAAACAGCGTTGGGACGACCTGCAGACCGACTCCCTTGGCAATTTCGATCAACTGATCGAGCTTGGCCAAACTCTCTAGGTTGATCACGTCGGCTTGTGGTTGAAAGTCGCGCCACAGCAAAAAGATGCGAACCATTTGGGCACCGAGATCGGCCAGTTGTTGAAACTCTGCTTTAATTTCCTCCGGATGCCAATCTTCCCACATCTGTACGCCATGATTGCGTGGCCAATAGTTGACACCGAGTAGGAAACGATCGAAGGGTTTGTGCGACACGGTTGGGTTCCTCTCCTACGGACTGTTCTCTTCAATGGTATGGGGAAGGATGAGTATTTTGATGGCTTCTGCCTCTTTCTGAGTGGCCAGCGCTGTCGCAAATGCCTTGATCGGGAAACGATGGGTGACCAACGTATCGCAGTCCAGCTTGCTGGCTGCCAGCAAGGAGACGGCCCGTCCGTGGGTATAGGGATTGACGAAAGAGCCGGTCAACGTAAGCTCCTTTTGGTAGATCGCATAGGGGCGAATGGGCACTTCGAGCTCTGGCCGGGCTACGCCAAAGTAGAGGATGGTCGCACCGCGCCGGGCAACCTGAATGGCCTGCTGTAGCGTCGGGCCTGCTCCGGCTGTCTCGACGATCCGATCGGGACCTTCGGGAAACCAGCGAGCGACCTGGCTTTCCCAATCGGGTGCGGTCGGATCGAGGACCGCGGTGGCGCCCAGACGCAGGGCACGTTCGCGGCGTGTTGCGTTGGGCTCAGAGACAATGATTTGTGTTGCGCCTGCATGTTGCAAAAGCTGCAGCATCAACATGCCGATGGCACCGCCTCCCAACAGCAGCACCGTTTCGCCTTGTTTGAGTCCCAGGCGATCCAGGCCGTGTAGGCAACAGGCGACCGGTTCGGCCAGTGCCCCCTGCCAGGTAGGCATCTCGTGGGGCAGCCGGTAAAGCTGTGTCTGTGGGACGGTACACCATTCGGCGAAGCCACCGTCTCTTGTGACCCCCAATGCTTTCAAGTGCTGGCAGAGTTGCTTTTCCCCACGTTGGCAGAAACTGCAGGTGCCACAGGTGATATTCGGGTCGACGGCCACGGCATCTCCGACCGCAAAATCTTCGATGCCTTCTCCCAAGGCGACAATGGTGCCGGCAAACTCGTGGCCCAGGATGACGCCTGGCGTTGCTTCGTAGCTTCCTTCTACAATGTGTGCGTCTGTTCCGCAAATGCCGCAAGCAGCCACATGGATCAACACCTCGCCGGGTTGGGGCTGTGGCTTTGGCCGATCTTGAACAGCAACCTGCCCCGGCCCCTGGAAAACCACTGCTTTCATGGTGCACCTGCTTCCCTTGAGAATTCGCCTGCCATCCTACCACGATCCCGGGATCGCGTGTAGCCTATTTGACAGCGCCTGCGGTTAGCCCTTGGACAATGTAGCGTTGCACGAACAGAAAGCCGATGACAATGGGCAGCGTTGCCAGGATCGAAGCGGCCATCATCTGGTTCCAAAAGACCTGCTGCTGCGTCGCATAACTCTGCAGGCCGATCGAGAGGGTGCGGGTCTGGGCATTGGTCAAGACACTGGCAAAGAGGATCTCATTCCAAGAGTTGAGAAAGGCAAAGATGCCGACGGCGATCACGCCAGGAAGTGCGACGGGCAAGACCACTCGGAAAAGCGATTGGACTGGCGTACAGCCATCTACCAGGGCGGATTCTTCCAAGTCACGGGGTACGCTTTCCAGGTACCCGCGCAACATCCAGATGGAAAAAGGCAGGGCAAAGGTCAGGTAGGTGAGGATCAACCCCAGGTAGGTACCGCGAAACGGCAAGCCCGTCCATCCCTGGACGACCACGAAGATCAGGTAGAGGGGCAGCAAGAAGAGCACGCCGGGAAACATCTGCGTCGAAAGGATTAAAGTGCCAAAGGCATTCTTGCCGAAAAAGGGCAGACGTGCAAAAGCATAAGAAGCAAAGATGGCGATGAGCAGGGAGATGGCCGTGGCGCAAATGGAGACGATCAGGCTGTTGATGAAGTAGCGTCCCAGTGGGATGGTCTGCCACATCTGCACCCAAGGGCTCCAGTCGACGATGTGCGGGTAGAGGGTACCCAGGGTGACCTCCGACAAAGGTTTGAGGGAAGAAGTAATCATCATGTAGAGCGGAAAGAGGACAAAGAGTGCCAGGACCACCAGCGCCACCCAAAAACCGATCTGTGCAGCCAGCGAACGTCTCATGCCACTTCACTTCCCACTCGCAACGCACGATTGTAAAGAATGGTGAAGATCAACATGATCACCAGCATCATGACCGACATGGCGGAACCGATGCCAAACTGCCAGTGCAAGAAAGCATTGTCATAGATGTGGACCGCCATCAGATCTGCTGAAGCGGGGAGACCGCTGCCCAGCAGCGTAAAAGGTGTCGTGAAATCGTTGAAGGTCCAAAGCGTCGTCACCAGAGTGGTGATGGAAAGGACTGGGCGCATTAGAGGCAGCGTGATCTGCCGAAATTGTGCCCAGGCTCCACCTCCGTCAATGGATACCGCCTCGTAGAGATCGGTGGGGATGGCCTGCAGACCTGCCAGGAACATCAAAAAGCAGAAGGGCCATAAGCGCCATAAAGCGACGATCACGATCGACCAGAAGGCATTGGATCCGATCAGCCAAAACAGCGGATGGTCGGCCAGATGAAAGACGTTCACCAGCAGAGTATTGACAGCGCCATTGCGCAAGAACATGAACCGCCATAAAATGCCTGTCACAAAGACAGGCATGGCGTAGGGGATCAGATAGATCGTGCGCACCACCGCGCGCCCGGGAAAAGGGCGGTTCATCAGCAAGGCTGCGCCCAGTCCGATGCCGACCGAGCAGAGGACCACCAAGGCGGTAAAGGCAAAGGTGACCCTAATCGAGGAAAGGAAAGAAGAGCCGATGGGCGATGCGGGGGAAACCCCGACCCGATAATTGGCCAGCCCCACAAAAGGGGCATGCAGCCAGTTGGCCAAGTTGAACTGGTTGATTGAAAGGAAAGACATGGTGATGCCGGTCAACATCGGGAGGATATGGATCAGAAGTTCAAAAAAGAGCGCCGGTGCGACCAAACGCCAAGCCAAACCCCGAGACTGCACAAAATCCCTCCTTTACCGAGCTTTCCACACGCATGGGAGAGGATGCTGAAAACAAAAGGGGCGGAAGGCTCGGTGCCTCCGCCCGCTGCGCCTTCCAGCCCGACACCGCACTGCAGAGTGCAAGTTTACGGTGTCGCGCTCAGCGCTGCAATGTCATCGTTGGCTGTCTTCAGCTGCTGGTCGATCAGCGCGTCCCCGTAATTTTGCCCTGTGGCTGCTGCACTGGCGATCGCTTTGATGGCGCTGCCAACGTCCGTTTCGACCTGCGTGTAGGTCGGCACTTGGGGTGTCGGCTTGGCACTGGTCAGCAATACCTGTTTGAAGACGGCAAGGTTGCCTTGAGAGAAAGCAGGATCATTGAGGGCCTCTTTGTTAGCTGGAAACTGATGGAACCCTTTGTTCAGCTCCACTTGGGCCTCTTTGTCCGTGACGAACTTTAAAAATTGCAGGGCGGCTTGCTGGTGCTGTGAGTTCTTGAAGATGGCCAAATCGATGCCGGCCACATGACTGGTTACATTTTGTCCTCCGGAAAAAATCGGTACCGGGGCTACACCGTACTTCCCCTTCATGGGAGAATTGTCCAGTGTTGCCATCGAGTTGTTCTGGGAGATCATCATGGCACCTTCGCCGTTGATGAAGGCGTTGTTCATCTCGTCGGCGCTGTTGTACTCGGCCGAACCAGGGGAGATCACCTTTTGCGTAAACAGATCGCCGATGAATTTGGCGGCTTCGTGGGCCTGGGAGGTGGTCAGGGTCGGCCGTTTGCCTGCTTGGTCGGCGAAGAAGCTGCCGCCCTTTTGGGAGAGCAGGACAAAGAACAAGTGGGCCATATCCGACGTATCTCCTGTGTCAAGTACTACCCCGTACTGTTTTTTGGCTGGATCAGTCAGCTTTTTGGCATCGGCCAGAAATTCATCCCACGTCTTGGGGGGGTCGCTGATGCCTGCCTGTTGAAACATCTCCTTGTTGTAAAAGAGTCCCATCGCTTCGGAGATGTACGGAACTGCGACGGGATCTTGACCGGGCAGCCCGGTCAACCCAAAGGCAGCAGGGACGAACTTCTCTTTGCCTCCGATCTGCTGCAGCCGATCCGGGGTCAGCGGCAAGAGACCATTCGTCGCGGCCAGGCTGGACGCCCAAGTATTGCCGATGCCGACCACATCGACATCGGAGGCGCCGCTGGTGATCTGGGTGGTGATCTGGTTGAGCAGGCTGTCCCATCCAATCGCCTGATAGTTGACATGGATACCAGTTTGTTGCTCAAACTGGTCGAGCACCGGTTGCCATATCTGCTTTTGCTGGTTTAGGGGTGCTTCGACGTCGGCCCAGAAGGTGATGGTCTCACCGCCGGTTTTGCTTCCAGTCGGTGCGTTGCTTTGCTGTGGGGTGTTGCTGGCTCCGCCGCCACAGCCCGCCAACACGCCTGCCGTAAGGGCAAAGGCGCCTACTGCGGTTGCAACACGTTGCCATCTGCATTGCATCTTCCTGCCTCCTCTTTCTTAAATGGCCAAGGTCCAACGCCAGGATAACACCGCCAACACCTTCTTGGAAGCAATAAAAAGGAAAAAGATTCCTTACGTGTCCGGTTAGTAGGGATCGCGGCTGGTATCTCGGCAGAGTGCCTGAAAAGTCTCGCGCACTTCCGCGTCAACGCCACTCCCATAGCGTACGAGCAGCATGTTAACCGGCGATTCGGTCAGATTGGGCTCATTGGTTGGCGTTAAGACAAAATCGTACGGTGCAAAAACGTTGTACAGCATCTCACGATAGCGCCACGGATCACCGTTGGTCTCCGACAAGTCCCAATGCCACGAAAAGCAGGTCGCAAAAGCGATGTATGGTTCCAACGCACCCGCTTCGACCATCGCCCCCAACGTCCGTCGTGCGGTCCCTCCGTGCCGATAGGATTTGCTCACTTCAACTGAGGTGTCCCGCAACAGAGGGGCGATCGGCGTATTGCCCCAACGTTCGCGCGGATCGGCAGGTGTGGCGATGACGTACCCCACGACCAGATCTGCTTTGCGTGCGACGGACAGCAGAGTTTGACCATCGACAAGCAGTTCCAACACGGCTGCATACTGCCGGGGAGCGGGACGGAAAGCGTGCAAGCCTTCGTCAAAGTGATACGAGCGGAAGATCTCTGCATCTTTGACCAGTTCGAAGGTCAACGCTTCGGCTTTTACCGAACGCTCGCTCATCCTGTCTCCCCTTTCTTCCTGCCCCTTTCGATGTATTTTTCGCGAACGGTGTGGCGGATCACTTTACCGCTTGCAGTTCGCGGCGATTCGGAGACAAATTGAATCTGAGCGGGCACTTCGAAAGGGGCCAGATGCTCGGCACAAAAAGCCTTGAGTTCCGCTTCGGTCAAAGAAGCACCGGTTTTGAGCGTGACGAGGGCTTCGACACGCTCCCCCAGCTCTTCGTCCGGAACGGCATAGACGACCGCTTCACGGACGGCCGGATGACGGTAGAGCACGTCCTGTACCTCGGTAATTCCGATCGTCTCTCCCCCTGAGACGATCTGGCGCAGCCGTCTGCCGGTCAACCGTAGGATGCCGTCCGCATCGAGGGTCCCCAAATCCCCGGTCAACAGCCAACCGTCTTTCAAACGTGCTTCTGTCACCTCAGGAGCTTGCCAAAAACCGGCCATAATACCGGGTGCACGGACCATCACTTCGCCTTCCTGGACGCCATCGTGGGGCAGCGGTTGATCGGTATCGTCCACCAACTCGATTGCAATTCCCGGCAGCGGACGGCCGACTGCTGCGGGTTCTTGCCGATCGGCATGCCATTGACCCGAGGGGGCAAGCGCGCAGGTGACCGGTCCTGTCGCTTCGGTCAACCCATAGCTGACATAGGCTTGGATCCCCAATGCACTTTCTGCCTGAGATAACAAGGCTTCCGGGACAGGACCACCGCACAACAGCACTCGACAGCCGGCTTTCGGTCTTACTGGCCATTCGTCGGCATGAGCAAGCCATCGACGCAGTTGTAACGGCGTCATGGCCACCACATCGGCGCGCGAGAGGACTGCTTGCCAAGCAGTGGGGGAAGTGTTGGGCAGGAGCAACATTTCTGCTCCTTGTGCCAACAGGTAGACGATCTGGTTCCATCCCAGCGCACGATAGAGGGGCAGCGCACCGACTACCCCTGCTTGTCCAGGGGCAACGGGGACGGCCGTCGCCAGCTGCAGCGCCGCACTCCACAGATTGGCGTGCGTCAAGACGACCCCTTTGCGTCGATCCGCGGTTCCTGGCGTATAGCACATGGCAGCAGGAGTCTGGGGCGTCACCCGGCTCTCGTTCGGTTCCGGAGAGGCGGCGGCGAGCAGGGAGACATAAGCAAGTGCCGAGGAACGATCGCTCGCTTCTCCCAAGACCCAGATGTGGGGATGCAAGTTGGCCAGGCCGATGGCTGTCTCAGCCAAGGGCAGGTGCAGGGGATCGGCAGCGACGAGGGTCGGCTGTGCATCGGTGAGCATCGCTGCCAATTGGCGCGGGTGCAACGCGGCGTGTAACGGTACGAAGACAGCGCTACGCCACAGCGTTGCCAAAAAGAGCTCGACCGCTTGCTGGTTATCCTGGGAGATCACAGCCACACGGGCTCCTTCGGTTACCCCAGCGGCAGCAAGGGCATTGGCCGCACGAAAGACGCGCTCCCCGAGCTCACCAAAGCGGATCTCTCGCTCATCATTGCGCAACGCAGGTGCGTTGGGAAAAAGGGTGAGGGCACGTTGAAGGAGAAAGTTGGGTGAACATGAAGGAAGCACCAAAGTCACCTCATCATTACTTTACATGATATGCTAATTCAAGAAGATTCTAAAAGCAAGCATTCTATGTGGAACCATCCACATGAAAAGGAAGTCGTCTAGGTGTTTTGGATGGATGTATGGATCCAACGGCACGGCAAGGATCACGCGTGCTGGTAACGCTGGGCCGCTTCGATGGCAGCTGCGGCCTGCTGGTTGTCGGCTCTGATCGGTTGTAGCACGGGCATTTCCAGGCCGGCTTGATGCCATTGCCACAGCGCATCGGCAACTTGGGCGGGGGTGCCACAGGCAGTGAAAGTGTCCAGCCAGCGATCTGGAACGGCTGCGGCTGCGGCCTTTTGGTCACCGCGCTGCAAGGCTTGGCTTACGATGCGCTTGAGCTGCGGATCAAAGCCGTTTTCGAGCAAGACATCATCGTCCATGACGGACAGTTGATAGACGACAAACGGGTCTTCTCGGGCCATCTGACGCGCCTGTGGGCGCGTATCGGCAAAAGCGCACAGAATGTAGCCGGCAATGTGCAGATCCTCTGCGCCCTGTCGGTGTTGGTGCAGATGATCGACCAGGCGCGTCATCGTCTTAGGCGATTCGACGGGACGGGCCAGATAACCGTCGGCCATTGTGGCAGTCAGAGCAAGCATCTTTGGCTTCCACCCTGCGATGTAAAGCGGAGGGACAGGGGTAGGCACCGGCATCGACAACAGGTGCTCCAGGTGGTAGGTATTGCCATGATAGGGCTCATTGATTCCGTACAGCAATCGTTTGACAAGCTCAACACTCTCGGCAAATGTGGAGAAGAGACGGTTAGGAAGCAGATGGGCCTGGGCTAGGCGGGCGGGAAAACCGGTGCCTACTCCCAACAGAAAGCGGCCACCGCTCAGCTCTTGCAATGTCGCGGCGGTCATGGCGAGCATGGCCGGATGGCGTGCGATGGCGGAAAAACATCCTGCGCCCAGGGCGATGTGCGAGGTGTGTGCTGCGGCTGCTGCGATCACAGGAGCTGCATCACGGCTATAGATGGCCTCATGAAACCAGACGGCATCGAGTCCGGCCGCTTCTGCAGCCTGGGTCCACGACAGCGAGAGCTGGGGCGGAATCTCTGGACCGATGCCCAGTCCGACGGGGTGATCCGAGGACATATCCATATCTTCATTCACTCCGATCGCATTTTCATACTTCCTATGCTAGAGATAGCAGAAAGACAAAGCAACCGAAGGGGCGGAAGGCCATTCCACGTGCGCCTACGAGTATGATAGACTACATTCAAATGAGATGGGCGGGCCGGGCGCGGAGTGGGCGCTGACCAAAGAGGTGAGGATGTGGAAAACCGGGCAGGAAGTCTGGTGACGCGCCTGCAGCTTCCCTTTTGCTTGGTTGAGCACGGCATTGAACAGGCGTCAGAAGGTTGGCTTCGCTTCTTCAAGGAGTACCCCGGTTTGGACGGCGTTGTTGGGGAAGCACGGCAGTTTCTCCGGCAGGGTGTTGCCGGACAGGAGCGACGCTTGCTGCTGGTGGCGGAAGAGGATCGTTGCTTTGCACTGATTGCAGCGGCAGCTGGCGATGCGTGCGGCTTGATGTACATACGCGATGAGACGGATCTTTACCGCCTGGCACGTGAATTGGCCGAACAAAATGCTGCCGCCGCAGCGCAAGAGGACACTTCTCCCGAACAGGCTTCGACAGGGGCCGCGTTTGCGCATCTGGCTGGGCGCAGTGACGCGCTGTGGCAAGCCGCGCATCGTGCTCGCACGGCCCTGGCGCAACAACTGCCGGTGGCGATTTTCGGTCCACCGGGTGTGGGCAAGAGCCGATTGGCGACCGAAGCAGCACGTACGACGGGCCGACGTTTTCATTTGGTCCCAGTCGCGCTTTATACCGATGCACTGTTGGCGACGTTACTGCTTGGGGAGGGCAAGACTCCCGGGCTTCTGGGTACGAAATGTGTCCTCATCTTGGATGGTATCCAGGCGATGACGCTTTCCGGACAACAATTGCTCGCCGAAGCGTTGGCGGAGGGACGATTCGGGCCGCCAAGATCTCCCCATGCGGTACGTGCCGCTGTTATCGCGACAATTTGCGGTGATCCGTGGCAACTGGTCGAGCGGGGTAAACTTGATGAGCGGTTGTGGAGTCTCTTTATCGGGGCTTCTCTCTTTTTACCCCCGCTGCGGGAGCGTCAGGAAGATATCGTAGCCTTGTCCCATGCTTTCGTGCCTTCCGACAAGCGTATCGATCCCGAGGCATTGCGCGCACTTTTGGCTTACCGTTGGCCGGGCAATGTACGCGAATTAGAGGCTGTCCTGCGCATTGCCAGCAGGACAGAAGGAAATCAGATTACCGCCGATCTGCTTCCTCCCTGGATCGCACACGCTGTTGAAGTTCCTGCTGCGAGCGAAGTGGCAGTGAGCTCGAATGAAACCGATGTGCTCACCCTTCCGGAAGAGATCGCCAGGCTGGAAGAAAAGCGGATCCGTGAAGCGATCTTGCGCTTTGATGGGAATGTCTCTCATGCCGCCAGGGCACTGGGTCTCAAGCGACAGGCATTGCAATATAAATTAAAGAAGTACAAGCTCGAGGTATGAACAAACCGTAACCTGTTTGTACCACAAAACGTTTACATTGTGGTATAATTGGAGCGAGGAGAGTGCATGCCGATGAGCAAGTACGAAAGTGATGCACAACTCGTCAAGCGTGTCCTCAAAGGGGACCAACAGGCCTTTGCTCTTTTGCTCGAACGCTACAAAGATGCTATTTACAACCTGTGTTACCGGATGCTCGGTTCGCCGCAGGAAGCCGAAGATGCGAGCCAAGAGACTTTCTTGCGTTTGTATGCGAGTTTAGGGAATTATGATAGTAAGCGCAAATTTTCTACGTGGGCGTTGCGCATTGCAACCAACTATTGCATCGATCGGCTGCGTCGGCGCCATCAAGGGTCCGTTTCGTTGGACACGATGCCGCAGGATCAAGAGGAGAACAGCGAGCCACTGATCGCCACACTCGTCTCTGACGAGTTGCTGCCTGAGGAACAGCTTTTGCGTGGTGAGCAGAGCGATGAGATCGAACGTGCCCTGCAAAAGCTTTCCCCGCTCTATCGGACTGTTTTGGTGTTGCGTTATGTCGAAGAGCTTTCTCTAGACGAAATTGCCGAAGTCTTAGACATTCCCGTAGCTACGGTGAAGACCAGGCTGCATCGTGGTCGGGAAGCGCTTCGAAAAGCATTGCAGCAAGTCGAACAGTCGGAGCACGAAGAGGCGGCGGATCGCCAGCGTATGGCGGGAGTATCCGGATGAACTGCAGTCAGGTGCGTGCGCTTCTGCAAGCCTACGTCGATGGGGATCTCTCGCCTTTGGCGCGTCTTCGTATCGGCGAACATGTGCAGCGTTGCACCTCCTGCGCACAGTATTTGGGAGAATTGGAAGAAGAGGTGGAAGAGCTGGCCCATCTCCCCAAGGTGAGTGCAGGGACCTCTTTCACGCACGAAGTCATGTCGCGACTGCCACAAGCGACCCCTTGGTCAGCCGGATCCCAAGAGGGGAGCACACTTTCTTCACGGCGCAGCTGGCGGTGGCCGCTTGCTGCGGTGGCCGGGGTGGTAGCTGTGTTGGCGGGAACGGCATTTTTGCCTTCGGGTCCATCCTTTGCATCAGTTTCCGGAGAAGGGAATATCTTCCACAAGCAGGATGCCGTCGCCGTTCCTGCCAACACGGTCGTCTCCGGAGATCTGCTGGTGGAAGGTTTGCCGGTCTACATACAAGGGAGTGTACGTGGCGATATCTACACCATTGGGGCCCCGATTTATCTTTCCCCTCAAGCACATGTTCGCCAGATTGTCAAAGTCCAAACGCCGATCCAACGTGTTGTTTGTCGCTTGCGTGGCTGGAGCGACCAAGGGGCAAGCTGGTTGTTGGGGCGTTGATGGCATGATGCGCTGTATGCTGCCATGAGTTCATTGCTGGATGCTTTTGCACACTTTCGGTTGCTCGATTTGCTCGATATCACCGTCGTGGCCCTTATCTTCTACTGGTTGATCACCCTGGTGCGCGGTACCCGTGCCGTCCAGTTGATGATTGGGGTCGGACTGGTCTTGGCCGTTTACGCGGTAGCTGGGTATTTGGATCTGCGTGCCCTGCGGTGGCTGTTGGACAAGGCGTTAACGATCGCTCTCTTCGCCATTCCTGTCATTTTCCAGCCGGAGTTGCGTCGGGCACTCGAGGCGCTGGGGCGTGGCCCGCAGCGTGTCCGCCAGCTTTTCGCCGAAACCGCCCCCATCGAGCGCGCCATCGAGGCTGTCAATGGTGCTGCCCAACCGCTGAGCAAGCGCCGCATCGGGGCATTGATCGTTTTTGAACGCGAGGTCGGACTGCAAGAACTGACCGAAACCGGGATAGCGCTGGAAGCGATTCCGAGTCGAGAGTTGCTCATCAACATCTTTATTCCCAATACCCCCTTACACGACGGGGCCGTCATCATCGATCGCCAAGGAAGGATGATGGCAGCCGCCTGTTTTTTGCCGTTGACAGGGAGCCGCGATGTCGATCCGGAACTGGGCACTCGACACCGGGCGGCGTTGGGTGTCAGCGAAGAGACCGATGCAGTAGCCGTGGTGGTCTCTGAAGAGACCGGTCAGGTTTCTGTAGCCGTCGGTGGGCGACTCTCACGGGGGTTGGACGAAGGGACGTTCGTCTCCTATTTGCGGGCACTGCTGATGCCACAAGCGCCTTCCCGGGGATGGTGGCGTCGTCTGTGGGCATCGCTTTGGGACTGGTTGCGCCGAGGAGGACGATCAGCGCAGCAGGAGCATCCCAGTGGGTCCGAGGCATCTCGGGAAGGGAAGCAACGAGGGGGAAAGCAATGAAAAGCGGTCCCATTCCTCCAGCGACGGGGAAGCGTCCTGTGGTGCATATCGGTACAGCTGTAGCTGCAACGGTACTGGCCATTGTCTTGTGGGCAGCCGTTTCGGTTGTTCCGACTTCGGCCCAGACGGCTACGCGTACGCTGCGGGGAATTCCCCTTTCCTACGATGTACAGACGACGGGCAGTATCGTTACCCAGATTCCCAACACGGTCGATCTGGTGATTTCCGGACCACCGGCATCGGTTCGCCAGGTAGAGCCCGGCAATTTTACGGCCTACGTGCAGCTCAATGGGTTGTCTCCTGGTACACATTGGGTGTCGGTGCATGTGATCAGTGATCAGAGCGTTCCTCCCCAATTGCGCGTTACTCCACAGCCTCAGCAAGTCCAGGTGACCCTCCAGCGGGCCGTCTCCCGGCAGGTGCCGGTGCGCCTTTCCTTGCGCGGGAAGGAAGCAGATGGAATGCAAGTCGTGCAGCAATCGGTTTCGCCACCACAGGTAACGGCCACCGGGAGTGCGAACGACGTGCAGCGCGTCGTGGCAGCTTTGGCTACCGTCGATCTCGGTGCCGCCGCACAGACGCCGAGCCAGACCGTCGACCTACAGCCGGTCGATGCCGCAGGACGTGTGGTCGAAGGGGTGACCCTCTCACCTGCGCAAGGAGAAGTGCGTCTGCAACTCAAGCAGCAGTACAAGGATGTACCACTGGATGTGCAGATAGAAGGCACGCCTGCCGACGGTTACGAGGTAACGGGACAGCAGAGCCAGCCGGCACAGGTTCGGCTCTACGGCGATCCACAACAGCTTGCGAAAATCGATCGACTGGTGTTGCCACCCGTTGACATCAGCGGCCAAAAGGCTACCCTAAGCAAGGTAGTCACCGTTCCACTTCCCGAGGGTGTGACGCGGGTGGAACCTACTCAAGTGACCCTTGAGGTGCGCATCTCACCTACAGCCTCAGCTGGCTTGAGCCAGCGTAGTTTTTCAGGTGTACAGGTGACTTTGCAGCATGCACCGAGCGGAGCAAGTGTCACGCCAGCTCAAGTGGAGCTTGTGGTAAAAGGAGCAAGTACCCAACTCGATGCGCTACGCGAGAGCCAACTTACGGTCATTGCGGATGCATCCGGTGCTGCAGACGGAGATACGTTGCAGCTTCGCGCTATTGTGCCGAAAGGGTTGACCGCAATCCCCTCCCCCGCTCAAGTCATCCTGCACCTGCCGGCACCCGAAACGCAGCAAGCTGCAGCACAAAGTCAACAGCAAAAACCGACCACGCTGCCCCAACAACAAGAGGTTGCTCCTTAGCTGTAGGGCTGCTAAAAGGCGGCAGCATCGGTGAATCAAGGAGGTCGAAGAGAGAGTGTCGCGTCTTTTTGGAACAGACGGCGTGCGCGGCGTGGCCAATGCCGACCTGTCGCCTGAGTTGGCCTTCCGATTGGGACGTGCGGCCGGCTACCTGTTGGCCGAGGTGACCAGTGGAGAGAGACGACCGGCCATCGGTATTGGCAAGGATACCCGTGCCTCTGGCGATATGCTGGAAGCGGCGTTGATCGCCGGCCTTTGCTCCTCCGGAGTTGACGTGCTGCGCTTCGGTGTGATCACCACCCCTGGGGTGGCCTATGTGACGCGCCGGTTGGGACTGGCGGCAGGGGCTGTCATCTCCGCTTCGCACAACCCGGTTTCAGACAATGGCATCAAGTTCTTCGGTGCCGACGGCTTTAAGCTGAGTGACGAGCAGGAAGATGAAATCGCCGCCTGGGTGGATCGCGAATCGGCCATTCCACGCCCGATCGGCGTCGGTGTCGGGCGCCTCTACGATGAGAACAATGCGAAAGATCTCTACCTTTATGCGTTACAACGCAGCGTGCAGCATGATTTTCGTGGCCTGCATGTGGTGCTCGATTGTGCCAACGGGGCGGCTTTTGAGTTGGCTCCCCAACTCTTTCGCAGCCTGGGTGCTCGAGTGACGGCGATCAACACGGCACCGACGGGTGGCAACATCAATGTCCAATGCGGTTCCACCTATCCCCAAGTGTTGCAGGAAGCAGTGCGCAGGGCGCGAGCGGACGTTGGCTTTGCCTTTGACGGCGATGCCGATCGCTGTATCGCCGCTGATGCGCAAGGGGAGATCGTCGATGGGGACAGTCTGCTCTATCTCAACGGGGTGCGATTGGCAAAAGCAGGCCATCTGCCCGGCGATACGATCGTCATCACGGTGATGTCCAACCTCGGACTGCGCCGTGCCTGTGCGCGGGAGGGTATACGGCTGGTGGAGACGCAGGTGGGGGACAAGTACGTGATGCAGGCGATGCGGACAGGGGGCTATGCGCTGGGTGGCGAGCAATCCGGCCATCTCATTTTCCTGGAGTATGCAACGACCGGCGATGGCATGCTGACGGCGCTACAGACCACAGAGTCCATGCTCTCTGCACGTGCGACGCTGGCTGAGCTGGTTGCCGATCTACCCCACTACCCGCAGATGCTGGTCAATGTACCGGTTACGCGCAAAGAGGGTTGGGAAGTCGAGGCAAGCATCGTCGAAGCGATACGCTGGGCCGAAGAGCAGTTGCGCAGTCAGCAAGGACGGCTGTTGGTTCGTCCCTCTGGAACGGAGCCGTTGCTGCGGGTGATGGCGGAGGGACCCGACGAGGAGGTGTTGCGTACGGTAGTGGGGAAGGTAGCCGATTCCATTGCACAAGTGCTGGGAACCGGTGCACCCTCTCATTGAGGGTAGAAAACGGGATGGCCGCATCCCTTTGGCTCCGCACAAGCCAGGATTGTGGAGAAACAAGCGCCAGGACTCAGGGGCTGCGGCTGCTGAGTTGACGAGGTGGAGGAGCATCGAAAGATTCGGCGGATGCCTCCCAGCGGGTGGGTCTGCTGTGACGTGGCTGCTGAAAAACGGCAGGTGACTGCCGAACAAAGGCCCACGAACCCACGGAAGCGCCCGGCTGCGCTACGGTGCGGCGTATGCTGCAACGGGGACGCAGAGGAGTGAACGGACGTGTGTGGAATTATTGGCTACGTGGGGCCACGCCCTGCGCAGGAGGTACTGCTCAACGGCTTGGAGCGACTGGAGTATCGGGGCTACGACTCTGTGGGTGTCGCATTGTTGGATGGCTCCCAAATCCAAGTGGCCAAGCAGATGGGGCGCATTGCAGGGTTGCGCGAAAAATTGGCTGCTGCACCATTGGCAGGTCATAGCGGCATTGGCCATACGCGGTGGGCGACCCATGGCCAGCCTTCCGATCAGAACGCCCATCCGCATACCGATTGCAGTGGCCACATTGCTGTGGTACACAACGGCATCATCGAAAACGAAGCCGCGTTGCGCCAGGAGTTGATCGCAGGGGGACATCACTTTCGCTCTGAGACAGACACCGAAGTGATTGCCCACCTGATCGAAGAGGCGGATGGCGAGTCTCTGTCAGACGCGGTGCGCGCAATTCGCCAGCGGCTGCGCGGCTCCTATGCCATCGCCGTCCTCGACACCCGACATCCGGATGAGATCGTCGTTGCACGTAATGAAGCTCCTCTGGTGATCGGGTTGGGAGAAGGGGAGCGTTTTGTCGCCAGCGATATCCCCGCTTTCCTGCCCTATACCCGTTGGGTGGTTCCGCTAGAAGACGGGGATACGGCTTCCTTGAAACGGGATGAGCTCGTCTTATGGAATGCAGCCGGGGAACGCATCACGCGCCAACCGTACGTCATCTCTTGGTCGGCAGAGGCGGCAGAGCGAAGTGGCTACACCACCTTCATGGAGAAGGAGATTCATGAACAGCCACGCGCCTGGCGAGAGACGATGCGTGGACGGTTGGCCATCGTTTCTCCACGGCAGTGGGAACTGCACTTGGACGAAGAGGCGCCCAAGCCGCAGGAATGGCAGCGGCTTCATCAGCTTTTTCTGATCGGCTGTGGAACAGCCTATCATGCTGCGATGGTCGGCGGCCGGTTCTTTGAGCAACTCGCGCGGGTCGCTCCAACCGTCGATTTGGCGTCGGAGTTTCGCTACCGCGATCCGATCATCGGCCCGGGAGACATCGCGATCTTTGTCAGCCAGTCTGGAGAGACTGCCGATACCTTGGCCGCGATGCGCTTGGCCAAAGCACAGGGTGCCACGACCGTCGCCGTCACCAATGTGGTGGGATCGACGTTGGCGCGCGAGGCCGATCGGGTCTTTTACATCCAGGCAGGTCCTGAGATCGCCGTCGCTTCGACCAAAGCATATACGACCCAGGTGATCGCGTTGGCGTTGCTGGCACTCGACCTTGGGCACCAAAACGGACAGCTAAATCCGGAGCGGGCAATGGCCTTGGTGCAAGCGCTGCTCGATCTGCCTCGCCTGGGGGAATCCCTGCTCGATCAGAGTGCCCAGTGGGAGCCGTTGGCAGCCGCCATCGCCAATGCATCCAGCGCCTTCTATTTGGGACGGGGACTGGATTGGGCTGCAGCGCTGGAAGGCGCGCTCAAGATGAAAGAGATTTCCTATGTACACGCGGAGGCGTATGCGGCTGGGGAATTGAAGCACGGCACGCTGGCGCTGGTGGAAGCGGCGACGCCGGTCGTAGCCTTGATCACCCAGCCGCACCTGGTGGAAAAGAGCCTCTCCAATCTGCGCGAAGTAAAGGCACGCGGGGCTTCTGTCTTGGCAATAACGAGCGAGGGTTTGTCAAAGGCGGTTGGCGAGGTGGCCGATGCCGTCTTGGTTTTGCCGGACATCGATCCTCTGGCAACTCCGGTTTTGGCTGCACTGCCCTTGCAGGTGTTGGCACTGATGGCAGCAACCTTGCGCGGCAATGATGTCGACAAGCCCCGTAACCTGGCCAAATCGGTGACAGTAGAGTAGGGGACAGCAGTCACTGTCGCCTATTATGTTCGCAAAATGAAGTTCTTCCCTGAGTAAGATAAGTTGTTCCGTACAGCACGGGTGAATTCGGGTCAAAAGCCTGGACTCGCCCGTGGTTTTTAGTGCCTGAAAGCGACGGGCGGGGGAAAAGACAGGGTAAAGTTCGGAAGGGAATCAGACGCGAAAAAGCCCGACAAATCAACGATTCCTGAACCATGCCCGATCAAAAATGTGAAAAAATACACGACAAAATCTGTACTCCCTGCGCCCTCAAGCCCTTCTTTTCACCCTCGCGCCAGCGAACAACTTCATTTTACGCAGAATCGATCAATCTGGAAAAATCACGGAGAAAAATGGGTGGGAAAAGGTGTGATCCAGCGTAGAACTTCATTTGACGGCAGATATTGGGTGGAAGTGAGAAAAAGTCGAGAAAAGCCAGGCGCGGCAAGGGGGTTGGAAGGGTTGAGGGGAGAGGGTGTCAGGGAAGAAATTGATTTGACGGTTACAACAGTTTCCCTCCTCCGGCGCGTGTACGTGTACAAGAAACGCCCGTGCCAGGTTGCACGGGCGTTTCCACCAACGGACGTAAAGTCTTTTTAAGCGCTCTTGGAAGCTGTATGGTTGGTACTCTGCGGGTTGCTCAATGCCTGCCAAGCCGACAGGATCAAGGTGACGGCACCCAACACGATCGAGACGTACATCCACAGTCCGCTGAAGCCAATGAGGAAGGAGAAAGGCGTCAGCAGGAAGTAGAGCCCCAAGACCGCGTTGACCCAGTCCAGCCAAGCCGGCGTGCTCTTACTGAACATCGCCCAGGCAGAGAGACCAGCGAGTATGACACCCAAGACGAGGTTGACGATCAGCCACGTCGTCTGATCTGCGAACCCGATAATCCAGGGAGAAACGATGAAAAAGATACCGAATACGAGTGTCGCGATACGCTGCCACGTTACCTTCATACTACTCACCTCCTTTGCTGCTTTTATCCTAAACGTGGGGGCGGTGGAAATGAAAGGGAGAATTGAGGGACCTAAAATGAGATTGGAAGAGCAAGGCCGTTTTCTCTCTCTATAATCCCTATGAATTGACATCGAAAGAGCCAGAATGCCATAAAATCGGTGTTTTCGATAAATGCCAATTTCGAAACGAGAGTGGACAAAGGGAACATTTTGGGCAGGCTGATGCAAGGTTGCATGGGGGAAAGCAAGAGATAAAAATGATTGCAGGACAGAAAACGGAGGTGAAAGGATGGGATTTAAGTTTCCTGCCGAGATTGCCGCTTTTGCGGTCGACAGCGGCGTCACCAAAGCCAAATTGCCGCTGGACAAGATGCAGGTACTTGGCTTTCTTGCAGGCGCTTTTATCGCTCTGGGATTTTTACTGGATATTCGGTCTCTGCCCAAATTCCTACCCAATGGGCCGGCTTTGCCACCTTTTTGGGGGCAGCTGTCTTCCCGGTAGGGCTGGTTCTGGTCGTTTTGGCCGGCCTTTTTCTCTGCGATCGGGTGTAACTGGTTGGTCTGTCTGGCTGTCTGGCTTGCCTATGGCGCCCAGGATTTTGCGGGCAAGATCCTTGGCATTTGGTTTCCGATCATGGCGTTTGTCGCCATTGGTTTCCAGCATGTCGTGGCCAACATGTTTGTCATTCCGGCCGCCATTTTTGAAGGGGGGGCGACCTGGGCGGCATATCTGGGTAATTTTATCCCAGTCTGGCTGGGGAATGTCGTCGGCGGTGCTGTCTTTGTAGGGGCTGCGTATTGGTTTGCGTACGTCAAGGATGCGACGCTTCCCATGCCGGAGCAGCGTGGCTCTTTCCAGGCCATCTCTCCGGAGCACGGCAGTTTGCACTCATAAGAAAAAAGTGAGTGGAAACCGGAATCCCGTATTCAAAGGGCCACCGAACGAGACGGTGGCCCTCCTTTTGTGCAGATGGAATTGCAGAAAAAGCGACTTCTCCTATGCGGGGCGAGCTGCTTGATCGGAACGGCTGATCACGTGGTCGATCAGCCCATATGCCTGCGCTTCCTCTGCCGACATCCAGTTGTCACGGTCGGTGTCCTGGGCGATTTTTTCGACCGGCTGTCCGGTCATTTGGCTGTACAGTTCGTTCATTCGTTCGCGGATGCGCAGAATGTGCTTTGCCTCGATGGCGAGATCGGCGGCTTGTCCTTGGAATCCCCCGATGGCCGGCTGGTGAATGAGCACTTCCGAATTGGAAAGCGCGAAGCGTTTGCCCTTCGCACCAGCGGCGAGCAAAAAGGAGCCCATGCTCGCAGCCAATCCGATGCAAATCGTGGAGACATCGGGTTTGACATATTGCATCGTGTCATAGATCGCCATGCCAGCAGTGATCGAACCACCGGGGCTATTGATGTAAAGGCTGATGTCTTTCTCCGGATCTTCTGCAGCCAGATAGAGCAACTGCGCTACAACCAAGTTGGCGACCGTGTCATCGATAGCGGTACCGACAAAGATGATCCGATCGCGCAGCAGGCGCGAAAAAATGTCGTAGGCACGCTCTCCTCGGCTGGTCTGTTCGACGACCATCGGAACCAATGCCACAGCTTTCACCGTCCTCTCTCACTTGCGGTTCGCAGGTTCGTAAGGCGATTATAGCGGATCAGGAGGCTGTGAAAAAACGTGGAGCAGTCGGTTGCATCAAACGGACAGGCACCGCAGAATAGCGCAAGATGGTTACAAATCGTTGGAATAGGAGGACACCATGGTCATTGGAGCTGTTGTCGATGACGAAGATCGCGTCGTTGCGCTCGATGAAGGGGTACAGCTTGTCCGTCTGGACACATTGACGCACACCCAGAAACGCCTGCCGAATCCAGCAGCAGGCAGAGGTCGGGAAGGCCGTCTACAAGCCGTTGCACAGATGGCCGAGGAAGGCATCGAAAAGTTCTGTACCGTTCCCGGCTCCTTTTGTGCTGCATCCCACCAGGCGGCCCAGCAAGCGGGTATCCATTTTCTACTCATGCCAGAGGGCATCACCTTCGATCAAATTGTCCGAACGGTGGAGTACTTCCCTTTTGAAGAAGTCGACGCCTTAGATGCGGAAGATCTTTGCTCTGAGTAAAGTGAGCACTTGCCTTTTTCGAAGAGTTAGTACATACTTACTACCAACGTTAGCCCAAACGCGCCTAGGTCTTTTCACCGATGCTTCTTTCGCAATCGTCGTGTAGACTAAAGACAGGTCGCAGACAGGCCGGACGAGAATGGGGAGTACGAAAAGAGGTACCAATGTGCGCCTGGCGTTGGTAGGCAATCCGAATGTGGGCAAAACGACATTGTTCAATGCCTTGACCAAAACGCATCAGCAAGTGGCCAATTGGCCGGGGACCACCGTCGAAGTGGCCAATGGGCGCTTTCAGTGGCGCGGCCGAGAGATTACCGTCACCGATTTGCCAGGAACGTACGGATTGTCCGCATATGCTGAGGATGAACGTGTGGCCCGGAACTTTTTGCTGTCTCAACAGACGGATGTGGTGGTCATCGTGGTTGATGCCTCGGCGTTGGAGCGCAATCTCTACCTCGTGTTGGAGACGATGGAGCTCTTTCCGGCAAGCCTGGTGGCGTTGACCAAGGTGGACCTGGCCCAGGCTGCCGGAAGTGTCATTGACACCGAAAAGCTGGCTCAGCGGTTGCACCACCCAGTCGTGCCTGTCCTGCCCAGACAGGAGAAGGGACTGGATGCGTTGCTGAACACAGCTTGCGAAATTGCGGAAGGCAAATGCCTCCTTCAGCCTGTCAAGCTCGCCTACCCGCAGGAAGTAGCCGAAGCTGTAGAAGCGTTGGAACCCCAATTGGCTGCTGTCGTTGAGGAAAACGAAGCCCAATGGATGGCGTTGCGCCTGCTTTCCGGAGATCCGGATGTGCTACAGCGCATCGAAGCCATTCCCAGCGCGTCACGTATCGTACAGACGGTGGCTTCCTGTTGTGGTGCCTCCGGGATGGCTTTCGCCACGCAACAGAGTACGGCGTTGGATCCGGCGGTACTCTTGGCTCCTTTGGCCGAGCAACAGGCAGAGTACGAGCTGGCCATTGCCGATCACAAGTATGAGGTCGCCCACCATCTTGCCGAGGCATGTACACAAACGCGGGCAACGCTACAGCGTAGGAGCATCACCGAACAGCTCGATGCCATCTTCCTGCATCCGATTTACGGTTATCTCTGCTTGGCGATGATCTTTTTCGCTGTCTTTTGGATTTCGTTTGAAGCCAGTGCGCCGCTCTCCGATGGTTTGGCGAACGGTTTTACCTGGCTGGGGCAACGCACGGCCGAGGGCCTGCAGGGGCTCGATGCCCCCCATTGGGCGCAGAGTCTGGTGATCGATGGCATTTTTGCCGGGATCGGCGGCGTCTTATCCTTTGTGCCCTATATGGCCCTCTTTTTTGCCGCTATGACGCTTTTGGAGACGACCGGGTATATGGCCCGCGCTTCGCTGTTGGCGGATCGCTTTATGCAGGCGATTGGGCTGCACGGCAAGAGTCTCTTTCCCCTCGTTTCGGCGTTCGGTTGCAACGTGCCGGCATTGACCGCCACGCGCACCATGGAAAACAAGCGCGATCGGTTGGTTACCAACCTGGTGATTCCCTTTATTCCGTGCAATGCCCGGTTGGGTGTGATGGCCGTCGTTTCCGGGGCTTTCTTCCATGGCGGCAAAGCAGGCATCGTCATGCTGGGACTGATCTGCATCAGCTTGGCCGTTGTCGCTGGCGCAACGCTTCTTTATCGGAAAACCGTGTTGCGCCAAGAAGCCGCACCGCTGTTGTTGGAGCTTTCCCCTTATACCCTTCCCGGGTGGCGTGATATCGCTCTTCCTACCGGACAGCGGGTGCTCGGATTTGTGAGTCGCATCTGGAAGTTTTTGCTCTTCGCGACCATTGCCGTCTGGGCACTCACGTATTTTCCGATTGGGGCTTCTCCACAAGACTCTTTTGCGGGCACATTGGGTGGCTTTTTGGCAGGCTTTGGGCAGTGGTTTGGCTTTGATTGGCGATTGATGGTTGCTATCCTCTTCGGTTTTGTCGCCAAAGAGACCACCCTGGCGACGTTGGGCGTTGTTTACGGTATGAGTGCAGGCCCTGGCTTGACACAGGCGCTGACGGCATCGATGACGCCGCTGGTCGCCTTCACCTTTCTCGTCGTCTATATGCTTTATGTACCCTGTCTGTCTACGGTCGTACAGATGCGTCGAGAGACCAACAGCTGGAAATGGACCGCGGTCGGCATCGTCTTCAATATCGTGGTCGCCTTTACGGTTGGTTTTGTGATCGAGCGCATCGGGTTACTGCTCGGCTTTGCGATGTGAGTCCAGAGAAAACAAACGGGGAGGGGGCCCAGAGCGATGTTGCAGCAATTGCGTAAGGCCCTGGCAGAACATCCTGGAGAGACTGCAGAGGAATTGGCGCAGCGGTTGGGTCTCGTTCCACAACAGGTACGGGACGGTTTGGCGCAGCTGGAAAGGATGGGGTATCTCGTCCGCGAGGTACAAGCCCAACACTGTGTGACTGGGGATCAGGCCTGCCATGGCTGTCCCTTCCGTAAGCCCTGTGAGGCGACGATTCCCCGATTGGTTCGTTATCGTTTGCGCACGGCTCAAGAGCGTGCGCAAGCGCAGCGAGCGCTTGCGATGGTACAAGGACGCGCATGAGGGAAGAGCGACCTCTCTGCTCGTTGGAACAACTCAGGCCGGGAGAAGGGTTGCACATTACCGCCATCCAAGGAGAACCGGTATTTCGACGCCGCCTCTACAGCTTGGGTTTTTTACCTGGGGTAACCGTGCACGTTGTGCGGCAAATGCCGGCGCGGGGACCGATTGAAGTCGAAGTTCACGATGTCCGCATGGCCCTGCGCCGGCGTGACGCCGCCCGTATCTTTGGAGAACCACTTAGCCCAACCCCGCCTGGTGCATCAAAAGAAGAGAACCCATAAAGAATGCTGCCCCCACCATGACCCAACGCAATGAGGCGACGCCGGTCTCTTGTTTGGAGCGCGGGATGATGTCGGTCGCTCCAATGTAAAGCAGGGTGCCTGCAGATGCACCGACGAGCAGACTCGTCCATTGCTCACTTACATTGGCTGTCCAAAAGATAAGCAGACTGCCGAGGATCGTCATGAGAGTGAGCAGCCCGGGATAAAAAATGGCGGAGCGTCTTCCCAAATGGGCGGCGCGGGTGAGCGAACCCAACGAGACCCCAACCGGCAGCGTGTGCAGCACCATGGCGATGACCAGCAAAATGCCAGCCCCCATCCCCCCGCGAAACGCAGAGAGCAAGGCAACCCCGTCGAAAAAGGAATGGATGGAAAGTCCCAGCGTTGCGATATACGCTGCTTCCCGCGTAATCTGGGGTTCGTTTGGCTCGACAGGCTGCACAAAGCGGTGCGGGGCTTCGCTTGCCACAGCTGCTGCGACGACCGGATCGCTGCTTGTCATATGTGCAGAACGCGTCAACAAGCTCTCTGCCCCGTAGAGCACCACATAAGCTGCCAAGGCCGTTGCCCCGGCCCATTCCGTGGTGGCGATGGCTTCTGGAAGCACATCGGTCAGTGCTGCTGCCAAAAGCAAACCAGCTGCGGCAGGCAGCAGGATGCGGAACAGCGTATTGCCCTCACGCAGCCTGGAAGCGATCCATCCACCGAGAAGGTTGGCAAGGGAGGCGAGTATAGAGAGAATCAACCCGACCGTCATAAAAACCGCTCTTCCTCTCTTTTTTGTTTTTGTTCCGACGAGGAGCGTTGCGTTTGGCAAGCAGCGCAATAGCCGTACTCTTCCAGGACATGCTGGGTTACAAAAAAGCCGTTTTCTGCAGGGGTAGCTTCGATCGAGCATGCTGGTAGGCAGGCGATCTGGCCACAATGGAGGCAGATCTGATGGTGATGGTGGGTCTGGCTCCATTCGTAGCGTTCCCCCCCGGGACTGTGTAGGTGGATCGGAACGATGATGTTGTAGCTTGCCAGCTGATGCAGGGTGCGGTAGATTGTCTCGGCGGAGATATCTGGATAAAAGGGGCGCATTTCCCGCACGATATCGTGGGCAGAGAGCGGCTGTTCCGCTGTCGCCAAAAGCTCGAGCACCCTTTGGCGCTGGGGCGTCCGTTTCCAATGGTGATGCTGTAGCACAGCCAATGCTTCTTCCAATTGCATGGCGATCCGCCCTTTCGATCCTTGCGCGCTTCAGTATAAACGAAACTAGTATCATCTGCAATAGACCCTCAAATTCATCGGTCGAGTTCATTCGGCCATGAATGCATCGACGCGATGGCGCTTTGCTGTACTACCTTGCACGAGCATCCATAAAGGTGGTAAAAGAGATGGATAAAGCGCAGCGCGAAAAAAGCGAACATTTAGTGTTACATTGCAACATCCGTTAGCCTTTTTCAGTGACATGCATCGCTTTTTTTCGCTATACTGTCGTCAATTCCGAAAGGACATAGAAGGGGGAAGAGGTTGGTGGCAAAGCGCTTTCGCACGGCGCTCATGGGGATGGGATCGGCGGCCATCCTCGCGGGTCTGTTGGCAGGCTGTGGCGGTGGGTCCAATACCAACAACACACCATCGGGCAACACTCCAACCAGCCAGACCCAGCAAACGACTGGGCAACCGCAAGACGGCGGGACGATCACATTGGGGACGACGTCGGATATTGCAACATTTGACCCCATCTTCATTTCCGATACGGCTTCAAGTGACCCGGCTGGTCTGATCTGGTCCAATATTTACGATGTGGATCGGCAGGGCAACCTGGTGGTTGATGATTGGTCGCTGGCAGCGCAGCCGCTGCAGATCTCTTCAGACGGGTTGACCTACACGATCAAGCTTAAGCCCAATCTGAAGTGGTCGGATGGGCAACCGTTGACCGCCGATGACGTGGTCTTTGGGTTGACCATGCTGGCCAATCCCGATGTCGGCTCACCCTATCAATCCTACATGAATACATTCAAGGATGCTGTCGCCCAAGACCCGCAAACGGTCGTCATCCATACCAAAGAAGTCGATGCACGCTTCCAGAGAAATATTTTGGCTTCGAACTTTGTTTTGCCCAAGCACTTGTTGAGCAATGTCAAGGCGGCAGACCTGCAGAAAAATCCGTTTGGCAACGATCCGACCAAGACGGTGACCAATGGTCCGTACATTTGGAAGAGCTGGACGCAAAAGCAGCAGCTCGAACTGGATCGTAATCCCAATTATTGGGGACCTAAGCCGCATATCGACACCTGGATTTACAAGGTTTACGCCGATCAAAATACAGAGGTACAGGCACTCAAAAATGGTGATGTCGATGTGATGACAGGTATTCCCATTCCTGCGTTGCCGACCGTCCAAAATGCTTCAAACCTGAACATCAGCAATGAGCCCGGGCCAGCATGGGATTATCTCGGATTCAATTTCAAAGGCAGCAATTTCCCCAGTTTTGGGAACCAGAGTCCTTTTGCTGGTCTAAAGACCCGTCAGGCGATCGCGATGGCGTTAAATCGGAAAGCGATCGTTGATCAGGCATTGAAGGGCAACGGGCGGCTTATCAATGGGCCCTATGAATTGACGGGCAACTGGGCGAGCACCAACAATGGAACCAACTGGCCCTACGATCCAGCGAAAGCCAAGCAGTTCTTGGCTGATGATGGTTGGAAAATGGGCTCTGACGGCATTTTGCAGAAGAATGGCCATCCCTTCGAATTTACGCTCCAATACAATACCGGCAACGTCCGCCGTGAACAGTTGGCTTCGATCATTCAAGATGAATTGAAGCAGGTGGGCATCAAGGTCGATATCCAGGGCGTTGATTTCGCTTCCTGGATCAACAACAACATCAATCCAGGCAAGTATCAGGCCATCCTACTCGGCTGGCAAAACAGCATTGACCCCGACATGGAGTCGATCTTCTCGTCGAAAGTGGGCTTTCCGCCCAATGGGCAAAACAGCGGTTGGTACGTCAACAAAGAGGCCGATGCCCTTTGGCCACAGGCTTACCATACGCTCGATCAGAATCAACGCAAGCAGATTTATGCCCAGATCAACAAGATTCTTTCCAACGATCTGCCCTACGTCTTCCTGTACCAGCAGAATATTATCAATGGGTACACCAAGCGTGTTCATTGGAGCCAGCAAGATGCTCCTGAACCGACGCTGCCGGGTGGCTACCTCTATCACGATCAAGTTTGGTGGGTCTCCCAATAAATCGCAGTGTCACTGGATGAGCGAGCGCGTTAGACTGATGGGGAAGGTGCGGGCCACCGTACCTTCCTCTCTCCTTGTGGTACGCCTTGGTGCAGAATGGTCGTTTAAAGAGGGTGAAACGTGAGTGCGTACATTCTCCGGCGCGTGCTGCAATCGGTGCTGGTTCTCTTTTTGGTGACAATTGCCACCTTTTTATTGATTCATGCCGCGCCAGGTGGACCGACCAGTATCTTTTTGGCCCCCGGGCTTTCCCCGCAGGCACAATATATCCAAGCGCACAATCTCGGCCTCGATCGGCCGTTGCCAATCCAATATTTGGATTGGTTGTGGCGCATGCTCCACGGGGATTTCGGGAGTACCTTCAAAAATGGAATCCCTGTGGGGAGCCTCGTTTGGCCTACGCTGCTCAATACCATCATCTTGATGGGGATCGCTTGGGTCGTCACACTGCTGATCGCCATTCCCTGGGGAATCTACAACAGCACACGCGAGTACGGGATTTCGGATACCGTCGCAACGGTTATCTCCTATGCGGGCTTTGCACTACCAGCCTTTTGGTTGGGGCTGATGCTGCAGCAGATCTTTGCGATGCGGTTGGGGTGGCTTCCCCTTTCTGATATGTGGAGCCGTGGCCAAGAGGGGAACCTGGCCGATCTGGCCCGCCATCTGGTTCTACCAGTTGTCACCCTGGTGATCGGATTTTTAGCAGGATACGTAAAATACAGCCGTTCCAGCATGTTGGAGGTTTTGGGACAAGATTACATTCGCACGGCACGGGCAAAGGGAGTTCCAGAGTCAAAAGTTATCTTTCGCCACGCACTGCGTAATGCGTTGATCCCGATTATCACGATTTTGGGGCTTGATCTGCCGATTGTGGTCGCTGGGGCCGCGCTGACCGAGACGGTCTTCAATTGGCCGGGAATGGGGCGCCTCTTCGTCAGCGAAGCCACTGCACGGGAGTACAATGTGCTCATGGCCATCACGGTGATCACGGCCATCGTGGTGGTGGCCGGCAACCTGATCGCTGACCTGCTTTATGCCGTCGTCGATCCGCGTGTACGCCTCGGCGAAAAGGAAGGTGAAACCACTTGATCGCACAAACGGGTCAGATGCCGGTGCCTGAACCGACCCTCCCCGAACGGCCCGAGAGCTTGATGCGGGCAGCCTGGCGTCGCTTCCGCAGGAATCCGCTGGCGATGGGTGGGCTGGTTGTCTTTGTGATCTTTGCCATTCTGGCAATCCTTGCACCATGGATTGCGCCCTACAATCCTGCTTCGATCGACCTGTTCAACAGCGATGCACCACCGTCCTGGCAGCATTTGCTGGGGACCGATGACTCTGGACGCGACATCTTTACGAGAATTTTGTATGGTAGCCGCGTTTCCATGCTGGTCGGTGTGTTGGTGGCGATCGGATCCGTGTTGATCGGCTGCATCGTCGGTGCAGTCGCTGGTTACTTTGGTGGTTGGCTCGATACCGTGTTGATGCGCATCATTGACGTGATGCTCTCGCTGCCTGCTCTCTTTATCAACATCTTGGTGCTGGCCATTTTTGGCGCCTCTTTCTACCTGATGATCCTCATTCTCGTTTTGACCAGCTGGATGGGAGTCGCTCGGCTGGTACGCGGCGAGTTTTTGCAATTGCGTGAGATGCAGTACGTCGAAGCTGCCAAAGCAGCAGGAGCGTCGAGTGTGCGCATCATGTTCAATCACCTGTTGCGCAACGCTACAGCCCCGATCATCGTCAATGCCACCCTAATGGTGGGAGGGGCCATCCTCACCGAGTCAGCACTCTCCTTTTTGGGCTTGGGCGTACAACCTCCTCAAACCTCTTGGGGCCAGATGCTCAACAATGCACAGGAGTATATGTTGACCAATCCGATGCTGGCGGTCTATCCGGGGGTGTGTATCTTCTTGGTGGTGCTCTCGGTCAACTTTATCGGTGATGGCATCCGGGATGCCCTCGATCCCCGACAGAAGGCCCATATTCCCAAAAGGAGGATTGCCCAATGGCGCGACCGCTTCTTGAAATCGAGCACCTGACCACCGGTTTTGCCACCGATGCTGGGTTGCTCATCGCGGTAGACGATGTCTCGCTGACGATCGGCGAGGGGGAGACGGTCTGCGTCGTCGGTGAATCCGGTTCCGGCAAATCGGTCACCGCCCTCTCCATCATGCGCTTGGTGGAGATGGAAAACGGCCTCATTTTAAACGGTAAGATCCGCTTCGAGGGCCAAGAGTTGACCGAAAAATCGCAGGAGGAGATGCGGCGCATCCGCGGGGGCCAGATTGCGATGATCTTCCAGGAGCCGATGACCGCCCTCAATCCGGTCTTTTCGATCGGTGACCAAATCGCTGAGGCCGTGATGTTGCACGAACATGTGAACAAGGAACAGGCTTGGAAACGGGCGGAAGAAATGCTGGCCCTCGTTGGCATACCCGAGCCGCAAATTCGCGTGCGCCAGTATCCCCACGAGCTTTCGGGAGGGATGCGACAGCGGGTGATGATCGCCATGGCCCTTGCCTGCAACCCCAAGTTGCTCATCGCCGATGAGCCAACTACGGCCCTTGACGTGACCATTCAGGCACAAATTTTGGATTTGCTCCGCGATTTGAAACAGCGCTTCCATATGGCGATCCTGCTGATCACCCATGACATGGGTGTTGCAGCAGAGATGGCCGATCGGGTGGTGGTGATGTACGCCGGCCGGGTAATGGAAGAGGGCGGTGTCAACGATATCTTCGATCTGCCTGAGCACCCCTACACCCAGGGGCTGTTGGCCTCGATTCCCGGACTGGAAGGCGAACGGGGGGGTCGACTGCACTCGATCGAAGGGTCGATCCCAAGCCTGGCCCACCTGCCCAGCGGTTGTCGCTTCCATCCCCGTTGTCCGTTTGCCACACAGCAGTGTCGGCAAGAGGAACCGTTGCTTCGCGAGGTCCGTGGCCATCGGGTGGCCTGCTGGCATGCGGAGCAGGTTGCTGCCGCCGCAACCGATCAAGGACAAGCCACACAAAACGAGCAAGAGACAGCGGCCACGAAGGGAGGTGCGTCATGAGTACCCCACAGGTTCGGGTGATTGCTGGAGACAGCGCACAGGAGGACAGACGAGACGAGAACCGTTTGCAGGAACAGAAGACCTTGGTCGAAGTCGAGCATCTCAAGAAGTACTTTCCCATCCGTGGGGGGTTTTTCTCCCATGCGGTCGGTTCGGTACGTGCGGTCGATGACGTCACCTTCGATATCCGGCAGGGCGAGACCTTTGGGCTGGTCGGCGAGTCAGGCTGTGGCAAATCGACGTTGGGACGGGTCATTCTGCGTTTGCAGGAGCCAACGGCAGGGATCGTGCGCTTTGATGGCGTCGACCTAACCCGTCTGCGGCCCAGACAGATGCGCAAGATGCGCCAACAGATGCAGATCATCTTCCAGGACCCGTTTGGCTCTCTCAATCCACGCTTTACCATTGGTGATATCATCGCTGAACCTCTTGTGGTCCATGGCGTTGCCAAAGGCCGAGAAATAGAGGAACGGGTGGCCGAGTTGATGCGCCTGGTAGGGCTGGATCCGTCACGTCGCAACCATTATCCCCACGAATTCTCGGGGGGGCAGCGGCAGCGGGTTGGCATCGCCCGGGCCTTGGCGCTTAACCCCAAGTTCATCGTGGCGGACGAGGCGGTCTCGGCACTGGATGTCTCGGTCCAATCGCAGGTGATCAACCTGCTCTCCGACCTGCAGGACGAGCTGGGGCTGACCTACCTGTTTATCGCCCATGGATTGAATGTCGTCCGCCATATCTCTGATCGTGTCGGTGTGATGTACTTGGGCAAACTGGCTGAAATTGCCGAAACAGACGAGATTTTTGGACATGCTGCCCATCCCTACACTGCCGCGTTGCTCTCTGCCATGCCGGTGCCCAACCCGCACCGCAAGCGGGAACGGATCGTGCTGCAAGGGGAGGTGCCTTCCCCGGCCCATCCGCCACAGGGCTGCCGTTTCCACACCCGTTGTCCCTTTGCGCAGCAGCGTTGCCGTGAAGAGGAGCCGCAGATGCGAGAGATCAGCGCCGGACATTGGGTGGCCTGCCACTTTCCCATGGGAGATGTGGCGTAGGGGGGAAGAGGGTGGAAGAAGACGCTTTGTCACAAGCGTTTCCAACGTTGTGGCACAATCGGCGCTTTCTGATCGTCTGGATCGCCAATCTGCTTTCACTCACCGGTTCAGGCGCTTCAACGGTCGCCGTCAGCTGGTGGGTGCTGCAAAAGACGGGATCGGCTACGCTGATGGCCGGTGCCGATGCTATGGCGGTTTTGACGATGGTCCTCCTCTCCTTGCCCGCCGGGGTGATCGCCGATCGGGTGGAACGCCGGCGTTATTTGGCCGCACTTGAGGTCGTCCGCGGACTGGTGATGCTTGGTTTGACCGTGGCCCTTCTGACGGAGCAGGCCACCGTTCCCATTGTCTATTTTGCGTTGGTACTCGATGCAGCAGGCCTGGCCCTTTTTGAGCCGACCCTCTCTTCGCTCTGGCCGCAAGTCGTTCCTGTGGAACAGTTGCCACAGGCAAACGGCCTGATCTGGATGACCCAAAACCTCGGACGCGTTCTTGGCCCAGCGCTGGGCGGGCTGTTGGTGGCGGGCTTAGGAGTATTTGCCGCAACGGCTGTGGACGCCTTCAGTTACGGCATTTCAGCGCTGGGCTTTCTGTCGATGGGCAGCTTGGCGTCTGCTCACTTGAGCGGAGGGACTGCTCCCGGGCGAAAGGAAACTTCGCAAGGCCCGCGAGGTGTCAACGTGCAGAAGGCCCCTTTTCTTGCCGAACTCAAGGACGGACTGCGCTGGATCGCTGGAAGACGACCCATTGTCAGCCTATTGGTGTTGGCCAGCGTCTTGAACCTCCTCTTTACGGCGGCCATCGTCCTGTTGCCTGTCCTGGCGCAACAGGTTGTCCAGGCAGGTCCACAGAGTCTTGGCTGGCTGCAGGCCGGGTTTTCCAGTGGTGCGATGCTTGGCGGTCTCTTGCTCGGGTTGATTAAGGTGCAGCCTTCTCCCAAGATCTTGATCGTTGGAATCATGCTGCAATTGCTCGCGCTCGCTCCCATTGCGTGGAGTATGCAGCTTGGGGTCAACGTTGCGCTGCTTGTGGTAATGGGATTCTTCAATGCCAGTGTCAATGCCACCGTCGTGACGCTGGTCCAGTGGATGGTGCCGTTAGCCATGATGGGCCGTGTCTTCGGCGCTTTCACGACGCTCTCCATGGCATTGACACCCATCGGCCAGATGATGGGCGGGGTGCTCGCCGATCGTTTCCCCCTGCCATGGATTTTCACTGGTGCCGCGCTGGTTGCCTTACTTGTCTGCGCAGCTGCCTTGCTCCTCGTACCCGATCTGCTGCGTCATGAAAACGGACTGCCAACCGAGAGCCAGACCTTGCAGGTACCTGAACAGGACGGCTAGGCAGCCGTGCGGAGGTGGATTTTGGCAGTCCCCTCGTACGCGGTACAATAGAGCGCATCACAGATCGGGCTGCTGTATGGCACATTGGAGCGATGGGGGGCAGCAGGGCATGCAGGGGTTGACCGAAGCACTACGGCAAAAATGTCGGCGCAATGACGTTCGGTACATGGAAATACGGGTGGAAGAGCGGCAGTCGACAGCGATCTCGTTTCGAGGGCCGAAGCTGGAGCGGCTGACGGCTGGCAAGAGTGCCGGTGGCAATGTGCGCGTGCTGGTGGGGGATGGTTGGGGCTTTGTCTCCTTTTATGATTTGGAAGAACTCGATGCTGCCATTGCCTCTGCTGTAGAGCAGGCAAACCTCGCCAATCGGTATGCCACTGAACAGGTGACGCTGGCCGAAGTGGCACCTGTCGTCGAGCAGGTGCCTTTGTTGCTGACTGGCGAAGATCCCCGTAGTGTCTCGGTACAGGAGAAAAAAGAGCTGTTGGCCGCCTACAATGAGCGCATCCTCTCCACAGTGGGCGTGACCTCCAGCCAAGTGCATTATACCGACGCCTGGGTGCGCGTCACCTTCGTCAATTCTGAAGGTACAGCGATTGAGCAGGAAAAGGTGGACTTGGGTGGCAACCTGGGTGCCATCGCTACCCGCGACGGGGATACACAACAAGATTTTGTCTCCTTTGGGAGCACAGGATCTTTTGATGTTCTTCGTGGGTTAGAGGCTCAGGTGGAGGATGCTGCCCAGCGTGCGGTCACCTTGTTGGATGCACAGGAGGTACAGGGACGACCCTATACGGTGATCCTCGATCCGGTGTTGGCCGGTGTTTTTGTTCACGAGGCGTTCGGCCATCTCTCTGAGGGCGACAATGTGGCCGGCGATGCCAATCTGCTGGAGACGATGCAGTTGGGCAAGCGTTTCGGCCGTCCGATACTCAACATTTATGATTCTGGGCTCGATGTTGGCTCCCGTGCCTACCTCAAGTACGATGACGAGGGTGTACCTACTCAGAAGACTTATCTGCTGCGCGAAGGGGTTCTGGTGGGGCGCCTGCACTCCCGGGAGACGGCCGGTAAGCTGGGCGAACGACCGACGGGCAATGCTCGGGCGATCAACTGGCGCTATCCGCCGATTGTCCGCATGCGCAATACCTGCATTGAGGCAGGTACGACGCCACCCGCAGATCTCTTTGCCGATGTCCAAGACGGGATTTACGCCAAAGGTGCCTATGGGGGAGAGACCACCCATGGCAACTTTACCTTCCGAGCTACCTCTGCCTACCGCATCAAAAACGGCAAGTTAGCCGAACCCCTGAAAAATGCTACCCTTTCCGGAAATCTCTTTGAGACGTTGCAAAACATCGATGCCATTGGTTCGGATCAGACGCAGTGCGAATCTGGCGGCGGCTGTGGCAAGGGAGGACAGGTTCCCTTGCCGGTTGCGCAAGGGGCACCGCACATCCGCATCCAAAACCTGCTGGTAGGGGGTGCTCAGTGATGGCCGGTGGACAGCAGCGAAAGCAGTTCGTTCCGGCAGAGGCTTTTGTCGAAGCAGCACGACGTTTGGGGGCCAGCAAGGCCGACGCTTACTGGACCGCTTCCGAGGAGCTGCCTGTTTCTTTCGCTTACAACCGCTTGGAAAGTATTCAGCACAAACGCAGTGCTGCAGTGGTACTTCGTGTTGCCATCGACGGACGTGTCGGTGTGGCGACTGGTTCGTGGGGAGAGGCGCCTGAAGATCTCGCTGGACGAGCCATCGAAATCGCACGTTCGGCCAACCCTGGCGATCTTGATCTGCCCCCAGCGGCACCGCTGCCACAGGTAGAGACCCACGATCTAGCTTTGGACGCACTGACCCCAGAGCAGTTGGTCGCACTGGGAGAGGATGCGATCCGTCGCCTGCGCCAGGCAGGGGAGGAGCTGCAGGCCGGTACAGAATTGGTCGTTTCGACCGATCACGTCGCGTTGGCCAACAGCAGTGGATTTTCGGGCAGCTATACCTCCGGCTCGGCCGGAGTGATGGTGGAGATCAGCTCGGCCAAAGAGACCAACATTTTCACCGGATACGATGGAGAGGAATTCGGGCGGGCAGCGGAGGTACAGCCGCATCTGCGGCAGATGGCTGACCGTCTGGCGAAACTGGCACAGGTGGCACAGCGTACCCGACGCCCAACAGCGAGCCGTTATCCGGTGCTGCTCCATCCGGCGGCTTTTGCCAATCTAATGATGCCGTTTGTTCAATCGCTCAATGGGCGTGCAGTCCGCCAGGGAGTGAGCCGCTTTCGAAAAGATCAGTTTGGCAGCCTGATCACCAGTGAGAAGCTGACACTCGTCGATGATCCGACGCTACCCTATGGCGTTGCTTCGGCTCCTTTTGATGACGAAGGAACTCCTACCCAGCGCAATCCACTCATTACGGCCGGCAAGCTTTCTTCGTTTTTGCTCGATCGTGAGAGCGCAGTGGAGCTGCAGATGGCCCCGACCGGATCGGCCTGGCGAGGGGATCAGCCGACTGCCGGACCGAGCAATATCGTGGTCGAAGCAGGAGAGCAGCCAATGCAGGATTTGCTTGCAGGCATCGAAAAGGGCTTGTACATCTGCGCGCTGATGGGGGCATGGGCAGGTAACCCATACGCTGGGCAAGTGGGGGGCACGATCGCTTTCGGCTTTTGGGTGGAGCATGGGGAGCCTGTGGCCCGGGTGACCGATGCGGTCTTCTCTCTCAACCTGTTTCGCGACTTGCCGCACTGCTTGGTTGCGCTTTCCAGCGAGCGTTCCCTGGGCCGTGCCACGTTGCCTTGGGCCTTGCTTGACGACGTTCCCATCGCAGCGCAATAAACGCACAGAAGGAGTGAGCCATCCGTGGATTCCTGGTCGACAACCAATGAAGCTGTCCGTACCCCAAAAGCACCCGCTGCGATTGGTCCTTACAACCAGGCGATACAGGCAGGAGAATGGCTCTTTGTCTCTGGCCAACTGCCAATCGATCCGGAAAGCGGACAGCTGGTAGACGGGCCGATTGAGACACAAGTGACGCAGATTCTCCACAACATCGAAGCGATCTTACAGGCGGCAGGAGCTGCCCTTGGGGACGTGGTCAAGACGACGATCTTTGTGACAGATCTGGCCCTTTTTGACCGCGTCAACCAGGCCTACGGGGCCCTGTTGCGAGAACCGCTGCCTGCACGTTCCACGGTACAGGTGGCGGCACTGCCCAAAGGGGCGCCTGTCGAAATCGAGGCCATTGCCCGCATCGGCGGTGGCCGTCACCAGTAGGGTCGACTTTGCCTGTAGCACAGCTTCACCCAGAACTTGGTCGGTATCCGCACGCCGCCGCAGTTGGCTGTGCCCCGAGAGACACGCGGACAGGTGACCGCTCTGCTTGTTGTAAGCAAAATGCTGCCACCTTTTGTCATATTGACGGGAGCGCATGATCCTGTTATAACATGTCCAATCCTTTCGAAATGTTTTGTAGCTGTCATTTGGTGTTGAACGTGACACCAAAGTGCAGGCGTACCGGTCATGGGGACTTGGCCGCAAGAGAAGAGAGAAGAAGAGCAAGCGAAGGGGGTACGATTTGTTCGTCAAGCGTTTTCGCTCGGCACTCATGGGCGTCGGGTCGGCAGCGATTCTCGCCGGCTTGCTTGCCGGTTGTGGCGGTGGATCAACAACCAACAACACGCCATCGGGCAATGCGCCTTCTGGCACGCAGACCCAACAGGCTGCCCACTTGCCCGTCTCTGCCAAGGCAGGCGTGTTACGTTTCGGCATCCAGACCGATCCGCCCCAGTTGGACCCGCAGAAGTCGACCGATTTGGTTTCTTTTAATGTCATCAATGCGGTTATGGAAGGTCTCATGCGCGTTGGCCCAGACGGCAAGCCGACCTATGGCATCGCCGATAAGTATGAGATCTCCTCGGATGGATTGACGTACACGTTTCATCTTCGTGACGCCAAGTGGTCCGATGGCAAAGCGATCACAGCAGACGATTTCAAGTACGCATGGACGCGCGCCCTCGATCCCAAGACAGCCTCTGATTATGCCTATCAGCTTTATTACATCAAAAATGGACAAGCCTTCAATGAAGGTAAAGCCAAGGCCACCGATCTCGGCATCCAGGTGAAAGATCCGCACACCTTGGTCGTTACCCTGGAAGCACCGACACCCTACTTTTTGGGCTTGATGGCTTTTGGAACCTACATGCCGGCCCGTGAGGACATCGTTTCCAAATACGGGGATCAGTATTTCAGTGCTCCCGATAAGGCTGTTTACGATGGTCCTTTCACGCTGACAGAATGGCAACACAATGCCAAGTTGGTGATGAAGAAGAACCCCAGCTATTGGAATGCTTCGAAGGTCAAGCTCGACGAAATTGATATGCCAATCATTGCAGACACCTCGACAGAAGTGCAGGAGTATCTCAGCGGTCAGCTCGACGCTTTGGACCAGATTCCAGCGGAGAACATCAGCCAATTCCAGGGTAGCCCCGATATGGTAACCACCCCGACGGCAGCGACCTACTACCTGGCGCTCAACGTCCAGGATCCGGTGTTGAAAGATGTTCACATTCGCAAGGCATTGGCGATGGCCATCGATCGCCAGCAGCTGATCTCTGGCATCATCAAGACGGCACTGCCTGCTACTGCATTGGTGCCACCAGGTATGCCAGGCAGCTCACCTGACAAGAGTTTCCGCGAAGAATATGGCGATCGTCAGTACGCCATCAACGATAACGGCAAACAGGTGTTGGGATACTTCCCGGTCTTTGATGCGACACAGGCCAAGCAAGAGCTGCAGAAGGGGATGCAGGATCTAGGTATCTCTAACCCCAGCGACGTAAAGGTCACACTTCTGTATCCGAACCGGCCCAACGCCAAGCCGGTTTCGGAAGCCATTCAAGCCATGTGGCAGGAGAATCTGGGCATTTCCGTCAACCTCCAACAAGATGAGTGGAAAGTCCACCTTGATACCCTGAGCAAGCGGCAGCAACAAGTGGGCTACATCGATTGGTACGGAGATTATAATGATCCCATGACCTTCATCGATATGTTCGTTACCAACGGTGGCAACAACTACACCAATTGGAGCAATCCGCAATATGATGCGCTGGTGAAGGATGCCAAGACAACGGCCGATACCCAAAAGCGCATGGAGGATATGGGACAAGCCGAGAAGATCTTGATGGACGAGATGCCGATCATTCCGGAATGGTATCCACAGGTTCCCCATGCGGTGCGCAACTACGTCAAGGATTTGGCATGGCTTACTGTCGGTGGCGATGTCGATTTTACCTGGGCGTCTGTGCAGCCCTGATAGCTCGTTGTCACAACAGCGGGAGGGCGTTTGTGGCCCTCCCGCTGTTGTTCCAATAAACGGTTTGCAAGGGTTGGAGTGATCGACATTGGTCGGCTATGTGCTGCGTCGCCTGCTGTATATGGTGATCACCCTGTGGGTGATCGCATCGCTCACTTTTTTCTTGATGCATATGATTCCCGGCGATCCGTTTACGACATCGAAGATCCTCGATCCGGTCATCTTGCAGAACATCAAGGCCAAGTACGGGCTGGATCAACCCCTACCTGTACAATATTTGGACTATTTGAGCAATCTGATCCACGGTGATTTGGGCGTTTCATACAAATACCAGGGGCGAACGGTGAACGAGATCATTGCGACGACTTTCGGACCATCGTTTACCATTGGATTTGAAGCGATCGCCTTTGCCGTGGTGGTCGGTCTGGCGCTGGGAATTGTGGCTGCAGTCCAGCGGGATACCGTGACAGATCGTGTGGCAATGGTCATCGCCGTCTTGGGGATCTCGGTTCCGAACTTCGTGATTGCCGCGTTGCTGCAGTACTTCATTGGCTTTCGGTGGCAGTGGTTGCCCATCTCCGGATGGGGTGGGATCGCCTATACGGTTTTGCCTGCGCTGGCCTTGGCTGCCAGCCCGATGGCGCAGATTGCTCGCATGATGCGCGCCTCGATGATAGAGGTAACCGGGCAGGAGTATATCAAGACGGCACGAGCAAAGGGATTGTCCATGCCGGCTGTTGTCTGGCGCCACATGATCCGCAATGCCATCTTGCCGGTGGTGACGATTTTGGGGCCGATGATCGCAGCGGTGGTCACCGGGGTGATGGTCGTCGAGCAGATCTTCAATGTACCTGGCATGGGCCAATACTTCGTCACCAGCGTGGAGGACGACGACTATACGATGATCATGGGTGTGACACTCTTTTTTGCTGCGCTTTTGGTCTTTTTGCTCTTTTTGGTCGACGTGGCCTATAGCTGGATCGATCCGCGGATTCGCGTGGGGAGGCGTGAAGCATGATTCTCCGTCACGATTTGCCTCCTGAGGCGTTTGAGTGGGTCGGCCCTGATGTGGCTGCACGAGAGGCCATTGCCACTCCTCCTCTCAGCTATTGGGCAGATGCCTGGCGGCGTTTCCGCCGCAATCGCGTTGCTTTGGGAGCCTTGGTGATCCTGGCGCTGATGGTGTTGGGTGTACTTTTTGCACCTTATCTGCGCCCGTTCACCTTCGATCATATCGATTTAAGCGCACATAACCAGCCGCCATCGGCACAGCACTGGTTCGGCACCGATCGGCTTGGCCGCGATCTCTTTGTGCGTGTCTGGGTCGGCGGCCGCATCTCGCTGGAGATCGGCCTAATCGCTGCCGTCTTGAGCTTGGCGATTGGCGTGATCTACGGGGGGATTGCAGCCTTTTTTGGTGGGATGGTCGACAATATCATGATGCGCATCGTGGAGATCCTCTATGGGATCCCCTTCATGATCGTCGTCATTTTGTTGATGTTGGTCCTAGGTTCTGGGGTGATGCCCATCGTGGTTGCCTTCGCCTTGACCGGATGGATGGGTATGGCCCGTGTCGTGCGTGGACAAATTTTGCAATTGCGCAATCAAGAGTTCGTGCTGGCTGCCGAGACACTGGGCGCAAGTCCGGCGGCGCTGATCTTCCGTCACCTGATCCCCAACACAATGAGCCAGATCATCATCAACTTGACGCTGTTGATTCCAGACGCCATCTTTACCGAGGCTTTTTTGAGCTTTGTGGGATTGGGCGTGCAGCCGCCGGTGGCCAGCTGGGGTTCGCTGGTCAGTGAGGGACGGCTACAGCTGATGCAATATCCCTGGCAGTTGCTCTTTCCAGCGATCCTGATCAGCATCACGATTTTGGCATTCAATCTGCTGGGCGATGGTCTGCGGGATGCCCTGGATCCGCGCTTGCGCCAGTAATCTGCCAGGGGGTGCTGGACGGACCATAGGCGGGGACTCTGATCGAAGCGATGGAACGTGGCCTTAAAGGAGGAAGTTGGTGGCTGGAGCTCCTTTATTGGAAGTGCGTGATTTACAGGTGGTCTTTCACACGTATGCCGGGCTCGTCCAAGCGGTACGCGGGGTCAGTTTTGCCATTGCACCGGGAGAGATGCTTGCAGTGGTGGGTGAATCCGGCTGTGGGAAGAGCGTCACTGCCCAGACGATCTTGCGACTTTTGCCGACCCCTCCTGCAGAAGTGACCGGTGGCCAGATTTTGTTTGAAGGTCGGGATTTGCTCAAGCTCTCTGAACGGGAGATGCAGCAGGTACGCGGGGAGCAGATCACCGTCGTCTTTCAAGATCCCATCTCTGCGCTCAATCCGACTGCGACAGTAGGCAGTCAGATCGCCGAAGTCGTCACGTTGCATGAGTCGGTGACCCGCAAGCAGGCGTGGCAACGCGCCGTAGAGATGCTGCAGCTGGTCGGCATTCCCGACGCGGTGCAGCGGGCCCACCAGTATCCCCACCAATTTTCAGGAGGGATGCGTCAACGGGCGATGATTGCGTTGGCTTTGGCTTGCCGGCCGAAGCTGCTGATTGCCGATGAGCCGACCACCGCGCTGGACGTGACCGTTCAGGCGCAAATTCTGGCCTTGCTCAAACGCCTGCAAAAAGAGACGGGGGCAGCTGTATTGCTGATCACCCATGATCTCGGGGTCGTTGCCGAAGTGGCCGATCGCGTTGTGGTCATGTACGCCGGTGAGGTGATCGAGCAAGCTCCGTTGGAGCCGCTCTTTTATGCGCCACGTCATCCGTACACGTGGGGCCTGTTGCGCTCAGTGCCACGCTTGGATCGGATGCGTCAAGGTGCTTTGGAACCGATTGAGGGGACACCGCCGGATCTGCTCGATCCTCCGTCAGGTTGTGCATTTGCACCCCGCTGCCGCTATGCCTTGCGCATTTGTCGACAGATGCCGCCAATTGAGCAGCAGGTGGAAACAGAAGGACACAGCGTACGCTGCTGGCTCAACGATCCCGCTGCACCGGCAGGGTTACGGCGACCTTGGGCGGAAGGGGAGGCTGCCGTTTCACAGGAAGACCTCTCCCTGCAACCGAGGAGTGCGCCGCCCCAGTAAGGCATTGTTGGGCGTGGGACAGGGTAGGCCAGGAGATTTGGAAAGCAACCCAACAAGGGAGGAGACGCGGTGGCAAGACCGCTGCTTGAGGTCCAGGAACTCAAGAAGACTTTTCCGGCCCGGGGTGGCCGGCAGTTGCGTGCTGTCGACGGTGTCAGTTTTACGATTGAACGGGGCGAAACACTTGGTTTGGTGGGGGAGTCCGGTTGTGGGAAGTCGACGACGGGTCGGACCATCGTGCGCCTCTACCAGCCGAGTGCAGGGCGGGTACTGTTTGACGGTGAAGAGGTTCACAGTTTGCACGGCAGCGCCTTGCGCCGGTTTCGCCGGCGGGTGCAGATGATCTTTCAAGATCCGTTGGCCTCGCTCGACCCGCGGATGACGGTGGGAGACACCATTGCCGAAGGGATGCAGATTCACCACATGGGTACCCCAAAAGAGCGACAGGAACGCGTACAAGCGTTGCTTCGGGCGGTGGGACTCAATCCGGAGCATGCGAGTCGCTTTCCACATGAGTTTTCAGGAGGGCAGCGACAGCGCATTGGCATCGCCCGTGCTTTGGCTGTGCAGCCAGAGCTGATTGTGGCCGATGAGCCGATCTCCGCACTGGATGTCTCCATTCAGGCCCAGATCGTCAATTTGTTGGAGCGCCTGCAGCAGGAGATGGGGCTGACCTATCTTTTCATTGCACACGATCTGTCGATGGTCAAGCATATCTCCACCCATGTCGGGGTGATGTACCTGGGGGCATTGGTCGAGATCGCTCCGACTGACCAGCTTTATAGCGAGCCGCTGCATCCCTATACCCAGGCGTTGCTCTCTGCCGCACCCCTGCCCGATCCCAAGGTGACGCGCACCCGCCCGCGCGTGGTGGTACAGGGGGAGGTGCCCAGTCCGATCGATTTGCCCAGTGGGTGCCGCTTTCGTACGCGCTGTCCGTTTGCGATGGACATCTGCAGTCAGGTCGATCCTCCTCTGATAGAGGTTGCCCCGCAACGGCAGGTTGCCTGTCACCTTCATGCTGCTCGTTCAACTGCCGCATGACGGCAGGGGAAACAACGGATTTACGAGCGAAAAGCGTTATACTACACACGTCGATAGAGCAAGAAGGGGATGCTGACGGTTGACTGACCTGGGAAGGGGAGGACGCGGGATCCGCGGGCAGGAGGAACGTCCACAGGGAGAGCCGGCACCGACACTGACCCCAGAGCAGCTGGCGCAGCGCCGCAAGAAGATGCGCACACTACCCCCTAAAACGGCGGGGATGGTCTTTGCGGGTGGATGGGCCGCTTCGGCACTTTTGGCGTTGGTCTGGCGGAATCCACAAGGTTTTGTGTTCGGGTTAGCCAACTGGTCCTTCGTGGTCGGCATCGTGCTGGTTGCTGCTTATTTCATCATCAATCGACAGATCCTGTTTCCGCGCCATATCGGCCGTTCCGCCGATCGCATTGTGGTCGACCCGGCTTTTGCCCTCGATCTCTCCACACTCGTATCGGGGGGCGGCCTGATCGCCTCGTCCTACGGCATCTCTTTTCTCCTCTGAGCGGTAAGAGGGGGTTTTTGATGTGAAACTGCTGGCCATGCTTCCACCAGGGGCTGATCAGGGTGAACCAAACCTTGCCCTGCAACGTGCGTTTGCGGGACACGAGGTGGTCTTTGCGGAGACGCCGGAGGCGGCGCGACAGCACTTGGCCGATGCGTCATTGCTTCTGTCCACGACTTTCTATGCGGTCACACGTGAGATGCTCGAACAAGCCCCCCAGCTGCGTTTGATCCAGGTAGCTGGTGTCGGAGTGGATCACGTAGATTTGCAGGCGGCAAAAGAACAGGGGATCTGGGTAGCGAATGTGACCGGCGCCAACACAATCTCTGTCGCAGAGCATACTGTTCTGGCGCTGCTGGCGCTTTCGCGTGACTTGGTAGCGGCGCATCTGGCGATGGTCCAGGGGGATTGGCCGTTGCCGGTGTGGATGCAGCGGGCCCATGAGGTGGCCGGCAAGACCGTCGGCATCGTCGGAATGGGACGCATTGGCCAGGAAGTGGCCAAACGGCTGGCGCCCTTCGATCTGCGATTGATCTATCACGATGTGGTTCCTCTTTCAAAAGAAAAAGAGGAATCGCTTGGCGTGATGCGCGTCGGTTTGGATCAACTGGTTGAGACCGCGGATTTCGTCACCCTGCACACGCCGTTGACTTCGGAGAACTTTCACCTCTTTGACTTGGAACGCCTGCGACGCATGAAGCCCGGTTCTTTTCTCATCAATACCGCGCGTGCCGAGTTGATCGACGAGAAAGCGCTCGCAATCGTACTACAGGAGGGGCCGTTGGCGGGAGCAGCGATCGATGTCTTTGAAGAGGAGCTGTTGCCAGCAGATGCGCCGCTGCGTCGTCTGCCCCATCTTTTGCTTACGCCCCATGGTGCCGGCGTGACCGCGGAGGCCACGACCCGAATCTCCCAACAGGCCGTCAAAAACCTCTTGCGGTTTATTGCGGGTCAACCGCTGATCGATGTGGTCGTCGAAGGGAGACGGTGAACATGAATGCACGGGAAGCGGTTTTTCAATGGATGCGCGAAGCGGGAATGACAACGGTTTTTGGCAATCCTGGATCGACGGAGCTGCCCTTCTTGTATGCGTTTCCCAAACAGATGCGATATGTCTTGGCGTTGCAAGAGGCGAGTGTGGTGGCGATGGCCGACGCCTATGCCCAGGCTTCGGGGTGTGCGGCGTTGGTCAACCTCCATACAGCTCCCGGCTTGGGCAACGCAGTGGGACAGCTTGTCACCGCCTATGAGAACCGCAGTCCGTTGATCGTGACCGCTGGGCAACAGGATACCCGGCAACTCCGCTATGATCCGCTGCTTTCGGGTGATCTGGTAGGTATCGCCAGGCCTTATGTCAAGGAGGCGTTTCAAGCGGTCTGTGCGGATGAGCTGCCCTTCCTGTTTGAGCGGGCTTGGTTGACGGCGATGACACCGCCCCAGGGGCCGGTCTTCCTGGCAATACCGATGGATTTTTGGGATCAGCCGGCGACCCCTGTGGGCCATCGCGATGTTGTGCTAACTCCCCATCCCGCTCCAGAGGCCGTGGAGGCGTTTGCAGCCGCTCTCAACGCAAGTGCACACCCGGCATTGGTCTTCGGGTCAGGGGTCGATCGGAGCAGGGCTTGGCAGGAAGCAGTCGCCCTGGCCGAACGACTCGGCGCCGATGTTTTTTCCGATGCCGTAGGTGCGCGAAACGGCTTTCCGCGCAATCACCCGCAATACAAGGGAAGCCTTGCACCAGCGATGGCTGCTGTCTCCCAACAATTGGCTTCCTATGATGTTGTCTTGGCAGCAGGCGCCCCCGTCTTTCGCTACTATCCCTATCTTCCCGGTCCCGTGCTGCCTCCTAAGACGCAGTTGCTCCTGCTGACCGACGATCCGCATGCCATTGCTACAGCGGTCGGCGGACGCGCTGTGCTCGGTGACATCAAGGCGGGTTTGGCTGTATTGGGCGAAGCGGTCTCCCAGCGTCCCTCGATCCGTGTGGCAGTCGAACCGCCACCCGCTGTCTCCCAGCCACAGCCAGGTGCGCCGTTTGATCCTGCCTTTGTGGCACAGCGCTTGGCCGAGGCAATGCCCGAGGGGTGCGTGATGGTCGATGAGGCGATCTCTAACAGCGCCGTCTTTGCACGTTACCTAAGACCCCATCAACCTGGCAGTTACTATACTGCGGCCAGCGGTGGTCTGGGATTCGGCGTGCCAGCAGCGATCGGGATCAAATTGGCCGATCTAACCCGTCCAGTGGTAGCAGTGGTCGGCGATGGTTCGCTGCAGTATACCGTGCAGGCCCTCTATACCGCTGCACAGCAACAGCTGCCGATCGTCGTGCTCGTGCTGCGTAATGCCGAATACAACATCCTCAAGGGCTTTGCGGCCATGCTCTATCAAGGCCAACCCGGCGAGATCCCGGGGCTTGATCTCCCCGGTATCGATATCGTTGGACTGGCCAAGGCGTATGGCGCCGACGCCGTCTTTGCCGACTCCGCAGCGACTCTGGATGCTGCACTGTCTCAGGCTTTTCAGGCCACAAAACCGACTGTAATCACGGTGGATGTCACGTCCGGGCCCTTGGCACTCTAGTTGCTTGGCCGATCAAGGGGAACTCAGCGACTGCTGCCCAGCAGGAGCAGGGGGGATAGGAAGAGGTGGGGGCGCGACCTGTTGGGGAAGAGGGGGTTGCACCTGTTGCACAATGGGCTTCTTCCCCGTCTGTAGGGCTGGGCTTGATGCAGCTTGCTGCGACACAGGGATGCTTTGAACCAGTGGGAGAGCGGTTGCCGGTGTGCGAGGTTGTGTTGGGTTGGAATGGGACGGTGGGGTGGGGACGCTTGCACCTGTCTCGGCGGCAGGGGCGTTGGTCTGTATTTCTCCGTTTCCAGGGCCCGCCATTTCTTGCTGCGTTGCAGCAGATGCCCGCCACTGCGGTGGAACGAGGGTTGGATCGACGGTATGCGCCGGGCCAGGGTAAAGCGCATCAAAGAGCGCTTGGGTCTTCGGAACGTCGACCAAAAAATACCAAATCTGGTCGATATACGCATTGACGCCCGGGATACTCTTTTGCACGAATTGAAGCGCGCTGGCCGACCCGATTTGACGGGCGAGGGGAAGCAAATCGCTGAGTGTAGCGTCTGTGGTCATGTTCTGCTGGGCTACATCCAGTAACTGGGGCAGGTGAACCAATCCAGTGGGGGAGAGCACCTTTTGCGCGACGACTTCGAGAAACTCGCGTTGACGTAAGGCTCGTCCTTCATCACTGTCCTTGTCATGCCGAAAGCGGACATAGGCAAGGGCGGTTTTGCCGTCCATATGGTGCACTCCGGGCTGAAAGGCGGTTTTTCCGGTGCGATCGTCGATGAGCGCATGATCGACGCGAATATCGATGCCCCCCATCGCGTCGATCACGTTTTCAAAGCCATTGAAGTCGACTTCTACATAATGATCTGCTGTGACACCGGTCAGCCGCTGGACGGTCTGCACCGCGTACGTGGGACCGCCCAGCAAAGCGGCCGCGTTGATCTTTTGCAGCCCATGTCCATCGAGCACGACGGCGGTATCGCGTGGGATCGTGACGAGTGTGACGGTCTTGGTGGGCAAGTCGAGCTTGGCCAAGATCAGGGTATCGCTACGTCCCCCTTGCAGATAAGTGGTTCCAAAGCCGGAACTGGCGCGATCGGTGCCCATCAGCAGAAAAGTTTGTTGCGGCTTTGCCTGTGCAAAAGCACTGCCGACGACATCCCCAACGCTGGCATGATGTTGCGAGGTGCCTAGGGTCTGGTTGAGTTTGCTGAACACCAACCCTGCTGCCCCTGCCGCTGTGGCAAAGACAGCGACCAAAGCGACAATGAGGATCTGTGGCCAGTGCCACGGAAAGGACCAGAAGTGTTGATGATGTTGGCTGCGTGGCGGCAGCGTGGACATGGTTTTCCTCCTACGCGTCAACGGTCGAGCCTATCCGGCAAAAGATGCAAAATCGTGTCGAATCTGTGAGAATTCACTCTATCCTAGCGCATCTGTCCCACAATGGCCAACGCTTTTTCTGGAAGGAGATGCTTGTCGACAGCAAAAAGGAGCGCACCGTAGTGCGCTCAATCACTTTTCTGGAAAAGGGGGTTCACGATGTAGCGTACCCCTGTTTCATTACAGACCGGTTACAGAAGTTTTACAGAATCGAAATAGATCGAGAGGTGGTCAGGCACCTTTTTCCGCTGGCTGCACAGGTTGGCAGCAGGGGGAATGGTCATGTTTCACCTGGTAAGGCTCTGTGAACGGCCCATCCTCGGCCCACGACCCCAACATCCGTGGGAAGCAGCCGCTGTATTCAATCCCGGCGTTGCACAACAAGAGGATCGGATTGTCCTGTTGTATCGGGCAGCCGACCTGCCTTTTACGGAGTACGGCCATCCGACAGCCTATCGTTCCTGCATCGGCTATGCGAGCAGTACAGACGGGATCCACTTCACCCGAAGCGATGCCCCTGTCTTTGAAGGCGTGCTGCCACAAGAGGCCCGCGGGGTTGAAGATCCACGGGTGACCTTTTTGGACGGGCGTTTCTACATGGTCTATACGGCTTTTGGAGGGCGCGGACCAGGAGACTGGCGATTGGCAATTGCCGATTCCGTCGATCTGCTGCACTGGGAGCACCGGCGCATCCTGCTCGATGAGACGAACAAGGACGGTGCACTGCTGCCGGCCCGTATTGGCGGTCGGTACTACCTTTTTCATCGCCGCGAGCCTTCGATTTGGATCTGTGACTCGTCGGATGGCCTTCATTGGGAGCATCACCGCATGGTGATGACGCCGCGTGGAGAAGGATGGGAATCGGTCCGTATCGGCATTGCAGGTCCACCCCTTCCATTGCCAGAAGGGTGGTTGCTCCTTTATCATGCCGTCGATCGGCAGCGGGTCTATCGCCTTGGAGCTGCATTGCTTGATAAAGAAGACCCGGGTCGAGTGTTGGTGCGTCTCGACCGCCCGATCTTTTTCCCCAGGCTCCCGTGGGAGTGTCAGGGACTCGTGCCAAATGTCGTCTTTTCTTGCGGCGCCGCGGCCCTACCGGATCGGCTGCTGGTCTATTACGGGGCAGCTGACACGTGTATCGGCGTTGCTGGGCTGCCGTGGCATGCCATCGATTGGTCCCAGGATTACCCGGTTACGGTCAACGAACGCAGCGGCAACAGACGATAGCCCTTGCCACGTACGCTCTGCAAGAAATTATTCTGCTTGGATTGGCCCAATTTTTGCCGCAGGTAATGCACATAAACATCGACTTCTTTGGTCTCCGTCGTCGTCTCTTCGCCCCAAACTCGGCGTAACAACTGTTCGCGTGAGAGAACCTGGCCGGTGTGCCGTACCATGTATGCGAGCAGCGCGAACTCTGTGGCCGCCAAGGCAACCGCTTCACTCTGGTTGTAGACGCGGTGGCGTGCAATGTCGACGGTCAGCTCCCCGACTTGCCAGGAGGTTTTGCCGTTGGTGGCAGTGAGGAGAACAGCCTCGATGAATTGTTCTGCCGTACAAGGCAATTGCAAATAGGCGTTCCCGGCAACGCGCTTGGTGCGGCGGCGGCTGATCGTATCGGGCAGTGTGGTCAGGATCAGCACTGGCACATCGATGCCTGCGCGGCGTAACCGGCGGCAGACGGCAAATCCGTCCGGTTCAGGTTGCAACGTTGCAGCAATAACAATTTCTGGTGGTGTTTCCTGGACCATGCGCACGCCTTCCGCCACCTCATCCGGCTGAATGACGTGCATCTCTTCGGCACGCATTGCGTTGGTAAAGTACGGTCCCACTTGGGAAGGGGTCCCCAGAAGGAGCACGTTCATGCGAACACCTCCTGCCTCTGGAACAGTGTAACAATTTTGGGTAGAACAAAAAAACGGATTTCATGTGAATTTCTGTTAACCTCTTTGCACTTTTCTACGAAATGCGCGAAAATACGGGCACTATCGTCCGTAGAGGAGTTTTTGCAATTACGTTATTCATTCAATACGCATCACGTCGGAAGAAGTTGTCAGCTGCCCTGCAACGTGCGGCCATACAAGGGGCTGTCGTGCTTGCCCCCGCAAATCTCTTTTACCTGACTGGATGGCGGCCACATGCCTACGAACGCACGATTGCCCTGCTCCTAGAGGCAAGTGGTCGCGAAGCGCTCTTGGTTCCCACCCTAGAAGCTGAACATGCCAAAACCACAGGTGTGGCCGAGATCCTTGCGGTGGCAGATGGAGAAAATCCCTGGCAATTGGTAGCACAATGGCTGCATGCCTCTGGCCTGAGGGTTTTGGGCGTCGAAAAACACCTTTTTACCCTGGCAAATTGGGAAGCCTTACAAGCCCGGCTGAGCCAGGTTGTTGCTGCGGATGTAACCCCGCTGATCACCACGCTGCGGCGCAGCAAGGAGGCGGCGGAGGTGGCGCGCATCCAGGAAGCGGCACGAATCGCCGATCAGGGTATTGCAGCAGGCATTGCCGCACTCAAGCCAGGCGTTACCGAACGTTTCATCGCGCACGTGATTGAGGTGGCGATGATCGACGCAGGCGCAGAAGGTCCCTCGTTTGCGACGACCGTCCTCTTTGGTCCAGATGCAGCCTTGCCTCACGGCGAAACGGGCGAACGGGTCGCGCAGGCAGGGGATGCCGTCGTTTTGGATATCGGCGCTCTCTACAAGGGATATGCCTCAGATATCACGCGGACGGTCTTTGTCGGTGAAGCGGATGCCCTACAACGGCAGGTCTACGAGACTGTACGAGCTGCGCAGCAAGCCGGCAGAGCCGCATTGCGTGCAGGAATCAGCGGTGAACACGTCGATCGCATTGCCCGGCAAGTGATTGTGCAGGCGGGTTTTGGAGAAGCTTTTACACACCGATTGGGCCACGGCTTGGGGATTGACATTCATGAACCTCCCTACTTGGTGGCGGGAAATGCGGATCCCCTGCAAGCGGGGGATGTCGTGACAGTCGAACCAGGGATCTATCTCCCTGGGCGTTTTGGCGTGCGCATCGAAGATGACTTCCTGGTCACGGAGACAGGTGCCCAAGTTTTGACGCAGGCGCCTTACTGGCACTGACGTAAGGATTTCCCTTGATCCAGAAACGCCAGGGCTTCGTGGCCCACGCTCCGGCATAGGCGATGCCAATGCGCGGACCGGTTGCAATCGCAGCTGAAGAAAGGGACTCTTGAGGGGCATAGAGATGCAGAGGAGAAGCAGGATCAAAGAAGGCAAGCCCATAGCACTGCTGATCGATGCCCATCGCCTGGCAAAGCCGCCCGGGTCCGGAGGTGAGCTGCTGATCGGAAAGTGTTCGGGTTTTCGCCAAAGGAGAAGAAGCACTTTCTTCAGGGGGTTTTGTGGCAATGCTGTGGAGCTGTGCGCGATGGGAGCGGCGTGCCCGCATCAAATCGATACCTTCGGTGGGTTGTAGCGCTCGGATGAGCACAGCTTCGGGCTTTCTTCCCGGACCAGCCACGACATTGCAACACCAATACATGCCGTAGATGGCAAAGATATAGGCTTTTCCTGGAGTGTCGTACATGATGGCGGTGCGTTCACTGCGACGGTCGGCGAAAGAGTGGGCTGCACGGTCTTCTGGCCCGGCGTAAGCTTCCGTTTCGACGACAATGCCTGCTGTGATGCCCTCCGTTGTCTCATGAACCAACAAGCTTCCGAGCAAGCAGGGGGCCAACTCAAGGGCTGGGCGGTTATAAAAAGAAGGCGGGACGAGCCTATACGTTCCTTCCTGACGATCGGAATGCCACGGTTCTCTCATGTGCTTTATTGTAGATCACATTCCACAAGCGGAAAGAGGGTTGTATGTCACATCGAGAGGATTTTGCCGATGCCGACTGGTCTAAAATGGAGCGCCATCAGCGCGAGCGCACAGCATTGGCAGAAAGTTGGATGGGGTTGACCCATATGCGCGGTGGACAGACGGTTGTCGATATCGGTTCGGGTCCGGGGTGGTTTGTGAGGCTTTACGCCCGGCGCGTAGCGCCGGATGGGTGGGTCTACGCGGTCGAAGCTTCTCCAAAAGCCGTTGCCTACCTCCGGCGCACCTTGGAAGAAGAAGGAATCCACAATGTACAGATCGTTGCAAAAGATGCCCAGCAGCCGCTGCAGGAGGTGCCTTTAGCCGATATTGTCACGATCACCGATGTGTTGCATCATCTCGATCACCCTGAGCAATTCTTACGAAACGTCCGTGAACGCTTGCGGCCAGATGGAAAGCTGCTCATTGCAGAATTTTCGCCTCAGGGCAGTGGTAGCCTTGGCCCTCCGCTTTCAGAGCGTTTGGATCTCGAGCAGGTGACGGTCCTGCTGGAAGCGACCGGTTTTCAATGGTTCATCCAGCAGCAGCAGGCGTTCGAGCATTATTGTCTGCTCGCTCAACCGCGCTGACACCACTCGACCCCTACGGTTGGGATCTTTCGGACCTTTGAGAATGGGCAGAAACGGCTATGGTCTCACGGACCTTGTGGTGGTACTCCAAAGGGAGAGAACCTTTGGGGAGATGACCGATGATCCGACTGAATCCAGTGATTGCCGACGATGATCCTGCACTGCAGCTTTACCAAGACGCAATTGCAAATCAATGGAAGAGCATCACTTTGATCGGTGAGGCCCCTTTTACGGGTGTAGATGGTTCAACCCAGCGGCTCATCGTCGATGTGCTCTCTCCTTTACTTTGTGCTGAGCAAGGGAGCGTTCTCCAGGTTGCAACCCTGCTGCCTCGGTTTTTGCAAGCGGGTAAACCCACACCAGAGCTCTTTTTGGCTTCGATGATGCTCGACGAAGCGCGGCATGTTGAAGTGCTTTGGCGGCTGCTTTCAGCTGCATCGCCGGCAGGAGACGGGCGTGCCGACGTTTTCTGGCAGGCGCAACCGCTCGTCTTGCCTGAGGAAGAGGTGCAGGCAGCGGCACTGCTCACTGCAGAGGCGATGGGGCGAGGGGTGTGCTATGACCTGTTGGCCAAGCGGTTTGAGAACACCTCCTTGCAGGGTGTCTTGATAAAGCTGAAGGAAGAAGAACTGCGCCATGTGGCCTTCGGCGTCTCAGGAGTGGGCGATGGTGGTGCTGCCCTGGGCCATCTATTGGAGCAGACGCCGGCCCACGATCGCGTGCCGGGGCCAGCAGAGGTATGGGCAAAGTTGGGGATCACCGTGCAACAGCGGCGAGAGAGCGAAGCGCGTCTGCTCGACGAAGCTACACGTGCTGCCTGCGGCTATCCATTGACAAAGAGTACTTGAGCGTGACTGGGCCATAGCACCATCGCGCCTTCTTCGGATTCAAAACCGAAGGAGGTCAACCAGGCTCGGTAAGGTGTGGCAACGGCTTTCTGGCCATTGATCGTGGCGATGCGCAGCTTTCTGTGGCCGGCCTGCTGGGCGAAGGTGAACAGCTGACGCAGTAGCGCTGTCCAGACGGCATCGGGCAGTGTTGTGGGCACGGAGAGGGCATGTCCGTAGCTTTGGGCAGCGAGCACCGCTTCTGCATGCCAAAAGCCCACGGCATTTTCGCTGCGCCTCGGCAACATGGCAAAAGCACGTCCTTGGGCGCTTTCCAAAGCTGCGGTCCATGCCGCCGGGTCTTTGGCTGAGAGCAGAAGCGGTTCATCCAAAGAAGGAGCGCTGCGGGTGCGACGATCGGCGGTTCGATCGTGCGGTTGAAGCGCTGACGGGAGCGCATACTGTAGCTCACCCATCCCTTCGATGAAAAAGCCGCGCACGACGCCTTGGCTTTCTTCCAGGGCACGAAAAGCCGCTGACAATGCGCGCCACGAAAAGGGAGCTTCTTCAGCTTCGACCAAAGGACGCGTCACGATCCCGTAACGATCGAGCAACAGCTTCGCCCAGCCCAATAGGGAGGCCTCTCGTGAGGTATGCAGCGCCTGGGGGTGAGGCAATGCATACCATCTTCCGACGCTGACCGACTGACCGACGATCTTCCGGCGTGAAGCGGATGACGACGAGCGGGATCTTCTTGCACCGTGTGGTTTGGAAGGCTCGAGGGCAGCCAGTGCGGAGAACTGGTCGTTGGCGATCTGTCCCGCTTCTACAGCTGCAGCGATGGCAGCACGTGTCTCACTTTCTGAGCTATCCAGCGCTTCTGTTAGTTCCGCCATAAAGCAGGCACCTTTGTGCTGGAGGACTGCAATCAGGGGGTTCTGTCCTTCGGAGGGAGAGGTGGGAGCGTAAGGCCAAAGCAGCTCTGGCTGGTCGCGGAAAAAGAAAGCAACCTCCAAGGGGGTGCGAGACGTCCGCCGGCGGGCCACCCAGTGCAACTGGCCCTGCAGACAGAGGCGATCGATTTGCTCTGCGGTAACAGGGCCTATACGTGCTGGCAAGAGTTGATTCATCCACAGGGTCCATGGAAGAAAAAGTCCCTGGAAGCGTCGGAGTACCGTTTCGACAGAGGGCGGGTTGGACCCGCGTATGGCGCCGACGTATTGGCGCTGCCACAGTTGTCGGTTGACGTCACCCACAGAAAGCTGCAGGCTGGGCAGTGCACGTGCCCGGGAGAGGCGCACCAGACGATTCTGCAGCGGTACGCTGATCCAGCTGCCGTCTCCTTGCTGGAATAAGAGCTTTTCTTTAACCAGGCGGGACCACAGCACTTCTGTCTGCTGAAAGGACCAGCCGAGGCGTTCGGCGAGCGCTTGGGGGGTCGGAGAAAGCGTTGCCGAGACAAAGCGCCGGGCAAGATGATAAGCAGCCGGATCATCGGCCGTGCTCTGCGGCAAGCGGAGGAAAGTTTGCGCCTCATCGCTGCACAGTACCCATACCCTCCCGCCACGTCGAATGCGTGTGATGCGGCCCTGGTGCTCGAGATCAGTCAAAAAACGGCGATACCCTGAGAGTGCCGTGATCGGATGCTCGCCCCGCGTTTTGAGTAGCCGCCAAAGCTGGGCGGGGGTCTGGACGAGGGGATGCTCGAAACCTTTTTGAACGGCCGGATCGATGTGCACCTCCCTCTCTCCTGCCGACTGGAGCTGGGCCGCTTGCCGCCGCAGCGCTTCCTGTGTAAAAAGTGTCGGGGTATCGTCCCCATAAGCGCGGGCCATTGTGTAGCTGTATTCAAATTGGCGGGCCAATGCGGATGGTTTTGTGGGGTGAATGAAAGTAATCTTCGCTTGTCCGCTGGCGATACGCTGCAAAAGGGAGACTACGGCCGGTACGTCAAACTGCTGGTCCAGCGTGCTTCGCCAAGACTCTTCGATCAATGGAAAAGTGGGGTCGGTTGAGGCTTCTTCGAAGAGCTGCTGGGCACGCCATTGGCGCAGCCAGATCGGCGTATGGCGGCGCCGGTCTGCGACGGGGAGGATCAAAGCTAGGGTTGCCGCCTCGCGAAAGTGCCAGCCGATTGCCGGGGTCCGGGCGATCCCCTGCTGCAACCAAGTCATCAAACGCTGGGCATCGACATCTCCAACCGCCTCCAGATATGCCGGCTGCCACTCTGGGAAGACGAAGAGCACTCCGTCATCCTGCACGTAGTATTCAACGGTTTGGCCACACCGTGCCTCAAAAGCCGCCCGCAGGGCTGTTGCCCAGGTGCGGTTGAAGCGCAGTCCAAACGAGGAGTGCAAAAGCAGACGCTGTGCACCGGCAATGTCGCGATAGCACTCCACCAAGATGCGCCGATCGGTAGCCAGAACACCTTGTTGGTCGATGCGCTGGCTGATTTCGTCGACCAAAGCCTGGGCGTCGCGATTGGCGAGGCCGAAGCGACGCTTGAGCAGTCGGAGGCATCCCTGCTTGCCATGACGTTGCCAACGGCTCTCCAGCAGGCGCCAGAGTCGGCCGACACGTTGGCCGATCAATAGGCTACGTCCGGGTCCGTCCGCATACCAGAAGGGAAAGCGGCCGCCACTGCCTCCTGCTTCGACGACATAGAGACCGTCTGATGCGATTGCTGTAATCCGCCAAGCTTGGTTGCCCAAGACAAAGCTGTCCCCCAGGTTTGACTCCAAAACGAACTGCTCTTGGACCGTCCCGATGGGAACATGGTAGCGGTCGTGGAAGACGGGGATCTCTTCGTCATGAAAGATGGCACCGCCGCCGATCAAGGCAGCAAGCCGCGCCCCTGGTGCAGCTTCCAGCCGGTGTGTCCCGGGCGTTTCAAGAAGCCGGGCCGGTGCGAAGGGAAAATGGCCCAACAGCATGGCCAAAAGCCGTAGATACGTCGCTTTGGGCAAGTGCGCATAGGGTGCTGCTTGACGCAACAGCGTGTAGAGGCAGTCCGGATCAACGGGTTCTTCCGCTGCGACCACTGCGGCGATGATCTGTTGTGCCAGCACGTCCAAGGCGTTTTGTGTCCAGTGGACCGACTCCATTTGCTGTGCTGTGGCCAATTGGGCGACAGCCAGTGCCTCGACCAACTCGGCCGGGTGTTTGACGAGGATACGTCCTTGACTTGTATCCCCCAAGCTGTGCCCGGCACGGCCGAAGCGCTGCAGCGCGGCAGTGACGCTCCAGGGAGATTCGAAATGGATGACGGAATCGATCGCGGGGATGTCGATGCCCAGCTCCATCGACGCTGTGGCGATCAGCGCTGGGCGTTGACCGGCTGCAAAGGTTTGTTCGGCATGTTGTCGAACCTCTTTGGAAAGGCTGCCGTGGTGCGGCACGCAAAGGGAGGTGCCTGCAACACGGTTGATCTGTTGGGAGAGTCGCTCGGTCAGTCGGCGGTTGCGTACAAAGATCAGGGTCCGCTGCTGGTGGCGTATCCAGGGGGTCAAGGTTGCGGCAATACATTCGTAGAGGCGTTGGTCTGCTTGCTTGTGGCCGTTGTCCGCCTTGGGCAAGGGCTGGTCTTCTGCAGGATCAGGCAGGTGGACAGAGAGCCGGTAGTGCTTGCGCTGCACGGGAGCGACGAGAGTGACCGGCCGCGGTTGACCTGATGGATCCTGACCGCCCAGAAAGTAGGCTGCCTGTGACGGATCAGCAAGGGTGGCAGAGAGACCGATCCGCACCGGTGTATACGTTGCGAGTGCCTCGAGACGCTCGAGGCTGAGGGTCATGTGGGCACCACGTTTGTCAGGCAACAATTGATGGAGTTCGTCAACGACAACGAAACGCGTTGTGCGCAACATCTGTCGGCCAGAAGCAGCGGTGAGCAACAGGTAGAGCGATTCGGGCGTGGTCAGTAAGATCTCTGGCGGATCTTGCTGCATCTTGCGACGTATGGCAGCTGGGGTATCCCCCGTGCGCATGCCGACACGAGGTAAAGGACGGCCCTGTGTTGTCCAGGGGGTACCGATCCGCTCGATCCACTCGTGGAGGTGTGTGGCCAGATCGTTGTTGAGCGCACGCAGCGGGGTCACCCACAGCAGGTAGACGCCTTTGGGATTGGCGGTGAAACCTTCTTTCATCCAGGCATCGAGCACCGGCATCAGGGCAGCCAACGTCTTACCCGTTCCGGTGGGAGAGACAACAAGCGTATGTTGATGGGAAGCGATTGCTCGCCAGGCATCCTGTTGCACCGCAGTAGGTTGGTATCCTTGAGCAATCCACGTTTCACTCGCAAGCCCCATAGTGTTTCCAGTTTATCACGTTTGACCCAGCGTATTGACAAGCTGGATGGGTACCCATCAAAATGAAGCGTGGAGGTGGAGGAATATGGCAGCTTCAGCTGTAACCAAAGAGGGAACGCACTTCACTGCAGCCAATTTCGGCCCTTTTGAAGCATTGGATCAACAGAACAAATATGCCAAAGTCTTCATTAAAGATGCACTCAAATTGACGGGCATGGAGGTCTCCCTCAACAAAATGGCCCCAGGCAGCGCTTCTCCTTACTTACACAAGCACACCAACAACGAGGAGCTCTACCTATTCCTCAAGGGGCAGGGCCAAATGCAGGTCGATGGCGAAGTGATCGAGGTGATGGAAGGGACGGCCGTCCGTGTCGCGCCGGAAGGCGCACGGGCACTGCGCAATACCGGTTCACAACCTCTTTACTATCTCTGCGTTCAAGCCCAGCAAGATGGGCTGAAGACGTGGACGGGCAGTGATGGGGTCCACCTCGATACCCCGTTGAGCTGGCCGACGTAATCCAGAGCTTTGTGACAGGTGGCTGAGCGCATCGTATTGAGTGAAGCCGCACAAGCGCACGTGGCTTGCGCGGCTTTCTGTGTGTTTGCTAAAATATTAGAGAAATGAGCAAAAAACAGAGAAGAGAGGAGTTACGCGAGCGTGAGAGATGGGTCAACCACGGCGGGAGGCGCACAACTGGTACAGTCTGCGGAGGGGAGTCGACTTCTCGTTCGCACCTTGGGTTGGCTGCAAGGATACAGCACGTTGCTGGGTGTGATGATCGGCTCTGGCATTTTTACGGTGATGGCTCTTGCCGCAAAGGGGACCGGGCCATCGGCTCCCCTTGCCTATGTGGCGTTGTTGCCGGTTATCCTCGCCTCTGCACTGGGGTATGCGGTTTTCACCAGCACGCCATTGGGTCAGCGCCCGGGGGGTGCGTACCTGCACATTAGCCGAACTTTTGGCCACTATTATCCGGGCTTTTTGGTGATGTGGTTGCAGTGGGCGGCCTATATCTGCTCGACCAATGCCATCGCTCTTTCATTTGGGCAATATCTTGCGACCCTCTTGCCTTCGATTTCCCCACTGTGGTCAGCAACCGGCATCTTGCTGCTCTTTTTCGTGATCCACTTCATTGGCGTGCGCGTTTACGGCTGGGTGCAGACGGGCATGACCGGGCTGCTCTTGCTCTCCATTGCGGTTTTTCATCCCGGGCCTTTCCATTTGTTGCACATTTCATCCGTTTCCACACGAGCCCAGGTTTTTCTCGGTGTTTAACCTTTTCTTCTCTTACTTGGGGTTTGAAGCCTTGGCGCAGCAAGCAGGAGAGACGACCGAGCCGGAGAAAACACTGCCCCGCATCTTTCTCATCGGCGTAGGCTCTGCCGTAATCATCTATGGACTGATGGCGCTGGTGGCCGTCGGCAACGTGCCGACAGCACAGCTGGCCAATGCCTCTGCTCCGATGGTGATGGTGGTCCGCCAGTATCTGCCGGCATCTGCCAGCTTGCTGGTAACGGTCGGCTTCCTCTTTGCTTTCGTCACCTCGGTAGCCGGAAATATGCTTGCTCCGGCGCGGATGTTGATGACCTTTGCAGAAGATCGGGTGGGGCCCAAAGTGCTTGCGCATATCCAGCCGCGTTTTCATACACCGGATATCGCACTGATTACAGGGCTTTTCATCGGGTTGGTGCTGCTGTGGACCCAGAGTTTTCTATTCATGTTAAATGCCGCATTGGTCGCCATGATGCTGCTGTATATCGTGCATACGATCACGTTGGCCTTGTTGCCGTTTGTCAATCCCACGCTCTACCACTCCGCGCGATTGCGTCCACATCCGGCCATTTTGATTGCAGCGGCAGTCATCGCGGCGGGGACGATGGGGTGGATGTGTTACAAGACGGTGGCCCAGGTTTGGTGGCTGTTGCTTGCGTGGGCGGCGGTCGGCACACTTCTCTATGGGGTCTCCATCGTTTTGGGCCGCCGGGAGGGGCACGATTACGGAGAGGTACGCCAGATTCCGACAGAGATTGGAGATCAACGCTAAAGACGTGCTACCCTCAATGGCGGAGGAATCGTAGGTGAACCGTCATCTATTGACAACAGCCTGTTTTGGCTTTGTTGTGATCGGCTTGGTCAACAGTTTGCTCGGCCCGGCGCTACCCGGGCTGAGTGCACGCTTTGGGCTGAACCATACCAACGCCGGGGCCCTCTTCAGCTTTTTCGCTGCCGGAGATATCCTTGGTGTCTTTGTGGGCGGGGTACTGGGTGACCGCTTTGGCAAGGGCCGCGTGTTGCGTTTCGCCGGAGTGCTGTTGGGCGTGGGGTTGGCCGTTTTCGCTGGGGCGCCGTCATTGTGGATCGTGCGAGTGGCCCTCTTCCTCTATGGAATGGGTTTTGCCACCATCGATGGGTTGACCGCTGCGGTGATCTCCGACGCTGCAGGGGGACATCGGGCTCGCTGGTTGAGCTTGATGAACGTCTTTTTTGGCGTGGGTGCCTTGTGCGGGCCCTGGCTGTTCAGCCCAGTGGTCACGGAGACCTTGTGGCTACGCTTTGGGTTTGCCATTGCAGCACTGCTGGCTTTTGCGTTTGCTGGGCTCTTTCCAGTTCAGCAGGCCGATCGGGTTTCTAAGGAGACCACGCAAGTCTCCCTGCGTAGTCTCCAACAGCTGCTGACCAGCCCGATCTACCTGCGCTACGCTGTCGCCTTCTTCCTGTATGTCGGCCTAGAGACCGGCTTTACCGGTTGGGGGGCGACTTTTCTGCAGGAGAGTCGAAACAGTTCGCCAGCAATCGCTACAGCGGCCATCTCTGTGTTTTGGATGGCGCAGTCACTCGGTAGACTGGCAGCCGGTCTTTTACTGCATCCTCACTTGGAAAAGCGTTGGTTGTTTGCAACGACAACGGGGTTCTTTGTCTGTGCGGTCGGATTGCTATTTTTGGCAAACCCTTTGGGGGCATTGGTCTGTTTCGGCCTGTTGGGCTACGCCAGCAGCGCTATCTTTCCAACCATGCAGGCACTGGTCAACACAGAGATCGGGAAATTCTCGGGAACCGTAACCGGAAGTCTCGTTGGCGTAGGGGGCATCGGTGCCCTTTTGCTGCCGCTGATCATGGGCTTTTTGGCAGATGGATTTGGTACGTGGTGGGCGATGGCCAGTGGCACCCTGCTTTCTTTGGTGCTGTTGTCCTTCATCATCCCCATTGTCCTAAGCACCCATTCAGCGGGGCAGGAGACGCGGCATTGGGTCTCAGCATCTGAAGAAAAGGGATAGATGCGTTCGATCAATTGTCGAACGACAGAGAGGGGGAGAAACGGTTGGTGAGTCGCGCCGAGCATGCTGCACAACCCATTTTTTCACCTTACGTCAATTTTGAACGTGCCGAATGGAGCCGATTGCGGGACGCCACGCCGTTGACGCTCTCTGCTGAAGAGCTGGCCAAGCTGCGCGGGATCAATGAACAAATCGACCTTCGTGAGGTCGAAGAAGTTTATCTCCCCCTTTCCCGACTGCTCAACCTGCATGTCAAGGCCGTTCAGGATCTGTATGAAGCACGGAATACCTTTTTAGGAAGAAAGCCGGAGAAAGTGCCCTACATTATCGGCATGGCGGGAAGTGTAGCTGTAGGGAAATCGACGACGGCGCGCATCTTGCAGGCCCTGCTCTCTCGTTGGCCGAACCATCCCAAAGTCGACATCGTCACCACCGATGGGTTTCTCTACCCCAACCAGGTATTGGAGAAAAGAGGATTGATGGCCCGCAAGGGATTCCCGGAAAGCTATGATCTGCGTCACCTGCTCGCCTTTATGGAGGAGTTGAAATCGGGCAATCCCGAGGTCCTGGTACCGGTCTACTCTCATTTGACGTATGACATTGTTCCTGGAGAATTTCAGGTTATCCGGCAACCGGACATCGTCATTGTGGAAGGACTCAACGTGCTTCAGACGAGTTCCCGATCGAAAGGTCGGAACACCCCCCAGCTGTTTGTCTCCGATTTCTTCGATTTTTCCATCTATGTCGATGCCGATATCCGGGCAATCGAGCGATGGTATGTCGAGCGCTTCCTGGTGTTGCGTGAGACGGCGTTTCAGGATACGGCCTCTTATTTTCATCGTTACGCAACACTTTCCCGCGAGGAAGCGGTGGAAGTGGCCCGGCAAATCTGGAAGAACATCAACGAACCGAATCTGACGGAAAACATCGCACCAACGCGATTCCGGGCCACGCTGATCCTTCAAAAAGGGCCAGCGCATGCGGTAACCAACGTGCAGTTCCGCAAAATCTGAGCGTTCTAAACGAGGGAGATCTGTCGTCCTCTTCTTTCTGTTTCCCCTAGCCGTCAGGGGGATATCGATCGCTTTCTTTATCACAGCATGAGGAGGCCGAACCATGGAGATGTTTCTGTTGGTGCTGGCGGTGGTGCTCCTGCTCGGAGTACTCATTGAACGTGCTTCCGGCACCATCGGTTTTCCCTCCTTGGTTGGTTTCGTCGTGGCTGGGTGGTTACTCGGTCCGCAGATGTTGCACTTGCTGCCAGGCATTTCAGAACCTGTCGCAGAAGCCGTCGGGGTTGGTGCCCTGATCATCATTCTCTTTGAGGGTGGGCTGCACACCCCGTTGCACCGTCTGCATCAAGTAGCAGTTTCCTCGCTTTTATTGGCGACGGTTGGCGTCTTGGTGAGTGCCGCGATCCTCGGTTTGCTGACCTGGTACCTGCTCGATATGGCCCCGTTGGAAGCGGCTTTGGTCGGCGTGGCGGTCAGTTCCACCGATGCTGCCGCGGTCTTTGCGCTCTTGGGGGGTACCGCCTTGCGCCGGCGTTTGGTCGATGTTCTGGAAGTCGAATCCGGTACCAACGATCCGATGGCGGTCTTTCTTACACTGACGCTGATCAGCTGGATCACCACCGGGACCACGATCGGTGCCGGACAGATCGGCGCCGCGATCGGCCGTTTCCTGTTACAGATGGTGGTCGGTGCCGCTGTGGGCGTGGGGCTGGGTTACGGCGCTTCGTTTTTAAACCAGCACATTCGCTTAAATACAGGTGGTCTTTACCCGGTCCTGGCCCTCTCCTGTGCCCTGCTCAGCTATGCCGTGGCGCAGCTGGTGCATGGCAGTGGGCTTTTGGCCGTCTATGTCACGGCAGTGACCATGGGCAATCGGCGGATGGAACACCGTCACTCGATCCTGCGCTTTCATGAGGGTTTGGCCTGGACGATGCAGATTCTCGTCTTTGTGGTACTCGGCCTGTTTGCGCGTCCTCAGCAGCTGCTGCAGATTGCACTTCCTGGGCTCCTGCTGGCACTGGCCGCCGTTTTTTTGGCACGTCCTGCTGCTGTCTTTTTTTCCACAGTTGGGCAGCGCTTTGTACTGTCGGAACGCCTCTTTCTCTCTTGGGCGGGTCTGCGTGGTGCCGTGCCGATCATCTTGGCGCTGATGTCTTCGACTGCCGGTGTACCCCATGCCGATCGCGTTTTCGATGCCGTTTTTTTCGTGGTCCTGCTCTCCACGCTGCTGCAGGGATTGACCGTTGCGCCTCTGGCCCATCGTCTTGGGTTGATTGAACCGCAGCCTACAGAAGAACTGCTCGAATTGGTGCGGTTGACACGAGAGAGTGCCATCGTCTTGCCGGTTGAGCTGACCGAAGGGTCCCCTTGGGCCGAGAAAGAGATGGTCGACCTTCCTTTTCCGCCCAATACGCTCTGCTACGCCATCATCCGGGAAGATGGGGTTGTGGTGCCACGAGGAGCGACGCAGTTGCATGCCGGCGATCACCTGCTCATCTTGACCGACCGGCAACAGATTGAACGGTTGCGGCATCTCTTCCGAATGGATCGGGTGGGCGGACCGGCCATGCTCCCGTAAAGGAGTGCGAATAGAAAACGATACTTGCATGATCGCTTGTCTTTCGGCAAAGTGCTGGTATGACGATTGCTGCGACGGTTCTCTCCTCTTTGCTGATGCTTACCGGTTTTCTGGGTATCTTCTTGCGTGTACTTCCAGACATTCCCTTAGTGCTGGGAGGCTACTTGCTTTACGGCATCCTGGCTGGATGGCAACAGGTAGGAGGCTGGCCACTCTATGTCGAGTTAGGGGTAGCCGTGTTGGCCATGTCTATCGATTTTCTCGCCGGTGCACTCGGAGCACGCCATAGCACGGTCACCGATCCTGTGTTGCGCCGCCGGATCTCCCGTTGGTCGTCGTTGGGAGCTGCGGTGGGCGGGTTGGCCGGTGCGCTCGTTTTTCCACCTTGGGGACTCTTTGTCGGAACGGCGTTGGGCACTTTCATCGCTGCGTTGGTGGTACGTGCGCGCTTGGATGAGGCGGCGCAAGCAGGGTTGTGGGCCGTGGTAGGGCTGATCATGGGCATGGCCAGCAAGGTACTGCTGGCCATCGTGATGATCGGGCTTTTTGTTTGGCGCATTGTCTGAATGGGAAGGCCAGAATCAGTAGTAGACGCCTGTGCCTGTTCCACCGCCGACGGAGATCGACTCCCCCGTGATGGCGACGGAGCGGGGAGAACAGAGAAAGAGGATGACGTCGGCAATCTCGTCTGCAGTGATGAGCCGACCCAGCGCATTCTGCCTGGCGGCGGTTTCGATGAGTGCATCGACCGATTCGCCTGTGGCTGCCGCACCCCGGGCGAGTCGCTCGCGCAGCGTCTCGGTGACCGAGGTAGAGGGGTGGACGACGTTGGCGGTGATGTTGTAACGGCCCAAGGCACTTGCCATGGTGCGGGTGAGGTGAACCAGGGCCGCATTGCGTGCCCCTGCACTGACGCTGCCTGCCGTTCGAGCGGTCAATCCCCCGACAGTGACGATTCGCCCCCATCCGGCTTGCTGCATGTACCGCGCTGCAGCTCGGGCCGCGCGCAGGGTACCCAGGAATTTTTCTTCAAAATCGTGGAGGATGAGTGCTTCATCGACATGCTCGAAATCTTCGGGTAGATCGCCGCTCGGCCGGGCAGCACTGTTGACGAGAATTTCCAACCCGCCGAGCTGTTGGGCTGCTTGATCGACAACCTGGCGGATGGACGCAGCATCGGTGGTATCGCCTACCAGGGGAAAATAGGTTGCTCCTGTCTGCTCCTGGAGTTGTTGTGCAGCTTGGCGAATAGACTCTTCATGGCGGCTGACAATGGCGCATTGGGCGCCTTCTTGGCCCAGGCGTAGTGCGACAGCACGACCGAAACCATGGCTGCCCCCCAAAACCAGGGCTTTCTTACCCTTCAGCTGCAAATCCACGGCATCCTCCTCCTTTTCACTTTATCCTTTCGTGTACAAACCCTACAGTACGCGTTACCCTGAGGGGAGTGCAAGAGAAGCGGTACACCAACGCGCTTTGGTTGTTTGGGACAAGCGCGAGGTTCAATTCGATCGGAGCTGTAGGGGTGAACCGTCCGATGCGATGGATAAGGGAAAGAGGGATGCTATTGGTGCTGTTTGGTCTGCTTTTGGCAGGTTGTGCAGGAGAGTCACCTGTACAGCAGGCGACATCGCCATCTACTTCCCAGGCTGGTCCTTCGGATGGGGAAGCAGTATCAGGCCGAGATGTTGCTTGGCAGGTGGTTCCTACCGTTCCAGAGACGTTACAGGCTTGGGTTGGACAGGCCTCTCGCCACACTGGGGTCTCTACCCGACCCACAGAGGACGGCCGACAGTGGGTGCTGATTGCCCTCGGTCAACGCCGTACCGGCGGCTATAGCGTCGAAGTGGTCGATGTCGTCGCCCTACAGGATCGCATCCGTGTCACCTACCGCGAACACAAACCTGCACCAGATACACTGACGACGCAGGTCATCACCTATCCGTACACCCTCATTGAAGTCGCCAGTAGCCTTCCTGTCGAAGCCGTCGCACTCTCGCCGCGATAGGGTGATCGTCACGGATATCCCAGCATAGGGGCCGTGTCCTTACCATCGCCACCGCCATGGGTCTATTTGCGCCATTCTAAGACGGTTCATTTCGTACTGGTCGAAACCAACCGGGTGGGTTTGGTCGGTGCCAATGGAAGCGGTAAATCGGCCTTGATGAAAATGTTGGCCAACGCTGCTTTAAGTCCTGCCGATCCCAACGGTGCCCTCTACGTCACGCCGCATGTGCGTGTAGCCTATCTTCCTCAAGACTTTCAGCCCGTCGAAATGCAGACAGTCGACGGTTGGTTGGCCTCTGCGCAAAGAGAGTTGCTGGAGATGGAGCGTCAGATGGGGGATTTGGCAGCAACGATGGCCAAATGGTCCTCAACGTCGCGCAATTCCCCGGATGCTGCCCAGCAGTTGGAGCAGGCGATGGTCCGTTATGGGGAGCTGGCTACGAGATTCGAGCAGCGTGGTGGATACGAACGTACTGCGCGCACCGAAGCTGTCCTGCAGGGGTTGGGTCTTTCCGACATTCCGCAGGATCGGCCGATGGCCACCCTCTCTGGTGGCGAACAAGTGCGGCTCGGGCTTGCCGCAGTGCTCCTCCAGTCTCCTGATCTCCTGCTCTTAGACGAACCGACCAACCATTTGGATCTTGCGGTATTGGAGTGGTTGGAGCACTATCTCGCTGCAACTCCTAAAACAATCCTGGTAGCTTCGCATGATCGCCTCTTTTTAAATCGTACGGTCACACGGATTCTTGAAATAGACGAGTCTGATCACCACATTCGAAGCTTTTTGGGCAATTATGACGCTTATCTCGAAGAAAAGCGGTTGCGGCGAAGATCCTGGGGGAAGAAATTTGAAGAACAGCAGGAACAGATTCACCTGTTGCGCCAGCGAGTGGCAGAAGCGAATCGACAAGTTGGCCTACAAACACCATGGGGCGAAAGTCGAGGCTACCATCGGCCATAAGGTCAAAGTGGCCCAAGTCGAGCTCAATCGCATTTTGGCCCATCCTGTGCCCCGCCCTCCGCAACCGATGACCTTTACCCCCGCTTTTGCTCCTGCTAAGCCGCATCACACCGTAGCGATCGCGGTCACAGATCTGGCCTATGGGATAGAAGGACCGGACGGACAAAAACGCCCCTTGTTCAGCGACGTCCGATTCACGCTGAGACAGGGGGAGCGCATGCTGCTCGTAGGGCCAAATGGATCGGGGAAAACCGCCTTGTTGGACCTCCTTGCAGCGAGACGCGCTTCGACAGAGGGCGCCCTTTTTCGCCCCGCCCATACCGTGGTCGGCTATCTGCAGCAGTGCTTTGTATGCGCTGATCCACAGGAGACGCTCTTCGACTTTTTCCGGTCCGACTTGTCCGGTTCACGGAAAGCCTGTGAGGAGCTGTTGCTGTCGTATCAGCTGTTTACGTTTTCGGAATTTCGGCTTCCTGTTTGTGCCCTCAGCCCAGGGCAACAGCGGAAGCTCATGATTGCCAAACTCATGGCCACAGGTGCCAACCTCTTGCTTTTGGATGAGCCGACCAATTACGTCAGTTTTCCAGTATTGGAGGCGTTTGAACGCGCATTGGCGAACTTTCCAGGGGTGGTGGCCGTCTCCCACGATCGCCGTTTCATCGAACGCTTTGGTGCCCCTGTTTGGAAGCTGTGGCATGGCCATCTTGTACCACGAGTTGGCTCGCCTTGAGTCCTCACACTTCCACAGGTTACGCTTCGAAGCGCTGGTGGTCGGTAGCCAAGGTTTGAATACGGTCGATCAAGACGTTGACACCAATCCCTGGCCCTTGGGGCACATCGATGGTGCCATCGTTATGCAGAACGGCCGGTGGATCAACGATGTCCTGGTGAAAGTAACGACTGCTGGCTGAGGTGTCTTCGGGCAGAGTAAAGCCGGGTAGTGTGGTCAGCGCCAAGTTGATGGCGCGGCCGATACCGGTTTCCAGCATTCCGCCACACCACAACGGAACATGATGTGTACGACAAAAAGCCTCGATCTTGCGAACCTGCGTCAATCCACCAACCCGCGCTACCTTCACATTGATGATGCGACAAGAACCCAGTTCCACCGCTTTACGTGCGTCCTCAACATGCCGGATGCTTTCGTCTAAGCAGATTGGCGTGTGCAGAGTCCGTTGCAGCTTGGCATGGTCCACCAGGTCATCTTCGTCCAGGGGCTGCTCAATCATCATCAGATCATAGGCATCCAGTTCTGAAAGAAGGCATTTTCCAGCGCAGCTTTGGCCATCGCCTGGCCCCGCCAATGTCGCAATTTCTCAGCGACTTCGATCGGCGTTTCAAAGTCCTTTCCCAATAAATCTGGAATCAGGTAGTTGGTCAGGACCAGCCAGGCTGTCGGAGTCGCCTCTTCGTTGTACAGCGGCCAAGGCAGTGTAGAGACTTCACCATAACCGCGCATGCCCTCCGATTCTACACACACGATAATGGGATCCCGAAAAGTCTGAATGACGAAACTCGTTTGAAAGGGCGAAACGAGATCCATCCGTAAACGATAGAGCTCTACCGCATCAATGCGCATTGATGTCCCTCTTTCTTCTTCCTCTGGTTTTTATGAGCGATTCCGCGCACTGAAATGTAATATAAAATGACACTAGTTACAAGATAACAGTCTCTTCGCGCGAAATACAGTAAGAAATATTGACACAATGTACCCACATCGTTACACTGCTATGTGTTATCTATAATGACATAGACGGGGGTAATGGATGCGACCAAAGTCGAAAAGACGACAGGGTGTTCGCTTGAAACCGGCTGGATTTTCGTTACTCACTCTGTTGATGGTTTCTCTGTTGACCGCATGTGGTAGTTCGTCTGCTGGAAATGGGAATGTGAAGAATACTTCTCCAGCTTCTTCACCGACTCAAGCAGCCACGGCCTCTACTGGAAATGGAAATTCCAAACAGGTTGCGATCTTTCAAATGTCAGATCTGGACCTTCTTACTCTGATTACAGACAATTTCAAAAAAGGCTTGGAGGAACAAGGCTATGGCCCCGACAAGGTCACCTTTAAGACGTACGATGCGCAAGGGCAAAGCAATCTGATTCCGACCATCGCCCGACAAATTGTGGAAAGTCACCCGGATCTGATCTTCGCCGTCGGTACACCGGCTGTGATTGCTGTCGCCAAAGAGTCATCGACGATCCCCATAGTTTTTGGAGCAATGGGCGATCCCGTCGGTTCTGGAGTGGCAGAAAGCCTCGAACATCCAGGGAAGAACGCTACCGGAACGACGGATTGGATTCCACCCTCCAAGACGCTCGACGTGGTCTTGCAAATCCTTCCGAACGCCAAGCGAATTGGTACCATCTACGATCCTTCCAATCAAAATGGCCAGGTCTTCCACGACGACTTGCAAAAAGCAGTGGCACAAAAGGGATTGCAATTTGTCGATGCTTCCATTGCCAACGCAGGCGAGGTGCAAAACGCCGCCCGATCCCTTTCAGGGCGCGTGGATTGTATCATCATTGGTCCCGATGCTCAGGTGGTGGATGGCAACCCGGCCATTGCCGCGGTAGCACTTCGCGGAAAGATCCCGTACTTCTCGACGACCGGCGATCCAGAGGTGGACGGTCAGTTGATGACCCTCGGTGTTGATTATTCCACGCTCGGACGGATGTCCGGGGAGGACGCTGCTGCTATCCTCGGTGGTCAAAAGCCAGGGGATCGTCCAGTGCGCGGAATGGACCATTTCACGATGGAGATCAACCCAACGACTCAACAAAGGCTCGGCATCACACTGCCGACGCAGCTGCAGTCGCAGGTGAAGGTGTTCGAAAAAAAGTAATAACAATGAGGAAAATCTAGAGACAAATACGCTTTTGGTAGTCAGGGGGTGATACGGATTGGCAATCGATATTACGACGAACATCTTTCTATCCGCCTTGCCCGTCTTCTTTTTGGCGACTGGTGTCTGGTTGATGTTGCGCGTATTGGGTGAGTTTGACTTGGCTGTCGACGCCCTCTTTACCACCGGAGCCGGGGTAGCGGCGTTGATCACCCTTCATGGGGGTTCGCCCTGGGTAGGCCTATTGGCTGCCGCGCTGTGCGGTGCTGCTGGATCGGCGATAGCGATTGGCCTGCATCTGTGGCTTCGCATTCCGGTATTGTTGGCCACACTCATTACATTGACCTCCCTGTATAGCGTCAATCTCCATATTCTAGGAGGTTCGACTGTCAATCTACTCGGAGCGCCCTCCATCTTTGGCTCCTTGACAGGGAGCGACATCGCCGAAATTGCGATCTTGGCTGGTCTTTCAATCGTTGTGGGGTGCCTCTTGTTCTTCTTTCTGCACACCCGCTTTGGCTTGGCCATGCGTGCCGCGGGCAAGAACACGCGCATGAGCCGTTCCTTCGGCGTGAATACCCGATGGACACTTTTGATCGGTGCGATGATCAGCGAAGCACTAGCTGCTTGTGGGGGAGCGCTTCAAGCACAGGTGCAGGGCTATGCGGACGTCAATATGGGGGTTGGAAGCCTTATCATTGGTGCTTCAGCGATCCTGTTGGGGGAGCTTTTCTTCCACCGCGGCGTGCTGGGAGGGCTGCTCGGTACTCTGATCGGGTCGGTACTTTACGAGACCGTGTTGGTGCTTGCGCTGCGTTCTGGGTTGCCGGCTCAAGATCTTAAGCTTGTCACGGGAGTGATCTTGGTCGTTGCCATTCTGCTCTCTTCAGGTGTCTCTCGGTTGCGTCAAGCTGGTCGACGGCTTTCCCGCGCTGTCGTTTCACGCCCACAGGTCCCTGAGGTGGTCAGTCCAGCAGAAGAGGGGATGCGCGAACATGGTTGAGCTGGAGCAGATCAGTGTGCGCTTTCATTACGGCGACGGTTCCACCTTGCAGGCGTTGGATCAGGTGAGTCTCTCCATACCCGAAGGGTGCTTTGTGACCGTCGTGGGCAACAATGGCGCGGGTAAGTCCACCCTGCTCAATGTTCTTGCTGGTACGTTAGTACCGACGAGTGGTCGCATCTGCATCGCAGGAAAAGAAGTGACGCATTGGTCGGAGGTCCGTCGGGCGCGCTGGATCGCTCGTGTATTTGCCAATGCTGCTGAAAGCACCTGTGGGAATCTGACGGTTGCAGAAAATTTTGCTGTGGCCTTACGTAGAGGTGAGTTCCATGGCTTGGGATGGTATTTGAAAGCAGAGGAGCGAAAACACATTCGTGATCAGGTTGCTCGCTTGGGATTGGGCCTGGAAGCTCATTTGGACCGGCCTATGGAACAACTCTCTAGCGGTCAGCGGCAGAGCCTGAGCGTACTGATGGCGACGCTCACCCATCCCAAACTGCTCCTACTCGATGAACATGTGGCCAATCTCGATCCGGAGACGGCCGATCGCGTGATGGCGCTCACCGAGTCCTTGATTCGCGAAGAGCATTTGACGGCGTTAATGGTTACCCATGAGATCCCGTATGCGTTGGCGTATGGAGACCGCCTGGTCGCCATGGAGAGGGGACGGGTTCTGGTCGATCTCGATGCCGCTCAGAAACGTGAAGTCAGTGAGGAAAAATTGCGTGATCTTTACCGAAGCCGACCAGCTTCGACGCTGGCATTGGCCACTTGAAAAGGAGGAGATTTCCTTGGCAGATCTGATTTATTTTCAAAACGGCGCGTACCTGCCCCACACGCAAGCTGTAGTCAACGTTGATTCGGCGTTGGCCGGAAGGGGGATGGGCGTGTTCGAGGGAATCCGCGGCTATTGGAACGATGAAGAAGAAGAGCTCTACCTCTTTCGATTGCAGGAACATTTTGAGCGACAGTTGCGCTCAGCCAAGATTGCCCGAATGCGCATCCCCTATACCGTCAGCGAGCTTGTCGATATTGCCTGTGAGGTAGTCCGCCGCAACGGTTTTCGCGAGGATGTCCATATGCGTCCGTTGGCTTATAAGGCAAGTGAACAGATCACCTCCAAAGCGTTGGTGATGACTGCTTTAGAAGATGGTTACGCCATTTCGGTCAACCCGATGGGGCGCTACATGGATGTGAAGACAGGCATTCGTTGCGCGATTTCGTCTTGGCGTCGGGTCGACGACAATATGGCCCCGGCTCGGGCCAAGATCACCGGTATCTACATCAATTCAGCCTTGGCCAAGACCGAGGCGGTGGAGCGTGGCTACGACGAGTGCATCTTTCTCAATGCTGCCGGGAAGGTGGCCGAAGGAAGCGGTGAAAACCTCTTTTTGGTCAAAGACGGGAAACTGATTACTCCTTCCGCCGATCAGAACATTCTGGAAGGTATCACACGCCGCACAGTCATCGAGTTGGTCGCGCAAGAGTGGGGGAGGGAGGTGGAACAACGCGCCGTCGATCGCACGGAGCTGTACGTGGCGGATGAGGTCTTTTTGACCGGCAGTGGTGCAGAGATCACGCCAGTCATCGAGATTGACGAGCGATCGATCGGTGACGGTACGATTGGCTCACTGACTTCCAAATTGCAGCATTTGTATAGCGACGTCATTCATGGTAAGCGCAAGGAGTATTTTTCTTGGCTGACACCTTGCTACAAAGTGGCCAAGGCGGCGATAGTATGATCGATACGCGTCACCGCATCACGATTCGGCAGACGGTGGCAGAGATCGAGATCGTTGAGCTCCAAGGTGCCGAGCAGATGGAGGCCTTGCAGCGCCTTCAGGAAGAAGCGTGGGGCAGTGAGGAGCGCGTTCCTGCCAGCCAGATGACTGCTGCAGTGCACAACGGTGGACTGGTACTGGCGGCTTTCATTCGGGACAGACCGGTCGGCCTTTCGTATGCTTTTCCCGGCCGCAAGAAAGATGCGGTCTACCTGTGGTCACAACGGCTGGCCGTAGATCCCAAACTGCGAGATCGGGGTATTGGCGAACAGTTGAGGCGGGTGCAGTACCAATGGGTATTGGAGAATGGCTACACCGAAATCCGGTGGAGCTTTGATCCCTTGCGGGCGCGCAATGCGCATCTCAATCTCAACAAACTGGGCGCAGTGGGTATTGAGTATGTCAAGGATCTCTACGGTCAGCGTCACGATCCAGCCAACCAAGGACTTCTTTCGGATCGGATGATCGTTTCTTGGCATGTCGTTCCACAAACGGAGTTGCGTGAAGTTCCCACAACAGCACCCAACCCCCTTGATGCTGTGGAGTTACCTCAGGCTTTCGATGTTGATACCCGTATCTTCCCACTACCTTGCCAATCCGATGTCCAATGGATAGAACAACAAATGCTACAGGCGAATCGCATAGGCGTCTTAGTCTGCACAGACATTGATGAGATACGGGCACACTCACCTTCTGTTGCGCTGGCCTGGCGCATGGCATTGCGGGAAGCAATGTCTTGCCTGTTCGCAGGTGGTATGCAGGCAGTGGCACTGCTGCCAGTTGCGGGAGAGCCTCGGTTGCGACAGTATTTGTTTGAACATCGGGGTGCATAGAGAAACATTCGAGGGAAGGGGATGAGCAAAGGACAGATGCTCGTAGATGATGGGGAGAAAACAACGCAGATGCTTGCACAACTGGCTTCTTGGGCGAAGATCGAGCGCCCCAGTACCGATAAGTAGGCTACCGATCGTCTGGTTGACGAGGTGCAACGTACGCTGCAGGGGTTTGCCGAGCGGTGGGGTGGGCAACTCACCCGCATTTCTCGGCAGTCTGTCGGCGATACCCTCTCGTATCTGTACGGTTCTCCGGCGGATCGTCCCATCCTGCTGCTGGCCCATTTGGATACCGTACACCCGCTCGGCAGTCTCAAACTGGCACCGTGGCGGATAAAGGATCGGCGTGCGTTTGGGCCGGGGGTTTTCGATGATAAATCGGGTCTGGTGATGGCGATGGAGGCCCTTAAACAGGTAATTGTCACTTCCCCAGCGATGGCCGCCACCGATGCAGTTGCTCATCACTGCAGATGAAGAGATCGGTAGCAAAGAGAATCGCGGGCTGATCGAAGCATCGGCACGACAAGCCCGCGCTGTGCTGGTGATGGAAGGTGCGACAGAAAAGGGTGCGCTCAAGTTGGGGCGGCGTGGCGTGGGGCGTGTTCACTTGCATGTCGACGGTATCGCAGCTCATGCCGGCAACGATGCTGCCCAGGGCGTTTCAGCGATTCACCAGTTGGCACAATTGATCTGCGAATTGGTCGCTTTGGCTGCCCCGGAGAGAGGTACGTTGATCAACGTGGGACAGATCAGTGGGGGAACGACGGTCAACACGATCGCGGCCCAATCCGATGCATGGGTTGATCTTCGCTTGGCCTCCCAAGACGAGGTTGATCGCGTCATGACCGCCCTTCATTGTCTGAAGCCGACCGATCCACGTGCCCGTCTGCAAGTCGAAGGTGGGGTAAATCGACCGGTATGGCAGCCTTCTTTACGCGACCGTCAATTGTTCGCATGCGCAGAAGCAGTGGCCGTTGCGCGGGGTGAACACTTGCAAGGGGTTGCAGTTGAAGGGGGGGGCGGATGGGAATTTTACAGCTCTTTTTGCGCCTACCTTGGATGGCATGGGCGCTTGTGGAGGAGCAGCGCATACCCTGGACGAGTGGATCGAGATCGCTTCGCTCTCCCGTCGTTCTGAGCTTTTGACCGACTTGATCAGCGCACTCGGAAAGGAGGAGACTGCGTTTTTTCCGTCGCAAGAAGTCGCCCGGGGTATATCCAATGGTCTTGACAACTCCTGTATCTAGTGCCATGCTTGCAAAAAACCACAATATCTAGTGGCGCGCGGGTGCCCAAAAAGGATGGGCCCAACAGGGAAGCCGGTGAGAATCCGGCACAGTCCCGCTGCGGTGACGGGGACGAGGAAGGCAAGCGGCAAGCGCTTGGCAGCCACTGAAGCGATGCTTTGGGAAGGCGTCTTCTGAGGAGGAACCGAAGTCCGAAGACCTGCCCGTGCGTGCACGTAGACCCCGAGGAGGGAAAACCGTGTCCACCATCGAGATCCGCGGTGAAAACGCCACCGCCAGTATCTCTTCACGTCCTCTTTTACCCCTTAGCTCCTCTTTGGACGCAAAAGATTCACGTAGCCTACAGGAGGCCTGGCTCCAGGCGATCCACGCACAACTGCCGGAATGTACGGCAGAAGATTGCAAGGCGTTGCTGTCCGATGCCAGAGCCTTGTTTTTGCCGAATGACGACGAGGCAGCGCTGTGGCGGGCATTGGCCCAGGTCGCTGCTGAGCGGACGTCGGTCGATCAGCCGCAATGGACGTTTTGGGCCGCCCGCCTTTTTTTGGAAGCACTCTTCTGTGAAGCAGCCCCCCTTCGCGGCGGAAGGCGCGGTTATGGCGATTTCTTGACGCATGTCCAAGCATGGACAGCTGCAGGATGCTATCATCCCGTGATCCTGCAGACCTATTCGCCCGAGGAGCTGATAGCGTTGGGGCAGGCCATGGTACCCGAACGCGACCGGCTCTTTACCTACGCAGGTCTGCATACTTTGGCCGATCGCTACCTGATCCACGACCCAGCAGGTAAAGCCTGGGAGCTCCCCCAAGAAGCGTGGATGGGGGTGGCTGCTTACTTGGCCCTGCACGAGCAGGACCGCGTTTTGTGGGCGAAACGCTTCTACGATGTCATGAGCACCCTCTGCCTGCTGCCGGCGACACCGACGTTGGCCAACGCCAGGCGTCCGCGTGCCCAGCTGGCCTCTTGCTTTATCGATGCCGTTGAAGATGACTTGGCGTCGATCTACCGCAGCAATGCTGCCTTTGCGCAGGTCTCCAAAAACGGTGGCGGTATGGGTATCTATCTGGGCAGTGTACGGGGGCGCGGGGCAGCGATCCGAGGGCAGCAAGGCGTTGCGGCGGGTGTCGTGCCTTGGGTGCGCTGCTTCGATGAGACGACAATTGCAGTCGATCAGTTGGGCATGCGCAAGGGGGCAGTGACGGTCACGCTGGATATCTGGCATCCCGACATCGAGGCGTTTTTGGAGCTGAAGACCAACAACGGGGATCCACGGTTGAAAGCCCATGACGTCTTTACCAGTGTGGCCATCCCCGATCTGTTCATGCGCACGGTTGCCGAACGGGGCGATTGGTACCTGTTTGATCCCGACGAGGTTCGCCGGCGATTTGGCTGGTCGTTGGAGATGTTTTTTGGCGAAGCGTTCGAAGCCCATTATCGACGTTGCATCGCCGCGCCCAACTTGCCTCGGCGGGTGTTGCCTGCCATCGACTTGATGAAAGCCCTCCTTAAAAGCGCCTACGAGACGGGAACACCGTTTCTCTTCTTCCGGGATACCGTACAGCGTGACAATCCGAACAAACACGCCGGGCAGATCTATGCGAGCAACCTGTGCACCGAGATTGCGCAGAATACCTCGCCGACACGGGAGATCGGGACACAAGCCTCAGTAGAGGGGACCATTACCACGCGGCTTGCTTCAGGAGATTTTGTGGTCTGCAACTTGGCTTCGATCAACCTGGGCAAAATCACGGATCCACAGGCGCTCTCGCACGTGGTAAAGGTCGCGGTACGCATGCTCGACAATGTGATCGATCTCAATGCGTATCCCCTTCCCCAAGCGAAACTGACGGCACAACGCTATCGAGCGGTGGGGCTGGGGGTGATGGGCTACCACCAGTATTTGGCCCAGCGCGGCATTCCCTGGGAGTCAGAGGCGCACCTGCAGGAGGCCGAACGGCTCTTTGCTCAACTTGCTTTCGAGGCGATCGACGCTTCCTGTGATCTGGCAAAAGCGCGTGGCTCTTATCCCCTTTTTGGGGGCAGCGAGTGGCAGAGCGGTGCTTACTTTGAACGCCATGGCTATGTCGATGCGCGCTGGCAATCGCTGCGAGCGCATGTACGGCAATTTGGATTGCGCAACGGCTACCTGCTCGCTGTGGCACCAACCTCCTCCATCTCGGTGATCGCCGGGACCACCGCCTCTGTCGATCCGATTTTCGCGCGTTTCTATCTCGAAGAGAAGAAAGGAGAGGTGTTGCCTCAGGTCGCTCCGGGTCTTTCCCCCGAAAATTTTTGGCTGTACAAGCCGGCGCACCAGATCGATCAGCGCTGGTCGATCCGCGCCGCTGCCGTGCGGCAGCGTCATCTCGATCAATCGCAGTCGATCAATCTCTATGTCACCCCACAGATTTCCGCTCAGACGTTGCTCGAGCTGTACCAGTTGGCTTGGCAAGAGGGGCTCAAGACCGTCTACTACTTGCGCAGTCAAAGCCTGACTGTTGACGACAGCTGCGAAAGCTGTGCGGGATAGGCCCTGACGGATGGTGACGAAGGATGCGTGCGCGAAGTACCAACAGGGGGTGTGCGATGCTGGAGAAAAAGCCGCTTTTTAACGAACAGGGAGAACGTGATGCGCAGCGGCGACGGATGATCCATGGGCATCCGACCAACCTGATCGAACTCAACAACGTGAAGTATGCCTGGGCCTATCGCCTCTACCGCACCATGATGCAAAACTTTTGGATTCCCGAAGAGATCAGCCTAACCCACGATGCCCTGCAATACGAGCAATTGACCGAAGCGGAGCGGACCGCCTATGATCGGGTGCTCTCGTTTGTCATCTTCATGGACAGCCTACAGGTGCACAACCTTCCCAATATCAGTGCCGTCATCACAGCCCCCGAAGTCAACCTGGTCTTGGCGGTACAGGATTTTCAGGAAGCGGTGCACGCCCAAAGCTACGCCTATATCGTCGACTCAGTCGTTCCGCAAGCACGCCGCGATGCCATCTACAACTTGTGGCGGGACGATCCGCTTCTCCTCACTCGAAACCGCTTGATTACCGACCAATACCAGCAGTTTGTCGTACAGCCGACAGAAGAAAACTTGGTGCATACGCTGATGGCCAACTTCCTGTTGGAAGGTCTCTACTTCTACAGTGGCTTTGCTTTCTTCTACGGCTTGGGGCGCAGGGGCAAGATGGGCGGAACAGTCTCCATCATCCAATACATCAACCGCGACGAACGGATCCACTTGGTGCTTTTCCAAAACATCTTGCGGGAGTTGTTTCGGGAAGAGCCACAGCTGTTTACGCCAGAAATGCAGGAGAACCTGCGCCAGATGGCGGCAGCTGCAGTCGAGCATGAGACCACCTGGAGCGCGCACGTGCTCGGCGAGGGGATCGCTGGCTTGACCGCAGAAACAGTGGCGGCATATGTGCGCTATCTGGCCAATGACCGGCTGCATCGGCTGGGATTGTCGCCACTTTTTCCGCAGCAGATGGAACATCCGCTGCCATGGCTGACGCGTTTTGCCAACCTCAACGAGCAAAAAGTCGACTTTTTCGAGCAGCGTGTGCTCAATTATGCCAAAGCGAGCGGGCCACAGTGGGGAGAGTTGTAGCGGCTGTTTCCGATGGGCGGATGTGTGAAAGCTTGCCAATGGAAGCAAACTACGCCCATGCAGATCTCGATCGTTCTCCTACTTGGCAGCATGGCGGGGGTACTGATCGGCAGTGCCCTCTTTTTTGCACTTCCAATGCTTTTGCCCGGATGGTCGATGATGCTGTTGCGTGGACCGCTTCGAGGAGTGGCCCGTCATCTCACACGGGCACCCTATGAGCACAACCGCTTCGAAATGATCCATGTGCTTCGCCGAAGTGGCTGGCAGCGGATCTTGGAGACGGAATTGCGGGCTGCTTCGGATGGTCATACTATCGAGCGGCCGATAGGTACGCCGCACCAGCCACTCGGTTTTCAAAAGATCGCTTTCGCTGCAGCGGTCTTGGACCGGCGACCGTTGCCGGTCGACGCTCCGATCGACAGCAGCGTGATCGTAGGCCCCCTCAGCGCGCGCCCTTTGACCCTTGAACTGCCGGTCTACATCAGCGGGATGGGTTACGGTGTTGCCCTCTCCCGTCCTGCACGCATCGCCTTGGCCAAGGGTGCTTCGACGGCAGGTACAGCGAGCAATTCGGGGCTGGGTCCGCTTTTGCCCGAAGAGCGCCAGGTTGCTGCGCGTCTGATGGTGCAGGTGGGTCGTCCGCCGTGGACGCAAGGGGCGGATCGGATCCGTGGGGCCGATGCCATTGAAGTGCAACTCGGCACAGGGGCCTGGGGCGCTTACGGCTATGAGATCCCATCGGAGCAGGTAGGTGCTGCTGCGCGACGGGCGATGGGGCTTGGGGCCGAAGATCCGGTGGTGATACCGACAGACTTCTCTCGATGGCAGCTGCCGCAAGGACTAGACGATCTTCTTGGAACCCTCAAAGAACAGGGGAACGGCGTACCGGTTGGTGTGAAATTGCCGGCTTCGCAGCACCTCGAGGAGGAGCTGCTGCATGTGGTCCGCAGCGGTGCCGATTTTGTGACGCTCGATGCCGGGCGGGCGGGCATTGTCAGTGCGCCACCGTTGATGGAAGATGCGTTTGGTTTGCCGCTGATCGATGCGCTGTTGCGTGCACAGCGGCTGTGGGAGCAGTACCAGTGGCGCGGGCGGGTCACGCTGGTTGTTTCCGGTGGCCTGCTGACGCCGGAAGATTTTCTCAAGGCGCTCGCCCTGGGCGCGGATGTGGTCGCCATTGGTACGGCGGCACTGTTGGCTTTGGCCCATCCGCAGCTGCCCGATCTGCTGCCACAGATGCCACCGACGGAGCTGCTCTATGCGCAAGGCAGTCATGCGGCACAGTTGGATGTCGATCGGGCCGCCCACGCGGTGACCAACTTTCTGCAGGCGGCCAACGAGGAGATGAAAGTGGCGGCACGATCCATGGGCAAACACGCCTTGCAGGCGATCGATCGCGCTGACCTGGTCGCACTCGATACATCCTGGGCAAAGCGCACGCAGTTGCGCCCTGCGTGGACGGCGTCTCCTGAAAGGGGAACGGCGTCATGAATGTGCTTGTGTTTTCCGCTTGCGTCGGAAGTTTGCTCGGGCTTATCGTACTTTTCGGCTTCCTCCGCCTGTCATTGGGTCGATCGGAAATCTTCTTTGAACTGGTTGGCCTTTGGATACGGCCTTTTTTAAAACGACTTTTCTCTTCAACTTATGCGCACAATCCTGCAGAGATGGCCAACGTCTTACGCCGGAGCGGTATGCAGCGGCTGGTGGAAAACGAGCTACGTGCCGAAGGAGGATCGGTCGTACAGCGGCCAATGGGTTCTAGCCGTCCGTTGGCCCTTCTGGATGAGATCGCGTTCGACCCCGCTGTCTTGTGGCGGCGACCTTTGGCCTACGATGCGAAAGTAGAGACACAGTTGGTCTTGGGGCCGAAGGCCCAAAAGCCATTGGTCCTGCAGATCCCACTTTTGTTGGGGGCGATGGGCTATGGTGTGGCAATCTCCAAACCGGCCGCAATAGCGCTGGCCAAAGGTGCCGAACAGGCAGGGACGGCCGTCAATGGCGGCCTTGGACCTTTTCTGCCCGAGCAGCGGCACGCCTGTTCCCGGATGATCGTGCAGTTTGGACGGACCCAGTGGGGCCAGGATTTGATCGCAGTACGTCAAGCTTCGATGGTGGAGATTCAAGTGGGGCATGGCGCTTGGGCTGCGGCTGGACACCGCATGTCCACAGATAATCTTTCGGAGCAGACACGGGCTGACTTAAGAGCTGAATCGGCCCGGTTCATCGAGGTTCAGGCAGGCTTTCATGACTGGCCGCTGCCTCAAGCGTTGCCCGAGCTGGTCGCTTTTTTGCGCGAACAAAGCGGTGGGGTTCCGATTGGCATCAAACTGCCTGCTTCGGACGATCTGGAGGCCGATCTGCGTTGGGTGGTCGAAAGCGGAGTCGATGTCGTCACCATCGACGGAAACACCGGGGCGACCTCTGGCGCACCGCCGTTGCTGTCGGACACGGTGGGTTTGCCGACGATCTTTGCCTTACAGCGGGCAGCCGCGTTTTGGGAAACGCACCACCTGCGCGGTCGGGTCACCTTGATCACTGCAGGCGGCCTGCTGACGCCGGAGGAGGCGCTCAAAGCGATGGCCCTGGGGGCAGAAGGGGTCGTGATGGGCACGGGGCCCCTGTTCGCATTGGCACACCCCCAACTGTCTCAGCTGGTCCCGCGCTTTACGCCTTTGGAACTGTTGTGGGAGAGCGGATGGCGCAAAGAAAACTTGCAGATGGACAGGGCAGCTGAGGCATTGGCTGCGTTTCTACTGTCGAGCGTCGATGAGATGGTGATTGCGATGCGGGCGTTGGGCAAAGCGCGCATCGCAACGCTTTCCAGAGACGATCTGATCGCCTTGACGCCTCAGGCTGCGACACTTTTGGGATTACCACCTGCCTGGGTGACTCCAACCTCCAGCAGGGCATTCTCGTCGACCAGACAAGATGCGCAGGAGTCCCTTGATCTCAGCCGGCTGCAAGCGGAGATGAGCCAGTTGGAACAGCAGCTGCCTTTGCTGATTGCACGCCTTGAAGGCCAAAAAGATCTCCTGTAAGCCGTTATGCGTTCATTCGGTGACCGGTAGTCGAAGGACGACACGTGTGCCTTTTCCCTGGGTACTTTCGATGGTCAGCGCAGCCCCCAACTTATCGGCCCGCTCCTGCATGGTGTGCAAACCAAAGTGGCCCGCCGATTGCTTGGTAGGATCAAAGCCGGTGCCGTCATCTTTGAGGGTCAAGCGGCAGTGATCGGCTTCCCGGCGAAGGCTCAGATGTGCTTCTTCGGTCCCAGCATGTTTTTTGACGTTGGCCAGCGCTTCCTGCAAAAGGGGCACGAGTTCGAAGCTGGCTCCTGGCAGCAAAAAGAGTTGACCAGCCAGTTGTTTGCTCACTTCATCGATGTCCAGTCTTATCCCCATACGTTGCGCGTGCTGGTGCAGCGTGTGGAGGATGGCAGAGAGACGGGTGCGCTGTGCATCTTCGCGATGGGGAGGACGTTGCTTTGCGACACGTTGCATCTCCAACAACGTCTCTTGCAGGGCGTCATCGATCTCACCCAATACCCGGGCTGATGCTTCGGGCGTCTCTACGGCAGAGCGGCGGAGCTGCCCCAAGCGCATCTGTGCAAAAGCGATCGTTTGCGCTGCGGAATCGTGCATTTCACGAGAGATGCGCTGTCGTTCCTGCAGAACGGCAAGGCGCTGTAAGCGGATAAAGCCCAGGCGATCCTCCAGGGCGAGCGAGAGCATGTAGCCGACCTGTCGCAGCAAGGGGCGACGTTCGTCATCGGTTGTCAGTGGCTGCGGGTACGTGACTTGCAGCACCCCAAAGGGTGGATCGGAACGTCCCAGCGGTACGGCGTCATTGCTTTGCACCGCTGTATCCTTTTGCGATTTGCGCTCCTCTTTGGCGGAAGGAGGTAGACCGCTTTCTTTGAGGCCAGACAGCGTCTCCACGAGTTTCCAAGAGACCGACGTCGCTTCGAGCAGTCGGAGAATAATGGCCAGCACTTCATCGGTTGGAAAGGGAAGGTCAGGGCGTTGCGCCAACAGCATGGCCAGTTGCTGGAGTTGTCGGGCACGTCGCCGACGCTGTGCCGCCAAGCGCAGCAGCCGTCGGTTGGCCTGCCGCAGCTCTTCTTCCTCCTGCATGGGCAGTGTCAGATCGCGGAGCACCATGAGCACACCGCCGCCGGTCTCTGGGAAAGCATCGGGAAGGGGGGTATGGCTGATCGAAACAGGAACGATGCGATCAAACCGATCGCGGATATAGAGCGTATCACAAGGCAAAGGGAGACCTTTCAAGAGACAAGCGGTCCCCAAGCAATTGGACAAGCGTTGTCCATGCACATCTTGACAACGCAAGATCTGCGGACACGCCTGCCCTACACATTCTCCAGGCTCCCAACCCATCAGGCGTTCTGCCGCCAGGTTGATGTAACGAACGCGTTGCTCGCCATCAAGAAGGATGACGGCATCGCTCATTCTGTCTAAGAGTTCGTTTGCCAAGGCCTCGTTTAAAAGAGGAGCCGTTATTCCATCCATTGGCCACTCACCCCAGGGTACCTTTTGCACTATGGTAATCGGTACGCTGGGAAAGCCCAATCCTCCAGATGGGCTAGGTGGAAAGACGGAGGGTTGTGAGAACCGGCTCCTCGACGGGCTGTGGGGTCGGTTGCGGCAGGCCGGCTACGAGATGGAGATCGGCAAAGTCGGCACCAGCCAATAGCGCATCGGCGATGGTATGGCGCAACCAGTGTCCCTGCGCAGCGGCGTGGCTCAAAACAATCTGCGTGACCCCTTGCTGACAAGCTGCGTGAACGAAGAGCTGGTCGCAACCGCCTCCAGTCGCCTGCTGCACTTCAAAAGTCGCTCCCAGATTGACAGCCAAACTGCGCAGATGCTGGAGCGCCTCGCCCTTTTCGGCATCGATCTGGTTCAAGGGTTTGTGTACGCCAACGAGGACGTGCATCTTCAACCCTTTGCGTGTACTGATGCGGTATCCGCGACGCAACAGGCGCGGTCCTTCATCGAGCATCTCTTCACTGATACAGACCAGCGTCTTTTCGTCGGTGTCTGTGGCTTGATCCAAAGCCGCATCTGCAGATGCCGCAAACTCAGAGGCGCGTTGGAGCGCGATCTGCCGAAGCGCAGCCCATCCAGCCGGCTGCTCCTCTGGTGTTGGAAGCTGATCAGCACCCTTCTCCGTTGTTTCCAGCCACTCCTGTAAGGGAGCGTCGATCACCTTCATCTCCTGGGCGCGTGCCACCAACCAGTCTGGGATGGGGTTGTTCGCGCACATGTGGGCCAACGTGTCCACGTCGCCGGAGATGCTGGCCAATTGGGCAAGTGAGACGGCGGCGACCACATTGACACCTTGATCAAGCAGGTGGATAACTTGCTCGTAACGTGCTGTCATTGCCTCCGACGGCTCTTCTTGGTGCGGCAACATGTCGATTAGGACAGCATCGGGAGGATGTGCAGTGGCTGCCGCCTCGTCGATCCATCCCTTCTCCTGAGCCGTAGGATCCTCTCTGACTGCCACGGCAGACATCTGCGAAAAGCACGCGGCGAACGCAGAGAGGGCAGATCCTGTACGATACATCGGAGCGGTGCAGATCTGCAAACCCTCGCTTGACCAACGCTTTGCATCCTCCAACATGTACCTCAGGACTGTATCGCCCTGGGCCACGCCGGCATAGAGGATCAGCTTGCCGGATGGACGCTGGACGGTAGGGGCCGTCTGCGGGGGTTGTGGGGGTTGGGAATGCCGTTGCCAACCGACGATGCGCATGTCCACATCCCTTAAGGAACGAACCAGATATGGCACTGGCGAGTGGCGCAAGGTCTTGCCGTGCTCAGGTTGGCCGACGATCACCTGGGTGATTCCCTCACGTTTGACCACATCGGCGATGACGCGACCGAGGGTGCGTCCTCGTGCCGGTTCGGTCAGTAGGGTTTCTCCCGGTTGGAGCTGAGCGCGTGTTTGTTGTAAACGACGCAGGTCGGTATCCGACAGATTGTCAGCAGTTTCAGGGAGCACCATCAACGCGTAAAGCTCACCTGCTGTCCTGAGGGCCATGCGGCGGCCACATTCCAACAACAGATTGCTGCGCTTTGGGTGGCCGAGGCAGACGAGGATTTTTTCTTGTACCGTCGCGCCTGTGACCATCACGGGCGATTTTTCCCCACTCTTTTGTGCATAGCCGGCTACAGTGCGCATGGCCAAGGCACGCAAGGTGGCGATGGCCTTTGCAGTCAAAGGCAGGGAATGGGTATCGCTTCCCTCCTCATTGACAAGAAAGAGCGGGGATTCACCACGAAGTTTTTTTGCGATCACTTCAGAAGGAAGATCATAGAAAAAGAGCTGATCCGCATCGGCCAAAATCGAATCGGGTACTGCGTGTCGCATGCGATTTCCGGTTAAGCGTTCCAATTGCTCCTGGAAAGCTGCGATATGCAAGGCATCGACATCTGTCACGACGTTAATGCCAGCTTCCAACAGGCGCTGGATTTCGAGGTAGCGTGCCGCACGGTAGCTGCCTGGGCCGTTACGGTGTGCCAAATCGCCGACGACGACGACGTCGGGATGGTGTGTTAAGATAACCGCTGGATCGAACGTGTCGAGGGCCAGCCATACGTCGCGACCTTGGGCTTGCAACTGTTGAGCGGCACGCACCAAAACGCGATGGGTACCCGGATCTGGCAAGACAGTGAGATAGATGACGAGCTTTCCTTCATCCGCCCATGCGGAGAAATGTATTGCCACTCAGGATACTCCTTTGACAGACTGCCACCTCGATGAAAACACAGCCATACTGGATCGCAATGAGCGAAATGACAACCAACGTCAGCCACCGTAAAGGTCCACCGTGTAGCATTATCCGCCGAAAAGCAGAGAGATCAGCATATTTTGTTGTGCAAGAACGACCTTACGAGGTTATGCGCTCGGATCGATCGATCCCTTTCCAAGAGGTTGGCTGATTCGTTACACTCGAGGCACCAAGACGGGCAGAGAAAGGAGAGCGTGTGGTGTCCACGCCTTATCATCCCCAGCGTCCGTTGCATCCGAACAAGGTCCCGGACAAAAGCGGTTCTCGGGCCAAAGTCGTTCCGCTAGATGCCGGCCAACGGGAGGAGCCACGGCGGAGGGGCTCAGGGGGTGGGCAACCACCACGACCGCCGCGCACTCAGAGACGGCCCTCTCACATCTCTTCCAGAAGGCTGATCACCTTGGGGACGGTGCTTACGGCCGTGTTGGTCAGCCTGATCGTCCGCGGGGCGCAGATACAGATCGGCAAGGCAGGTACCTATGCAGCCCTTGCACAACAACAATGGTATACGCAACGCCTTTCTTCTCCAGTACGTGGCGAAATCCTCGATCGCAGCGGGGAGACGCTGGCACTCTCTGTGCCCGCCGAGACGCTGATCGCCGAGCCGGCCCAGATCACGGACCCCCAACGGGTGGCCCAGCAATTGGCTCCCATCTTACAGACTTCTGCGGAGCAGCTGCTTCCCTATTTCCAAGACCGCACTCACAAGGCCGTCTATTTGGGAGCGCAAGCCCGCCAATTGAGTGAAGAACAGGTACGGCAGATCAAGGCACTGCACATCGACGGGCTCGATTTTGTCGCCGAAGAGAAACGTGACTATCCCAACCACCTCCTGGCTGCCGATGTTCTTGGTTTTACCGACATCGACGGTCGCGGATTAGCCGGCATCGAGAGTGCGTACGATACCTTGTTAACGGGGAGGGCTGGCCAAGCGATGGTGGCTGAAGATGCGGCTGGAAATCCCCTCGCACATACACAGCAGCAGACCGTTGCACCAAAGAGTGGAGAAAACCTTCGCTTGACCATCGATCTCTCCTTACAACAGAAGGTCGAAAGCGTTTTGGACCAGGCAGTGGCCACCTACCACCCGCAAGATGCTACGGCCATCTTGGCCGATCCCCAGACAGGGGCCATCTTGGCCATGGCCGATCGGCCTGCATTTGATCCCAATCAGCCGGGGAAATCGCCCACCAACGTGCGCAATGACAATCTGGCGATCTGGTCTGCCTTTGAGCCGGGATCGACGTTCAAGATGGTCACGTTGGCGGCAGCGCTCGACACGCATGCGGTAACGCTGAATGACACTTATTTCGACAAGGGGTATATCGTTGTGCAGGGGCGCACGATCCACGACTGGAACCCGAAACCACGAATGATGACGGTCGAACAGCTTTTTGAACAATCTTCCAACCCGGGCTTTGTCTGGCTACAGCAAAAGATGGGGGTGCAAACCCTCTACCGCTATATCGATCGCTTTGGGTTTGGCCAAAGGACAGGGATCGATCTTCCTGGGGAACAAAGCGGCCAGCTTTTTGATCCGGCGCACATTCAACCGGTCGAGGCGGCGACGACGGCCTTTGGACAGGGAATCAGCGTCACACCCATCCAACAGGTGATGGCAGCCTGTGCCATCGCCAACGGGGGGCTGCTGCTACGTCCTTACGTCGTGGCAGATGCGATCGATCCACAGACTGGTCAGGTGACAACGTTGCATGCGCGCAGTGTGGTGCGCCGTGTCGTCTCGGCGCAAACGGCCGCTTTGGTCCGTCAGGCGATGCAGGGGGTAGTCTCCGATGAGCATGGGACCGCGACAGCTGCATCGATCCCCGGCTACAGTGTGGCGGGCAAGACCGGTACGGCACAGGTCCCCAATCCCAATGGAAGGGGCTATTTGCCCGGCAATCAGTACGTCCTTTCTTTTTTGGGCTTTGCCCCGGCTTCTGATCCCAAAGTCGTCCTCTTTTTGGCTGTAGATCGGCCACAGCTTGCACCTGGCCAGCTCTCGGGCGAAGTGGCTGCTCCCTTGGCCAAGGAGATTCTTTCTTATGCATTGCCGTACCTCGGTGTTGCTCCGGATCAACCCTCGTCAGCAACGCAAAGACATTAGCCCTCCAGCCACAAAAAAGGGAGGCGGCTTTGCACACCTCCCATCGTTTGCCTGTTTTTTTCTCAGGGTTACTTGCCGTTGAGCTGGTAGATGTAAGCCGTGACGTCGTCGGCTTGTTTCTGGGTCAAAGTCGGATTTCCAAGGGGCATATTTGCCTTGATGTAGGCGGACAATTGCGCTTGCGTTGGGTAGTTCTTGATCACCGTGCCATCTTTGAGGTTGGGGCCGGTCATTCCCTCCGCATTGGCTCCATGGCAGGAAGCACATTGTTGCGCGTAGAGTTGCTTGCCTGCCGCCGGATCACCCTTCGCAGTGGTTTGCTGACTTGCCGGCTGCTGTTGTGTGGTAGGGGGTGTCGCCTGTTGTGGGACAGGTGTCGTCTGTTGTGTGGGCGTACTCGGCTGTGTCTGGGTGGTGCTTGTCTGATTTTGTGTGGCATTGTTCGTCGCACCACCCCCACAGGCAGCCAGCCCAAGCGGCAAGGCCACGAGCAAGCCCAATGCGACTCCCCAACGCGCGAACTGTTTCACGATCTCCCTCCATTCTTCTGCTGCTTACTTTGCGCTTCCTTTACAATCCCATTCTCCTCCAATCCACTATACTTCGCTCTTTTGAGGCTTGCAAAGTAGACCAGTTGGACCATCCTTTGGCGCAGGGCACCGCAGGTGTTACAGTGTCCGAGAAGTGGGGGATAGGTGTGATCCTAGGCTTGGGAGTCGATGTCGTAGAGATTGAGCGCATGCAACGTCTTTTGGAACGTCAGGGGGAGCGCTTGGTGCGGCGCATTTTGACGGAGGTGGAACAGTCGCGTTTGCCGCGCCGCAATCCTGCGGTTTACTTGGCCGGGCGATGGGCTGCCAAGGAGGCCGTCGTGAAAGCGTTGGGTACCGGTTTTTACGGCGTCGGTTGGCGAGAAGTCTCGGTGGAAAAGTCACCTTCCGGTGCTCCTGCACTGCAGTTGTACAAAACAGCAGCAAAGGTCGCGGCACTGCGGGGGATACGCCACTGGACCATCAGCCTCTCCCATGAACGCGCCTATGCCGTGGCCGTAGCGGCTGGAGAGGGAGAGCCACCGGCAGACGAACGGGCGATCTTGCAGGCGATTCGGGAGGTGGTTCGCGGTGATCGTACTTAGCGCTCAAGAGGCAGCACGGTTGGATCGACAGGCGCAATCCCTCGGCGTGCCGGAAGCGGCATTGGTGGAAGCGGCCGGGTTTCAGCTGGCTTGTCGGGTGGCTGCTTTGACGAAACGAAAAGCGTCGGTTGGGGTATTGTGTGGCAAGGGCAACAATGCGGCCGATGCGTTGGCGGCGGCCCGCTATCTGGCTGCTTGGGATCGGGCCATCACCCTCGTATTGGCACAGCCCCAAGAAGGGTTGGAACCGTTGGCAGCCGGATTGTGCCGTGCGGCTGTGGCCAGTGGCGCGCAGTGCGTTGAAACGGAAGCCCTGGATGAAGGGGACATCGACGCGCTTTTTGAAGCGCAAGATCTGTTGGTCGACGCGTTGCTCGGCAGTGGTGCACGCCCCGGGCTTCGGCCTTCCTATCGCCGTTTGGTGGAGATGGCCAATCGACAGCGCGCGATTCGCTTGGCGGTCGATTTACCTACCGGCATCGATGCGACGACCGGCCAGATCGCGGATACGGCATTTGCTGCAGACAGCACGTTGGCGATGGGGACGCTCAAGCTGGGCCATCTCCTCCCTCCGGGCAGTGACATGACGGGCGAGCTGTGGGTTGCGCCCATTCCTTTTCCCCGCCAGGCCTATGCGCCTTCCTACTTGTTGCAGATGCCTTCGGCGCATCAGCTGGCGGCATACCTCCATCCTTATCGGCGCTCCGCTCACAAGGGTGAATTGGGGCGTGTGCTGATCCTGGCAGGCTCCTTGCGCTACAGTGGCGCAGCTGTGCTGGCTGCGCAAGGAGCGCTACGTGCAGGGGCGGGATTGGTGACGGTCGCAGTGCCGACGGCGATTGCCGCAAGCGTACGTGCCCGTTTGCGGGAGGCAATGGTGCTGGGCGTCGGAGGTCCACGTGCGGAAGGGTTCGATGCTTCTGCCGTTACCGAAGCGCTTGCTGCCCTGCGGCCCGATGTCGTTGCCTTTGGTCCGGGGATGGGACGAACGGAGGGGATCAGAAGCGCTGCAGAGCGCTTGCTGGAACAGTGGGCGGGGCCATTGGTGATTGATGCAGATGGTCTGGTGGCGTTGCAGGGGCATCTTTCGCAGCTTCAGCAACGGCAAGCACCGGCTATCCTCACGCCCCATCCCGGGGAAGCCGCGCTGCTTTTGGAGACGACCGGGGAGGCAGTCAACCGGGATCGACTACAGGCGGCCCGCACATTGGCGCAGCAGAGCGGGCAAGTTGCGCTGCTTAAAGGTGCCTACACGGTGATTGCGGCTGCCGACGGGCGCATTCGCTTTAACGGTACCGGCAATCCAGGGATGGCGTCCGGCGGTATGGGGGACACCTTGACCGGCATTTTGGCCACATTTCTGGCGCAAGGCATGGAGGGTTTCGCGGCTGCTCAGGTCGCTGCCTTTGCGCATGGGCGCTCGGCTGACCGAATCTGTGCCCAGCGGGGCGAACGTGGATTGCTTGCTTCTGAAGTTGCCGACGCACTTCCCGATACGCTGCAAGAGATCGCCCTGGCCCAGCCGTCTGAAAGGTGGGTTGAGCCTACCACGCTCGCTGATCTCCTGTTCTCCCGAGCTGCGAAGCCGTAGTGCTTCACTCCCTTCTTGTGTCTCGATGTCCCGGCGGACGGGCAGGTCTAATGGCCATCCTTCCCCCGTAGATATTCCAGGGGAGCTGTGGAGACGGATGCGGGGAGAGAGAATCTGGGGTATCTGGGTGCTGGCGGCTGTGGCGCTTTGTGTGATGCTACTTGCAGGTTGTGCGCCGACCCCACGAGCGCAATATGAACGTTTGCTTGATGCGTTGCAACAGATGCGTCAGTATCATCTGCAGGGGCGAATGATCTGGGTCGGGCCACAAGGCAGCGATCGCTATCGCCTAGAGGTGTGGCAACGCAAAGACGGTGCTTTGCGCCTCTCTGTGAGCGATGGCAGCGGCCAGCTGCTGGTGCGCAATGCCCAAGGGCTCTTTTTGTTGACTCCCGCAGCGGGAGAGAGGCTGCGCCTGCCGAATGGTTGGACTCCCCAAGCACTCCCTTACCTACCTGGTGGCATGGTTGCGTTCCTCAAACAGTCCGTTTTCACTCCCCCTGTCCGCGAGGGCAAAGGGTGGGTGGTGCGCTGCAATGGAATCGGTACACCGCTTTATGCCTCGATCGAAATCCAATTTGGACCCAATCGGCGTCCTGTCCGTTTCCAATCCGAAGATCAGACGGGGAGATTTCGACTGATGGTCTTTTTCGATCGATGGGAGACGCCTGCACAAATGGAAGACCGTTTGTTTGCGACGCCGCTCCCATCTAAAAATACTGCAGGGACACAGGGAAGATATCTGGCCGTACTTTCTAAACAGGAATGGATCGAAACGTCGGTTGGGGGCGCAGAGGCCATCCATACAGGTCGCCTGGTCAGCATCGGTCCGTTGCTGGGGGCCGTTTGGTCGGGCCCAACAGGGGCATCTCTTCTCTGGTGGGGGGACCAAAGGGGATGGCACACCTTCGGCGGGTCGCTGGCAGCAGGGGCAGCGCAAGAAGAAGTAGCCACTTTGATCGCCCCACCTTAGCCTTTCCGGTGCTTGTTTACGGTCCACCGCTGTGCTACTTTGATGAGCGGCAAGGCAAAGAGGTGGCGTCGAGGAGGCACAGCTGTGGCAGATCAGATCCGTCGTCTGGTATTGCAAATACCAGATCGCGTGGTTCATGCGCTGGATAGTGTAGTGGCAGCCGAGGCCAGCGATCGTGCTGCCATCGTCGCTGCAGCGGTCGACCGGTATCTGCGGGAGCGCCCGCGCCAAGAGTTGGCAGAACTGATGGCTGCCGGTTACGCCGAGATGGGCCTGGAAAATCTGAATATTGCCGCAGAGGCTTTTGTCGCTGAGTCAGAAGCAGAACAGGTCCTGTTGGCAGATGCAGGCGAAGGGTGAACGCTGTGGAAGTGCACCGTGGGGACATTTTCTTTGCCGATCTCTCCCCTGTGGTCGGTTCTGAACAAGGGGGGATGCGTCCTGTTCTTGTGATTCAAAATGATATTGGCAATCGTTACTCACCTACGGTGATTGTCGCTGCCATTACCGCCCGCATCCAGAAAGCACATCGTATGCCTACGCACGTCGAACTGCCCGCAAAAGAAGTTGGACTGGATCGTGATTCGGTCGTACTCCTTGAACAAATCCGCACAATTGACAAGCAGCGCTTAACCGATAAGATCGCGCGATTAGATGACCGAAAGATGGAGCAAGTGAACATCGCTTTAGAAGTCAGCCTCGGTTTGGTGGAAATGTAGCCAGAAAGCAAGCTCGGTGTTCGGTGCCGCCTGCACACGAAAGAAGCAGTAACGTGCAGCAAGGCACCGTTTTTTTTCGCGCTTTTTCCATGGGGAAAAGAGGGCTTTCCTTTCTGAAAAAACGCGAACATATGTTCGCGATCCCCTGACGTTCTGCGTAGACTCTTCCCTGCAGAGTACGGGGAGGGAGAAGCAATGCAGACGGATAGGTACGGCGTACAAGTCGAGCACGCAAAGCAGGATCCGGCAGCAATGCAGATGCTGCTTGAAGCCTTTGAACCGCTGCTGTGGCATGAGGCCAACCGTTATGCCGGACGGATCGAGCGTGAGGAGCTGCATGCGGAAGCACAGCTGGCCTTTTTGGAAGCGGTCCATGCTTTTGAGGGGACCCGCTACTTTCCTGTTTGGGTCAAAGAACGGGTCCATGCTCGCCTGCGCAATTGGGCTCGGCGCAAGTCTTTTGAACCTGTCGGGTGTCTCCCGGAACAGGTGGATCCTCAGGCGACTGCGGCTTTCCGGAGGATCTTGTGGGACGAGCTCTTCCAATCGTTGAACGCCCACGAGCGTGCAGCTGTACGTGCCTTCCTCGAAGGGCAGAGTTCAGCCAGTCTGGCTAAAGCTACGCAGGTTTCGCCCAGTGCCGTCGATCGTTGGCGGTGGCGCGCTTTTGCACTTTTGCGCCAACAACTGCAGACACCTGCGGATTTTATCGATCCGAACGCCCTATAGGGGGTGCCTGGGCGACTGGGCAAGCGGTGGAAGGGAGGAAAAGCCATGGTTATTGTTCGCACCCCCGGTTTTACGCGTCTGGCCCTCACTTTTCAGGAGGGGACCGATGCTGCCGGAAAACCTATCCTTTACACACGTAGCATCAGCAATGTGCGTAGTGAGGCAGCCGATGATGCGGTCTATCAGGTAGCCCAATGGATCGCTTCGCTCTCTACGGATCTGCTGGTAGATATCCAACGTGTGGATCAAGCGGTGTTGGCCGAATCAGGGTCGTAAGCAAAAGGACAGATAGGGGAGGGCTCTTATGGAAACCAAACAATTGGTCCTCATTTTCCTCAATGAAGCCGGTCGTAGTGTTCGGATCACCATTCGCAATCCGCGGGCAGAATTGGACAGCGCTGCCATCGCTGCAGTGATGGATCAGGTGGTTACGGCTGGCGTTCTCAGCTCTTCTGGTGGGATGCTCGCTTCCAAGCGCAGCGCACAGATCGTCGATCAAAATACCCAGCTGTTCGACTACACGGCCGGCACGTAAGTTGGGTGAAGGAATCTGGGCGTTTGATGCAATGCTGCTGACGGAAAAGGTAAGGATTTGAAGGGAAACGTCTCCTCGGGGCCACGTGCGCGTGGCCCCGACTGCACGGAATGGGGGGCGAAAGCCATGAGCGAGACCACTTTGAAAGGGATCTTCGCTGCGGTAGCGACGTTGCTCACCTTTGTGTTTGGACAATGGGACACCCTGATGCAGGGGCTGGTTGTCTTCGTCACGGCCGATCTCTTGGCGGGTTCGGTTGCCGCTGTGGTCACGCGAGATCTCGATTCCGGGCAGCTCTTTCATAGTATTCTTCGTAAGGTATTGGTTTTCGTGATGGTGGCAGTGGCCGCACAGTTGGACAAAGTGATGCAGACGGGACAAAATCCTTTGTTGCGCACGGTGACGATCTGGTTTTTTATTGGCCAAGAAGGGGTGAGCATTATCGAAAATGCCGGTCGCGCTGGGTTGCCCTTGCCCACGGCGTTACGACAGGCGCTGCGTCGCCTTCACGAAAGTCCAGGGGCTGCCCCGAAAGGATAAATACAGGTGCGACAGGAAAAGAGCGTCCATGCCGCGTTCCTGTTAAGATAGGAACGAGGTGAGGCGATGGCCAGCGGCGTCCGCGATCTGCGCCAGTTGCTTCGGCGAACCGCGCACGGGGACGAGCATGCCTTTTTGGAGCTGTTCGATCGGGAGAACCGACTCTTTTACACGGTGGCTTATCTCGCGGTGGGAGAACGGGAAGAAGCAGAGGAAATGGTCCGCAAGGCTTGGGTCCGCATTCGTCGTGAGGCACGGCATTACGAACGGGGCGACTTGTCCGCGAGATCTTGGCTGTACCATCAGCTCTTTCGTACCGCCCGGCATCGTCTTCAACGTTTTCCTACCCTTGAGGTTGGGGATTTTCTACCTGAAATTCCTCTGGATTCTGCCACTGTTTCCGCGCAAGTGATGGCGCTTGATCGGCTCTTTGGCGCGTTGCGGAAGATGCGTCCGATCGAGCGCTTCCTTTTGAGCCTGCGTTTTCTCGCCCATCTGACCTATGATGATCTGGCCGGTGTGGTCGGTGCCTCGTTTGTCCACATGCCGATGCGCATGGCTTATGCCGAAAAGCACCTCGCCGATCTGCTCGACGAGAGCCCGACACCTCCCCTTTCCGTAAGCGAGCTTCGCCGGATAACGCCCTTTTTGGAGCAGATCGACAATGCGGCGATGGGTCGACTCAGTCAGGAAGCATCGGAGAAGCTGCAAGAGTTGTTGCAGGAGTGTGACGCTTGCCAGCAAGCGATGCAGCGTGCAGCGCGCATTGCTCAGGCGACGTCGATCCTGGAAGCCTTTGCGCCTGTGCGCAGGGAAGCCGTGGTTCTTGAGATGCAGGTACTGGGTTTGACGCGTCAGACCGCAGTACGTCCCTATGGTCGTTCCTTGCTTCTTTCTGCCGCTGCTGCCCTCCTTTCGTTGACCGTGCTTTTTGTTGCTGCCTTGGTGCCTCGGGCACAGGGCAACCCATCACCATTTTTGCCATCTGAAAATACCGCCCAGCAGAATCCGGAACCCTCCCAGGAGGATGGGCTGCTCGATCCTCGGCTGGGAGGTTCGCCTGCCAACCAACTGGCGCAGTTGCAAGCGGCGTATGAAGGCGTACGTTTGGAGTGGAGCGCCCAGGTCTTTCCGGGCCCGGGTGGCGAAAAGCTCGGGTTGCCGGCCCCCGATGCGTCGGCCATTACCCCTGAGGCACTTCGCGCCCGGTTTGAGGCTTTCTGTACCGACAACTTTCTGCGGCTGCTGCAGGCTTCCCTTCTGGTCAAACAGGATCGTTGGTATTTCCGGGCTGATGCCCATCCTTTATGGATGCAGGTCAATCCGTCCGCGCTGCGCATTCTGCAGCGCCAGGACAAACGTGCCGTACTGGCTTCCCAATCCTTTCCGGGAAACATCGGAAACAGCTTCGAACTGCATCTCACTTTCGTCCAAAACGGCGAAACTTGGAAGCTCGACAATGTGACGGTATGGGGCGGACATTCGACAACATAAGACAGGGGCTCGCTCAGGCCAAGGAGAGCGTGACGCGGCACCTTTCGCGTCGCGCTGCTACCTCGATCACCACTTTGCCTTCCTGTAATTGGTAACCCTCTGTTCCTTGGCGACGCGCCAATGATTGACCATCGACATACACCTGCGTGACGGTATATCGGCCCTTGGGCCACAGGAGAAAGACGATCCGCCAGCACTCGGTGGGGGAGTCGAAATGCCCTTGTACGGCCCCAATGACCAGCAGATCCGTAGAGAGCGAAGCGATCCATTGGGCTACCTGATAGACCGTTCTTGATCGCGATAGCCAAAGCCCTCCCCAGCATCTTGATACCAGCGACTTTCACCCTCTCCCGGCGTTACCAAAAGAGTGACACTCGTTTCATCCAGGACTTCAGTAGATGAAGCCGGTTCGACCATCGGGAGGACCTGTCCTGCTCGCAAAAAGAGTGGAATGGTTTCCAGGGGCGCCTCGGCCGTGACCGTCTGTCCACCTTCAAAGGAGGTACCCGTTCGCACCTCATAGCAGCTGCCCTGGGGAAGATAGACGATGCGGCTGCGTGCGCCTGCAGCCGTGATCGGCGCAACCAGCAGGGCATCTCCCAGCAGGAAGGCGTCTGTTGATCGATGAGCTGTCTCTTCGTCTGGGTGGTTCCACCACAACGGGCGCATGATCGGCGTTCCGTCCTGCGTGCTCTCGCAGAACAGGGTGTACAGCCAGGGCAAGAGGCGGTAGCGCAGCTGAATTGCATGTTTGGCGATGGTCTCTACTTCTGGGCCGAATGACCAAGGTTCTTGGCGAGCGTTCCCAAGGCTGCTGTGGGTTCGGCAAAAAGGAAAGAAGACGCCTGCTTCGATCCAACGGGCATACAATTCAGGGGTGCAGTCACCGACGAAACCCCCGATGTCGGGCCTGCAGAAAGCAACCCCCGAAAGCGAAAGATTGAGGCACTCCCGGATGGCCAGGTCCAGGTGTTCCCACCATGACGAATTGTCCCCGGTCCACACAGCCGCTGCTGTGGGCGGGCAGACAGCAGACCTTCATAAGTGGCTTTGGCCTCCAGAAAGCCGTAAAGGTTATGTATTTCCGTGTGCGGGTAAGAAGCGCCCTCCGCCTCCCGGTGTATCAAGCCGGCATCGCTGAGATGCCCCAAAGGCCCCGATTCGGGGAATTCCCGGCGTTCCTCAAAAAGGGCCGGTTCGTGTCATTCCAGATGCCTGCGATGCCTTGGGCCACCCACGCGGCATTGCAGGCGCCCCAGAAGCGCCGGGTCCGCTCATTGAGAAAGTCAGGCAGCGCGGCAACCCCGGGCCATACGACGCCGTGGAAAGGAGCACCATTTTGATAGTGGAGGAACAGGTCTTGTTGCGTGGCTTGATCGAAGATCGGATAACCCGGATTGACGATCGTTACCACACGAAACCCTTTTGCTGTGAGAGCCTGCAGCATCTTTTGTGGATCGGGAAAACGTTTCGGATCCCAGGTGAAGACCCGATAATCATTCATGTAATGGATATCAAGGACGATCACATCACAGGGGATCTCCCGCTTGCGAAAGTTTTCTGCGATCTCCAGCACTTTTTCCTGCGACATGTAGCTGTAGCGGCTCTGTTGGTAGCCGAGCGCCCAGCGGGGGGGCCAACGGCATGCGGCCAGTCAACTGGGTATAACGGTTCAGAATCTCCTGCACCGTTGGCCCGAGGAGGAGGTAGAGATCGAGGGGCCCTTCATCGGCTCCGACAGCATACCGTTGTACCGCGTTTTTCCCCATGTCGAAGTAGCTTCGGGCAGCATTGCAGAAGAAGAGTCCAAATGCGTTTCGCGGAGTTACCCCCAAAAAGAAGGGGATGGCCTGATAGAGCGGATCGCTGGTCGGCAGGTGGGGGCAACAGTCGGTCGCCCACTGGACCAGGCGTTCGCCACGCTTGTCCATGGGACCTGTTTTTTCTCCAAAGCCGTAGAGGTGGGCGGTAGGATTCAACTCCCAGATGGACCAGGGTGCCGCTTCGGCATAACCCAGTCCTCCTGCTGTATCGGAGGCGAAGATCTGCATTCCATGCCGATCGGTGATTTGTACTCCCAACGGCTGGTGGTGGAGGGTCAAGGTATACTGGCCATTCCGTGAAGTTGTATCGGGCCAGTACAGTCGGGACAGGGTGGCCTCGGTGTTCGCTTCTACGATCACCTTTTCCCACTGGGAGTTTGCCAATACCATCTCCGGCAATATTCGCCCATTGGGAGTACGGAGGCTTAGATGGACCAAATCTGGGGCGAGTACTTCAACGGCAAAATGCCCGAGGTCAGTAGGCTGGTTCAGGCCGTTTGCCGTCACTTCCTCCTTCCCTATCCCTTGTGCCGAAAGTGTGCGGGAACGAATAAACGGTTATCTACCGGTTGGCTCAACAGTGACCTCCTAAACTGCCGCCAGAAACAGGGGGAATGATCGCCAACTCGTCCCCGTCTCCCAGAGTTGCATTGCGATGGGTATAGCGTCGATTGAGGGCAACTGCGCAGTTGGGCAGCAGTTTGGCCAGTGCAGCATTCTGGTGTGCCAGAAAGTCTACTGCAGTTTGGACCGTAGCCGGCTCTTGCAGTTCGGCTTCCATTTGCGCCGCTTTGGCCAATTCAGCAGCTTGGGCAAAGAGCTTGATCACAATACGCATGCGGTTGACCTGCTTTCTTGCGCGCTTGACCTTTACTATACGAAACAGGTGCCGTTGTTGCCAGCACCTGTTTGGCCTGTCCGCGTGTCTCTTTTACTCTACCTCACTGTGGTTGCGCTTGGGCATACCCGGCAACTCGATGGGCTCATAGCTCCCGTCACTGCGTCGTATATAGCCTTCGTTGTAATGTCGAATCCAGTCTTCCGTGGAACCAAGGGTGGCCTGTGCCGTGAGGTGATGCAACCCCCGTCCGGTGAGGACCACTTCGCCGTGATCGGGATTGGCGATCACGTCAGGCTGCTCGGTCATGCGCCGTGCCTCGAGATCAAAGACAAAGAGCGGCTCATCAGAGGTGTTGAGGATCTGCGTCGCAAATCCGATCCCGGCAGGTTTGGTGATCAACTGTCCAGCAGAGAGGGGTACCGAATGGCTGCCCGTACGTAGGGTGCCGCTGCCCTTCAAGATGATGTAAATCTCTTCCACACTGCTGTGATTGTGCAGGCGTGCGCTCGCATGCCCCGGGGGAATCTCCTCTACCCGTGTGAGCAGTTGCGACTGGGCACCCAAGGCTGCGAAGAAAGTTTCGACCATTCCGCGGTTTTGACGCTGCATCGCTGCTATCGCAGGGGATCGTGCATCGGCATTTGCCAATAGATCAAAGATGGGAGCCGTCCAACGTTCTTCACTGGCCGACAGGCGCTGCCACAAGGTTTCAGGAGAGGGAGACCACGGGACAACCACCACGTGGGCAGAAGCATAGCTGGCTTGACGTACCAGAAATTCTTCAGCTGCAGGTGTCAAGGCTGGTGCGGCCCAAAGCATCCAATCGGGCTCGATGCCTCTTCCCAGCGCATCGACACGTCGGGCCATTTCATCGTGCAGATAGGCGACCAAAGGGAGCAGTGGAGCCACTTTTCCCTGAGGAAGATCGGCTGGCGGACCAAATTGGGCTGGGAGGAAGAGCTTCCAAGCCACATCGATGCGAACCAACCGTGCAGTCTTGTTCACGGAAAGCACGGCAGCCAAACGCGCTTCGTCGTCGTCAAAATCCTTGAGGATGCCAATCTGCATGGTACAGCCCTCCTTTCCCTCCATCTGACAACACGCTTGTCCCATTTCGCGTCGATGTGATCGGTAAGGACGTGGCCCGCATGCAGCCAGGGGTTAAGGCCCTCTGTGACGAAACCAATTGTCAAAGCGATCGAGGGAAGCGTGGGCATTCCCCCCACGATCGAAGAGTCGTCCGATGCCATATCCAATGGCAGCTAAAATCAAGACGACCAGCGCCTTCCAGAAACTCCAAACGACGATCAAAATCCCAAAAATCAAACCGACACAGAGGCCGATCGTCGCATTTCGGTGGGTATCGATCCACTCGAGAATGTGCATCACTTCACCTGCCTTGTGCGGGCGTCAGCAAAGGGGCAGCACGCAACACAACACCGACTTCTGCAACCTTTACGCCCGCAGTCTGTTCGATGTACTCTTTGACGCGCCTCTGCAATTGTGCCGAGATATCGGGCAAGTTCACATTGGGACGTACGACCACGCGCAACCGGACACTGAGGCTCTGTGTTTCATTGGAAAGATGGAGGTGGGTTTCGATGTCCCGCAAGCCGGGAACCTCACGCGCAGCACGGAGAACGAGCGTCTCAAGTGCTTGATAGGTCAAGATGACTGGCCCATCCGGCCCATCATAAACGATTCCGTCCATTTCAGACGACTGGCCGCTTCTCTGGAAGGTGCTGATGATGAGCCAGATCGAAGCGATCAGCAACAGTGCAGCAACCATCAAGGCGACGGGCCACACAGACTCGACAGCGCTCGGTAACCATTGAGTCGCACCGCTATAGTGGGCAGCGAGGAGGGAGGCGCTTGCAACTGCGATAGCCAACGCGTAGAGAAAAAGCAGTACACGATTGAATACCCGCAACGAATCGCCTCTTTTCATGAAGATCTCCATTTTTCGATGTTAATGGCAGAATAAAGAAAAACAGCGCAACCTTCAAGGGTTGCGCTGCTGACCAGGGCTCCCTTAACCGCAACTGCAACCGGTATTGACGTTCGGATTTTGAATCAAAAACCCTGATTGCATGGGATCCTGATGGTAGTCGATAACGCTTCCATCCACATAGGGGAGACTTTCGTCGTCGACGACCAATGTGACACCGCCGGTCTCAAAACGATCGTCGGTGGGTTGTATCTCGTCTTCCCAGTACATCTGATAACCGATACGGCCACAGCTGCACGCTTCTCCCGCTGTGACACGGATGTAAGGTATCTCCGCGTGTTCGCCGAGTTCTTGAAAAGCCTTCTGGGCCGCTTCGGTGATTTCGAGCGTGATGGCCATTCCTTCACCTCCCGCTATGGGTACTATACCACGTCTCGTCTTTTGTAACGACATTCGGTTCGTCGTTTGTACGTATATATGGATGATACTGGTCAAAGGCGGTCTCATGTAGATGGGGGTGGTATCATGCCGGACGATGATCTTTTCTATCAATTGCGGCGCCTGCGCTCAGAAGGCATCCCCCAGCAAGCGACTCGGGAGAACTATTTACGAGCCCGGCGGTTGAATATCAGCAGGCTGGCCATTGCGCGCCATTTTGGCCTTTCTGTCCGACAGCTGCATCGGCTGCTCGAGATGTGGCAGCTCGAAAGTGCCATCGATGAAGTCCGGGAGCTGTATGGGGTCGTATTGGATCCCCCTGAAGATCAAGTCGACGGAACCGCCCCTCTTTGACAAGAGCGCTCAAAGTTCGATGAAGGATATTCACGATGGGGAACAGCAAGATGAAAAACGGTAGGGACCGCTTCCCCGGAAGCGGCCCCTTTTGAACGGTAGGCGGGTACGATTACGCCGGCAAATCGTCTAACGCCCGCACAGTCAAGTCG
>JADBKH010000019.1 GCA_014896485.1 Bacillota bacterium | reverse complement strand
CCCGTTTCCGACCAAAGCCAAAACAGGAAGTCGCAGGGAAGCCGTGACGACAAGCGCTTCCATCCCGTACATCCAGCCGACACCTAAAGAGCCGATAAAGGTACGCGCCCCAACCGCTGAAGCATGCTTGGCAATCTCAAACTGAGAATGTTCCGATTCGGCAACGATAAATTCAGCATCCATCTGCCCTTTGCCAATCATTTTGGAAACGGCAGACATCACCGAATCGTAGGGCCTGATTGGATAAGCTGCCATGACATCTACATCAGCAAGGCGAATGGCATGGGCCACAGCCTCGCAGCCCGTCATGATCTCCTCATGTTCGAGCTCTTTTGCCGGCTCAACGACACTTGCCATCCTGTTCACCTCACCGCTTCCAATTTTTCACTGATGTAATCGTTGTACAATTGGGGATCCTGGACATAGAGTTCGTGGAGATCCTCGTTACTTTCAAAACGCAATTCGTCGACCATCGTGATACACCCCTCGACGGGGCAAATTTCAGAGCAGATGCCACAACCACAACAGTGCTCATAATTCACGATAAAGTAGCCATCGCCCGCAATCTCGAAACACTCGTCTGGGCATTCGATATAGCACTGCTCACACTTGATGCAGGTATCAAAACGGATGACAGGTCGCTGGGTACGCGTGGTATATTTCTTGAACAGCTCGTTGTTTTGGCCCATTGGAACAGCTGGGATCACCAATCCTTCCCGCATCTCCGTCCATCCGGGTTTCTCCACAGGCACATAGGTGTCTTCGGCGCCTTCCCCCGCTTGGACAGGGTAGATACGGACCCTGGCATATCCAGCTTCCAAAGCCTGTAATTTGCGTTCGGCGTCCGGAAGCTTGCTGACATGCTCACGTAGCGCATGGATGGAGACCAGTGTCGGCTCAATGTGAGCTACGGCACCGATGGTGCGATAATCTATACCATCGTCTTTGTAGACCCATAAGCCTGCAAAGCATGGATCTCCGTCTAAAATGGCTATCTTCCAATCAAACGGCTTGCGTGGAACAAACTGCAGCAGTTCTTGCGGCGTGCGATGGGAAATGAAGAGGACAGTTCCCCCGGGTTGCAGGTTGATATGGATGGGCTGTACGCCATACCAGGCCCAAGATTCCACGCCTTTGGCCAACGTATCGTCCATCACGCAGATCACCCGCACGTTGTCCGGCTGGTATTTGGCCATCTCAACGTGCAGCTCTTTTTCCGACTCTGCGATTACGGAAAATTGCTTCGCGGGAATGCCGTGGCGTTCCGGAGAATCTCCGTTGCGTTGCACCGTACCCCCTATCTTACCGTCCAGTCTTGCCGCCTGTACAAGTGTTTTGGTGATAAGCGCTGCCAGGTTTTTTGAAAAATGCCCCGGTAGTAACATCGACCGAGCCGCCTGCCATCGGATGCACCTCTTCTTTGCGAGATACGTCCTTTTGACTGAATGCACTTAACATACCAAAGTCTTCTTGCAGGAAAGATGGTATACCAATTCTCCTTCACCTCAAGTGTCTCAGGGTGTATTGCAAGAAATTTCTGCGGATCGGTGCTTCTTTTGCCGGTATTTTTCTATATTATTCCAAACCACCGTTTATCGGTATACCATGTGTTGCAAAATAAGAATTTTATAAAATAGAGGAAGGGGGAGTGTTCCCTCAAGAACTTCGAAAAGGTCGGACTTACAACAATCCGGATGGATGCATGTCTACCACCGCTTGCACATGCATGCGGCGCAACGTTGCGAACGCAGCATCGTGCCAAGCTTCGATGGCTTCTCGCGTGGTGGCAAGATGGCGCGTACGTACGATCAGCTGGTAGCGGTAACGATCCTCGACACGGGCCCGATAGCTGGGAGCTGGACCGAGCACTTCGGCAAAACGTGCCATCTTCTGGCGCATCGTCTCGGCAGTGGCTGCGGCGACGCGCTGCACGGCGACTTGATCCTCCCCTACCAGGCGCAGCATGACCAAGCGCCAAAACGGCGGTGTCTTGGTCTGCTGGCGGACGTGCAGTTCTTCCTGGATGAAATGCTCGACATCTTGTTGAGCGGCATAGCGAATTGCATAGTGATCGGGATTGTAGGTCTGGATGACCACGTGACCCGGGCGCTCTCCACGTCCAGAGCGTCCGGCCAGTTGGGTCAATGTCTGGAACGTACGCTCTGCTGCGCGAAAATCGGGCAAAAAGAGCGCTTGATCGGCTGCGATTACGCCACAAAACGAAACGTAGGGGAAATCGTGTCCTTTGGCGATCATTTGTGTGCCGATCAAAATCTGTGCCTGGCGCTTTTGAAACGTTTCGATTGCCCGAGCGTAGGCCCCTTTGCGTTCCATGGTATCGCGATCCATACGCAACACCGACGCGTTCGGCAGCAGCGCCTGCACGACAGTTTCGAGTTGTTGCGTTCCAAAACCCAATCCATGCATCCGGTGTCCACAAAAGCTGCAGGTCAGGGGCGGTACCGTGGCGTACCCGCACAGGTGACAAATCAGCACGTCTTCCTGTTTGCGACGATGCAAGGTAAGGGCTACGTCACAGTGAGGGCAGCGGACCGCCGCACCGCACGAGGGGCAGAGCCAGACGGCGTGATAGCCTCGCCGGTTGAGCAGCAGCATCGCCTGTTCCCCTGCATCAAGCGCCGCCGTCAGCCCGTCGAGCAACGGCTGGGTGATCATCCCGCCACTGCCCACAAAGGGACGATCTTTGCGAAGATCGACCAGCTGGACTTGAGGCAACGGACGCCGCTGAAAACGCGCCGTAAGGTAAAGCGGCTTCAGACGGCCCTGCTTGACCTGGTACGCGGTTTCGACCGACGGCGTCGCCGACCCAAAGAGCAGCGGTGCATGGTGGTAACGCGCCCGTGCCCAGGCCACTTCTCGAGCGTCGTAATGGGGCGACTCCTGTTGGCGATAACTCTCTTCCTGTTCCTCGTCGCAGACGAGCAGCCCCAGGTCGGCAAATGGCAAAAAAACCGCCGAGCGTACGCCAACCGCAACGACTGCACGCTGGGTACGCACGTGCCAAAAAGCGTCGCTCCGTTCACCCTCATTGAGCTGACTGTGCCAGACGACCACACGAGCACCCAAACGCTGTACGAACCGCTGTTCCATCTGTGGCGTCAAAGCAATCTCGGGCAGCAGGATAAGGGCGCTGCGCCCTTGGGCCAATGCCCATTCGGCCAAACGGAGATAGACCTCCGTCTTTCCACTCCCGGTCACACCCTGTAGCAAGAAACGATCGGCACGTTTTGAAGCCATCGCAGCACCTACTGCATCGGCTGCCCGTTGCTGTTCCTCTGTCAATGCAGGGGATGGGGGAAGCGTTTCGCCTGCCACCGCTGTTGCCTCGATATCTGGTCGACGTTCCACCCACTTTGCGAATCCCCGCGCGACAAGCCGATTGGCGGCGGCCCGCTCTGCAGCATCGAGTGCTTCTTTAGGCAGCGGACGTTGCTGTAAACGGTTCCACAGCGCACGCAAACGCACCCCTTGCGGGACATGGCCTTGCGCGACTTGGTCCGGGTCAGCGACGAGCGCGAGAGCGGGAGAGAAAGGGCGCAGATGTCTAGGTGTCATGGCCCGCAAGACAGCTGCCAATGAGACAATTTCGTGGGAGGAAAGCCAGGAAGCGATGTCGAGCATCTCTGGCGTATAGGGTGGTAAGGCATCGATCACGGCGTGAAGGGGGCGGATCGTCGGCAATTCGGGAACTTCGTCCCGCAGTTGCCACACCACGCCCATCGCGGTGCCCTTCCCAAATGGAACGCGTGCCCGCGTCCCCACCGCCAGATTCGGCACAAACTCAGGGGGAACGGCGTACGAGAAACGTGCTTCCCTGCCCTCGACGGAGCGCCAGACGACGACGTCAGCGAACACTTTCTGCCATCTTTTGGCCCCGCAGTTGCACGACGCGATCGAGGATGTGATCGGCGACTTCCGTCTTGGGGAGCAACGGCAGCGCTTCTACACCTTCTCGGGTGACCAACCACACCTGATCGTTCTCGGCCTCAAAACCGGATCCGGGTTGAGAGACATCGTTGGCAACGACCAGGTCCAACCTTTTCTCCTGCAACTTTTTGCGGGCATTTTCCACGACCTGATCGGTCTCTGCCGCAAAACCGACAAGCACTTGATCGGGACGCCGTTGCTGAGCAACTTGTTGCAGGATATCGGTCGTAGGGATCAGGTCCAGCTGCCACTGTGTCCGCCCCTCTTTCTTGATCTTGCGTGGATGGGGCTTTTCTACGCGGAAATCTGCTACAGCAGCAGCGGCACAGATCACGTCGGCTGAAGAAACGCGGGACAAGACTGCACTTGCCATCTCTTCAGCGGTCGAAACGCGAATGGTCTCCACCCCATTGGGAGCCGGCAGCGCCGAAGCCGTGACCAAGGTGACCAAAGCTCCACGGCGTACTGCCTGCTGCGCCAAGGCGTGGCCCATCTTTCCGGAAGAGCGGTTCCCCAGGTAACGGACAGGATCGAGCGGCTCACGGGTACCCCCTGCCGTCACCAGCAGCCGCACCCCCTCCAGGTCGCGCGGGGCAGGCTGCAACAGTCGGTCGATGAATGCGACGATCGCCTCGATCTCTGGAAAACGTCCCTTACCCTCATACCCGCAGGCCAAGTTGCCCTCTGCAGGCTCCATTACCTGATACCCCCACTGCGCCAAGCGGGACAGGTTCTGTTGAACGGCTGGGTGCGTATACATATGCACATTCATTGCCGGCACAAAGAGCACCGGAGAATGGCTTGCGAGCAAGACGGTATCGAGCATCTCGCTGCCAGTCCCTAGCGCAGCACGAGCGATAAAATCGGCGCTGGCCGGGGCGATGACGATCAAGTCGGCATCGTCGGCCAAGGCGATATGGGCGATCCGCGCAGGATCATGTTCCTCAAAGACGCCCGAATAGACCGGCCGGTGCGTCAACGCCTGAAAGGTTGTCGGAGCGATAAGGGAGATAGCAGCACGGGTCATGACCACATCGACGCGATCCCCGCGCCTGGTCAGATAGCTGGACAAATCAGCAGCCTTGAAGGCCGCGATGCTTCCGGTGACGCCTAACACGATGTGAGCCATCTTTTCCCTCTCCCACTTTCTACAACACGCTCAATTCCTGGGGCGCTCTTGCCTTACTTTCTGGGCAATCCGACGCCCACACGGCCCGCTGCAATCTCACGCAGTGCGATACTGACCGGTTTTTCGGCAGGTGTTGTCTCTACCAACGGTTTGGCACCATCGTTGAGTTCCCGCGCACGGCGTGCCGCAACGACGGCCAACGCATAGCGCGAAGGGTAACGCTTTGTCAGTTCATCGGTCGAAGGTTGAATCACCGAATGTCCTCCTCTCTGTTGATCTCAGCGGCATATTGGGGAAAACGCAACCGCCTGCTGCGACAGTGCTCCGCGACCACGACGGCTTCGCATCGGCGCACGGCCTCGTCAAGGCGATCGTTGACAATCGCATAGTCGTATCGAGGCGCCAGTGTCAACTCCACTTGGGCCGATCGGAACCGCTCTGCTGCTGCTTCTCGCGTCTCCGTGCCGCGTCGTTCGATCCGCTTCCGCAATTCTTTGAGGGACGGTGGAAGCAAAAAGAGCGTTACCGCGTCTGGATAGCGCTCCTTTACCTGCATCGCCCCTTGGGTATCGATCTCCAGCAGGATATCGATATGGGAGCGCAACAGTTTTTCGACGAAGGCCCGAGGGGTTCCATACCAGTGGCCATAGACCTCCGCCCACTCCAAGACCTCACCTTGGGCGATCATTTCCTGAAAGCGCGGTGGAGCGACAAAAAAGTAATCCACACCATCGCGCTCGCCCGGACGTGGCGGACGCGTCGTCACAGAAACCGAATAGGCCAACTGTGGCAACCTCTTGCGCAGGGCACGCCCCACCGTCCCCTTCCCAACACCTGAAGGGCCTGAAAGCACAAACAACAGCCCTGCGTCCGTCAGATCTGCCACGAATGCCCGCTCCTTACCTTTGGATCAAATCAAATGGATCAAAGGCCGATTTCATCTTCATTTTTGATATTGCTTGTCTGCTCACTGAGACGGTGCGCCACCGTTTCCGGCTGAACTGCAGAAAGAATGACATGATCACTGTCGGTAACGATGACTGCCCGTGTTCGGCGGCCGTAGGTCGCATCGATCAGACGTCCACGATCCCGTGCTTCCTGAACGATCCGTTTGATCGGCGCCGACTCGGGGCTGACGATCGAGACAATCCGGTTGGCCGATACAATGTTGCCAAAGCCTATATTGATGAGCTGAATTCCCAACAAGCATCCTTCTCCCTGGGCAAAATGGTGCACCCGATCTCCCTGAGGGAGGCTCCTCTCATTCCAGCGCCTTCTGGCGCCCCGTTATTGAACCATACTACCGTCATCTCCACCTTACCTGCAAGTCCTGGGCCAAGCGCCGTGCAGCTTCTTGCAGTCTGGAAGTGTCGACAGTCAAGGAGATCCGGAAAAATCCCTCTCCCGAAGGCCCAAAAGCGCTGCCCGGAGAGACGACCACAGCCGTCTGCTGTAAGACGGCGTCGGCAAAGGCAGCTGAAGTGTACCCAGGCGGCGTTGGCAACCACAGATAGAAGCTCCCCTTGGGGGGCGAGACCTCCAAACCGAGTTGGCGGAGTGCCTCCAGCATTGTCTGCTGGCGTTGCGCGTAAAGTGCCTGTGCCTGCGCTACAGCTTCATCTGGTGTTCGCAGGGCGGTGATTGCTGCCTGCTGCACAGCGGTAAACTGCCCTGAATCCAAGTTGGTCTTGATGATCCCCAAAGCGGCAATGATCTCTGCATTGCCGACGACGTATCCGATGCGCCATCCCGTCATATTAAACGGCTTGGAAAGGGAGCCAAATTCGACCGCTATCTCTTTCGCTCCTGGAACCTGGAGGATGCTGGGTGCTTCATAACCACCGAAAGTGATTTCGCCATACGCGAGATCAGCAGCGACTGCGATGTTGTATCGGCGGGCCAGATCGACCACCCGTTCGTAGAACGCCACGTCACAGACGGCGGCTGTCGGGTTGTTCGGATAATTCAAGTAGAGCAGTTTGGCACGTTCAAGCACATCGTTGGGAATGGCGTCCAGATCGGGCAAAAAGGCGTTGCGCGGCAACAGGGGCAGATCGTACGGTTGCCCACCGGCAAAAAGGGTGGCAATCCGATAGACAGGGTAGCCGGGATCGGGCACCAGTACGACATCCCCTGGGTCGACCAACGCCCACGCGAGATGGCCGATCCCTTCCTTACTGCCGATCAGCGCCATGACCTCCCGCTGTGGATCGAGGGTGACGCCATACCGGCGCTGATAGTAATCGGCGACCGCCTGGCGAAAAGCGGTACTGCCCGCATACGCCGGATAACGGTGGTTGCTGGGGTCATCGATGGCTGCATGCATGCGATCGCGGATGAAATCCGGTGTCGGACGATCCGGATCGCCGATGCCCAAACTGATCACGTCCCGCCCTGCGGCGCGCAAAGCGGCCTCTTTCTTGTCGAGTTCAGCAAAGAGATAAGGCGGTACCTGACTGATGCGTTGTGATGCAAACCGACTCACGCTGAAACGTCCTCCTTGTGCGGCCAATCCCCGGTAAAGACGACGGTAGCTGGCCCGGTCATGTGTACATGATCATCTTCTGCCCAACGAATCTGAAGGGTCCCTCCCGGTAAGCGCACCTGCGTCTCGCGCGGCGCACGGCCCGTCCAAGCGGCCGCCACTGCAGCAGCACAGGCACCTGTCCCGCAGGCCAACGTGGCCCCAGCCCCCCGCTCCCACACATCGACGGTCAGTACATTTCCGGAAAACCCCACAAACTCGACATTGGTGCGTTGCGGAAAATCAGGATGGTGCTCGATCTGTGGCCCAACCTCCGCCAATGGCAGCGCATGCGGATCATCCACAAAGATGACGGCATGGGGATTGCCCATCGAGACAGCAGTATACGCAAACGTGCGTCCACCCGCCTCGATCGGCTGATCGATCACAGCACCTGCATGGCGGGTCGGGATCTGGAGCCCGTCAAGCTGCGGGCGACCCATATCAACCTCGACGACGTCCTCCCAACGCGTGTGGCCGCGGAAGGTAAGATGCTGTAATCCAGCAAGGGTAGCGACAGAGAGTTCCTCTGCTTGCCACGCTCCCTTACGCCGCAAGAAGGAGGCGACACAGCGAATGCCGTTGCCACACATCTCTGCCTCCGAACCATCGGGGTTGAACATGCGCATGGTAAACGGGGCCTCCTGGCCGGGCAATCCTCCTGAAAGAACGAAGAGCACACCGTCGGCACCGATTCCAAAATGACGATCACACCATTGGACCGACAAGGATGCGGCATGATCCGGCAAGGCATCCACTACGCCGACGACGACAAAGTCGTTGCCCAATCCGTGCATTTTCCAAAACTCCACCGCAAAACCTCCACTGGTATTCATCTTAACCGCTTCGATGCTGTGGGCCAAACGCATCCCACAGGAAAGGGCCACCTGCCCTTCTGCAGGTGGCCCTTTCCCATGGTCTTTCGCCTATCGACCATTCGTCATGAAGCAAGGCTTCCTACGATCTTGCCTCAGCGATCTGCCCACCCTCTACAGATCGGTGAGGACCGGCTTCCGTAGGCCGAATGTCGAAATCGAAGATTTCCGTCGGTAGCCACAGCGTGCAGCAGGCGTTGGGAATGTCTACGATAGAGCTAATACGTGCTTCAATGGGTGCCGCGCCGAGAATCACGTAAGCCTCTTCGCCGGTGTAGCCAAATTTTTGTAGATAGGATACGGCTTCTAAGCAGGCCCGCCAGTAAGCCACATGAGGATCAAGAGAGTATTGATTGCCGTCTTCGTCCACGGAATAACCTTCAAAGACCAGGTAGCTGGAAAACTTCGCGCACCTTCCTTGGCAATTCGCTCGAAGGCGGCCGTACCTGGCTTAAGGCCTGTGGCCATAACGTTGGTCGGTTCAAGTGGCATCGCCAGCGCGGGTACACGTTCGGGGTTGGTTTGAATGAGTTTACGTTCTCGTTGGTTCCACTTGTCCAGCATCTCCTGGCTGGGTGCCGTACCCATAATGCCAGGATGAGGCAGACTAGGGATGCGACCTTTGGGAACATGGCGCGAAGGCCCATTTGCCATCAAAGTCCCAAATGGCTTTATGTGGCTTCGGGGAAGCACTCAGTGAGAAAGCCACCACCGTTGACCTTGGCAAAGATGCCTGTGTAGCCCCAGCCACTCTTGGGGTGGGGTCCCAAGTCCAGAATATCCACAATCAGTAGATCACCCGGCTCTGCTCCTTCGATGCGGATGGGGCCTGTCAAATAGTGGACACGCGTCAGATCCATGTCCCGAATATCGGAGGCATCGTCATCGTTACGGACCTGACCGCCAGTCCAATCGACGCTCTCGACAACAAAATCATCACCCGGTTTGACGCTGGCAATGGGCGGAATATCCGGATGCCAGCGGTTTTGTAGTACCTCGCGTTGGTCTTCAACCGGTTTTGTGGGGTCAACCGAAATCAATGTACGTACCAATACAGTCCCTCCCTGACGAGCCACTTCCTGCTGCCATTCATAAAGAAATCTATAACAAAAAATAGGTTTCCACGTCATGCAAAGCATAGCACCAGTTAGATTGCCAGGCACCATCCTGAGCACGGCGAATCTCGACGTAGACATTGATTCGCGGGTTAAGCAACGCAGTACGATCGAGAACCACTGTGGTCCATTCCACCGACGAAACTCCAGCTTTTACAATAAAGGGCCAACTTCTGAATCGAGAAACTTGTCAGATCATTGTCCACGTTCTTTTCCCCAGGTGAATGTCCCACGGTGCAATGTCAGTGGGCCCCAACAGAAATCGATGAACTGTTCCACTGGCCACGCCCTTTCATGCGCTTTCGCAAGCGGCTTACAAGCACGTTCGCACTTTTAAAGATAACATATAGTACTTGTCAGATGCTGTCGAACCTCGCGGTTCAGTCGCTGTGTCCGGCTGCACCGTGGATGGCTGTGCCCACGGTATGGGCCAACAGGCGTAACCCGCTACTTAGAATGGGCAGGGCAGCCAAGGCGATGATCAAAAGCCAATCTTGAAAATTGAGCGGAACGGTATGGAAGATAGGCTGCAAAAGGGGAACATACAGCGTGACCCACAGCAACACAAACGAGATCGCGACGGCGATGACCAGGGCTCGGTTTTTGAGCCAGCCGGCCTCCCAGATCGAGCGCTGTTCACTGCGGCACTCAAAGACGTAGAAGAGTTGCGTGGTAACCAGCATGGCAAACGCCATCGATTGGGCATAGGCCATCCCTTCCCCACTTACCCGCAATGCCAGGTAGAAGACAAAGAGCGAGGCAAAGCCGATGTACAGGCCACGCCCAGCAATCCGTCGGCCCAACCCCCGGGCAAAGGGGCCTTCCGTCGGAGAATGGGGTGGCCGCTCCATCACCGCAGCGTCGGTCGGATCGAGGCTGAGGGCAATTCCTGGCAAGCCATCGGTGACGAGATTGACCCACAGAATCTGAATGGGAATCAGCGGCAACGGCATGCCGAGTAGCATGGCGACGAACATCACCAGCAATTCTCCCACGTTGGAGGCGAGCATATAGCGGATGAACTTGCGGATGTTGTCGTAGATGCCGCGGCCTTCTTCAATAGCAGCGACAATGGTCGCGAAATTGTCGTCCTGCAGTACCAAGGCGGCTGCTTCCTTGGCCACCTCTGTGCCCGATCGTCCCATGGCAATGCCGATATCGGCTTGCTTGATGGCGGGTGCATCGTTGACCCCATCCCCGGTCATGGCGACGATCTCGCCCCTGCTGCGCAGCGCCTGCACAATGCGCAACTTGTGCTCTGGAGCGACGCGAGCAAAGACATAGATGCGCTCGATGCGCGCCTCGAGTTCCTTTTGGTCGATACAGTCAAGCTCTTCACCGCTGATCACCTCACCGTCATCTGGCAAAAGCCCAATCTCTCGGGCAACCGCAACGGCAGTTGCCCGATGATCGCCGGTGATCATGATCGTGCGCACGCCAGCATGCCGGCAGCGGGCAACTGCTTCCCGCACGCCCGGACGCGGTGGATCGATCATCCCAACCAGTCCGACAAAGACCAAGTCGCGTTCAATCTGCTCTTCCGTTGCATTCAACAGTCCTTGGGCATTCGGACGGTAGCAGAGGGCCAAAACCCGCAGTGCCGAAGCGGCCATCGTTTCGTTGGCACGTAGGAGCTTTTGGCGATCGGCCGTTTGAAGAGGACGAGCGTGCTCCCCGTCAAACCAGGCAGAGCAACGCTGGAGCAGCAGATCGGGTGCCCCTTTACAGAAGACAACCACTTCTCCCTCCAACTGAGCAATCACACTCATCCGCTTGCGGTTGGAATCAAACGGGAGCTCCCGCAAAACCGACCATGCCGCCCGTGTCGCTGTCGACTCTACCCCCGTTGCAGCCACCATCTCCAAAAGTGCCACTTCGGTCGGATCGCCTCGGTACACCTGCGGATGTAGGCGATCGGGCTCGGCATTGTTGCATAGGACAGCAATTTCGGCCAGCCTGCGTACCAAAGGTTGCCGTTGTATCGAGACTTTTCGACCGTTGTGCATCCATACCAGTGCTTCCTGACTTTGGACGGCTTCAGATGGGCGCTGCAGATGCCAGAATTGCTGGAGGGTAACGACTTGGGTGACCGTCATGCGGTTTTGTGTGAGCGTACCTGTCTTGTCGGCGCAGATCACGGTTGCGGATCCCAGCGTTTCGACCGAAGGGAGCTTACGCACCACCGCATTGCGTCGTATCATGCGTTGTACACCGAGCGACAGCGCGATCGTCACCATCGCTGGCAACCCCTCGGGAATCGAAGCAACCGCAAGGGAGACTCCCGCCAGGATCATCTGGTAGAGAGGTTCCCCCCGCCACAGTCCGAGCAGGACAACCAGGGCGGTAATGCCCAGACAACCGTAGACGAGGTAACGGCCAAGCGTCGCCAACCGACGTTGCAAGGGAGTCTGCTCGGGAGATTTTTGGCGGATCAGGCCGGCGATCTGACCCATTTGCGACTGCATGCCACAGGCAACTGCAACCCCTGCCCCGTGGCCACGGATCACCACGGTGCCCATAAATGCCATGTTCCTCTGCTCCGCGATCGGCAGACGCGTATCCGCCAACGCTTCGGGTTGCTTGGACACCGGCGTCGACTCTCCTGTCAATGCGGATTCATCGACCTGCAGCGCCCGACACGTAAAGAGACGCAGATCGCAAGGAACGCGATCGCCTTCCTGGAGATAGACGATATCGCCGACGACCACTTCAGCAGCGGGAATCGTCTGTTTGTCTCCATCCCGCAAGACGATTGCCGTCGGTGCCGAAAGGGCGCGTAATGCCTCTAGGGATCGCTCTGCACGGTACTCCTGCAAGAACCCCAAAACAGCATTGATCACGATGATCACCAAAATGGTGAGCGCATCGGCATATTCGCCGAGCAGGATAGAAAGAAGGGTGGCGGCCAGCAGAACCAGTACCATGAAATCCTTAAACTGCGCAATGAACAGAAAGAGCGGATGTTGCTTTTCCGCCTTTTCCAGCTCGTTTCTGCCAAAGCTCCGCAGGCGTCGCTGCGCCTCCTCGGAGGAAAGGCCGCGATCCTTATCGCTGCCCTGTACCTGTAGCACGCGCTCTACCGGAAGGGCATACCACTGTTGTGTATCTTCCGACAACCGTCCACCCCTTCGACCTTGAAAGCTTGGACACTCGTCGCGCCTATCCTATTCAGCTGCAGGGCGCTTGATGATGGGGCGGGTTGCGGGCAATGTGCACGGCTCCGTATACTAGCCCGTTGGTCATGGAGGAGATGAAGGGCATGTTGCTCGACGGTTTGGGGGTACGCGCCGTCGCCCATGAGTGGGCAATGCGCTGGGTAGGCGCAAAAATCGTGAAGATCTACCAACCGTACCCGAGGGAATTGCGCCTCTTGCTGCGTGCGCGCAGCGGGCATACGACCATGCTGCTCTCTTGCGATCCCCAGTTGCCGCGGCTGTACACCACCGATTCGGAACCTGCCGAAAACCCGACACAGCCTCCGCGATTCTGTCAACTGTTACGCAAATACCTGGAAGGCGGAGAGCTGCTCGGCGTCCAACAAGATGGTGTCGAGCGGATGGTTTCCCTGCTGATTGGCCATACCGACGCATTGGGCGACGATCACGTCTGGCGGCTGGTGATCGAAGTCATGGGGCGGCGTAGCAATGCCATCCTGGTCGACGAACAGGACGGTCGGATCATCGATGCCTTGGTGCGTGTCAGCGGTACGCAGTGGACCGATCGCCAGTTGGTACCCGGTGCAACCTTTACACCTGCTCCTCCCCTCTCAGGGCCTTCCCTGTTGGAAGCGACGACCGAGGAGATCGAGCCCGTCGTCGCCCAGGCCGTTGCCCTGCGGGAAAAGGGAACCGATGCGATCGCCAAGCATTTCGCCCATGCCCTGCCCGGCTGGTCGCCTTATACGGCAGCGCAATTTGTACAGATGCACCCCGATTCCAGCGAGTGGATACAGGCCTTGCGGGCATTGCAAGCACAAGTACGCCAACACCGTTATGTGCCCTCCGTGGCCTTTCAGCAGGCGCAGGCGATCGGCCTTTCGCCCATTGGAATCGCTCCTCAACCGCAGGTTGAGATTGTCACATTTCCGACAATGAATGAAGCCGCAGCGCGGTATTTCGAAGCAGCGGCCCGCCAACGTGCCATTGCCCAAAAAGCTGGCGAGCTGTTGGGACTCGTCAAGACAGCCCGGACCCGGCTGCAGCGCAAGATCGAGAAACTGGATGAAAGTTTACATGATGCGGAAGAAGCACAGCGCTTGCAACGCATGGGAGAGCTGATCTTGGCGCATTTGCCCGAAATCCCGACGGGAGCGCAACGTGTTGTGCTCATCGACGACTACACGGGAGAGTCGATCGAGATACCGCTCGATCCGACACTGCGCCCCACACAGATGGCCCAGCAATACTTCAAACGGTATGCCAAGGCAAAGCGGACCTTACGCTATGCGCAGGAGCAGCGGGAAAAGGCGCAGCAGGAGTTGGTCTACCTGGAAAGCGTTGCGATCGCGCTCCAAGAAGGCTCACCGACGGCCATCGATGAAATCCGAGACGAGCTTGAAGAGGAAGGCTATTTGAAACGGAGCAAGCAAAAGCGCCGCCCACAGCCAGCCCGCCCGGCTTTTGTACAGCTGGAAAGCGGCGCGCAGCTGATGTGGGGGCGTAACAACCGCCAAAACGAGCAGCTGAGCCTGCATATTGCCAAGCCGAATGATCTCTGGTTCCATCTGCGCGGTTACCCTGGTGCACATGTGTTGTTGCGTGGTCCGGCTACACCTGAAGATCGACGCATGGCGGCGATGTTGTGCGCCTACCTTTCCGGGGTGCACATCGGAAAAGCAGATGTCGATCTGACGCAGGCGCGCTACGTCCGCAAATCGCCAGCGCAACGCACCGGTTTGGTGCTCTATGATCACGAAGAGACGCTTACGGTCGAGGTGGACCCTGCATCCGTACTCCGCTTGCTCGAACAAGCGGAGCAGGAGCACACCCAAGCGAACGGTTCCCCTTCGACTACAAAAGATCGGCCGCCAACTGAGCCAGTGCCGAACGTTCGTCCTTGATCAGCTTGACATGACCAGCCAGTGGCTGATCTTTCATCGTTTCGATCAAATGGGTCAACCCGTTGTTGAGGGTGTCCAGATAAGGATGATCGATCTGCTCGGTATCTCCCAACAAAACGATCTTGCTGTTTTCCCCTACCCGCGAGACCACGGTCTTCATCTCATGCTTGGTGAGATTCTGCGCTTCATCGACGATGATGAAAGAATCCGGCAAACTCCGGCCCCGAATATAGGTGAGCGCTTCGATGACCAGTTGTCTCGGTAACCCATGACGCGACTGCGACTTCTCGCATACTCTTTCGAGTGTGACCCGTTGACTCGTCTCATGGTCGGATATTTGGGTTCAAAACAGGTCACGCCATTCGCCATGTGCTACGAAATTTCCAGCTAGATGACCTTGGGCAAGTCTGCACGCTTTCACGTCAGGACACTGGCTTTTTGCCGTCCCTATCCACCTCATTACAAGATGGCATTCGCTTTTTGCCCACTCCTCTACCCCCTGGGGGATTCAGCACCGCTTACGCTTTGCTTACTGCCCGTGTTACGGACAGACCCCATCGGGCTTACCTTGTTTCACCGATAACCCACTAACCAAGTGTTTAGGTGCCCCGACTCCCGCGGTAGTGCTTGAAACTGCGAATCAGTAAAACGGGAGTACTGATCCCGACTACTTGCCTTTTGGCTCAAGCGTGTTAGAGTGTTTCGCTTGCGTAACGCGGTTTATAAGGGGTTCACTTTCGTTTACCATGCACCTGCAACCTAGCTCCGGTCCGAATCACTCTATCGAACACGGCTACATTGTCCCGTGAGCTTTCGCAAAACAGCGTTACCGCTATCCCACGTCACGGTAGGTTCGCGCTCGCAGTTCAGAGCGGATGGATTCTCACCGTATGAATATCGGCAACTTACAAGTCGCAACCCGTAAGTGCAAGAAGACCAGACTCCAAAATATATGTCGTTGAATTTTTAACAGCAACAATTCGTAGATGTTTATAGTCAGCGAACCACGGACCATCCCTAAAGAGATGGGAACGTGTTGTTCTTTACCATTTGTATCATATCAAGTCTTTCGTAATCATACAGACCATGCAAAAAATGTCCCACGAAGGCATTTGTCCAATGGTCCAAGCCCCGTTCTCCATCTTCGAGAGGTGTTGGACGGTCAAAATGGAGTGCATAAGTGACTCGAGAGCCCTGCTTCTCAAGCAAACAGGCATAATACTCGGATAAACCCAAGGGTTCCTTTCTGCTGCGGATATTCCAAACTCATTCAAGGCGTTTTTTAAGCCATTGATAACCATCTCAACGTTGACTGACTTTACTGAGCAAGGAACGCGCAAAGTCGATAAATGTACGCAACGCAGTTGTGACGTACAGATCTCTGCGCCGCATGAACACCGCAGGAACAACACCATGCGGATCAGGAATCGGAAAACAGCGAACCCGCCTCTGGTTTGCAACTGCGGCGATGACGGAATAAGGAACCACGGTCACTCCAAAGCCATTCTCAATACAGCCGAAAATTCCATCAAGGGTCCCAAATTCCATGACTCTCGCGGGACGATGACCTTGTTCCTTCAACCAGCGCTGCCATCGCTCAAGGTAGACACAGCGTTTGAAGGGCATCAGGAGGGGTTCGCTCAAAACATCCTCCACCCGATCATTGGAAGGCGACGTCACGAGTACCAACCGCTCTTCGAATGTCAGTTCGTCCACAAGGTCAGGATGATGGACAGGTCCATCGACGAACGCTCCTTCGATCTCGCGCTCAAAAACCGCCTCAATTAGGACTTCCGTTGGTGCCGTCAGCACTTGTAGCTCCACCTGAGGGTGTAGTTGGTGATATTGAGCAATAATCTCCGGCAGTCGGACGGCAGCCGTTGATTCCATTGCACCAATGGACAGCGGACCATGTGGGACAGACGAATCCAGGGCAGCCGTTTTCGCTTCATCCAGAATTCGCAGTAACTGGTTTGCATATGGAAGCAGCGTCTGTCCTGCGGGAGTCAAGGTCATCTTCCGATGCTCTCGATAAAACAGGGGGACACCTAATTCCTTTTCCAATTGTTGAATTCGAGTTGTCACATTCGACTGCACGTAGCTCAAGCGTCTGGCGGCTTTGGTTACACTGCTTTCAACTGCAACAGTACGAAACACCTTGAAGGCGTTGATGTCCATTTCGCATCCCTCAACTTCAAATCATGAATCATGATGACAATAATCATTTTCATTCATTTGACACGAATATTTTTTTGAATAGACTGGGATTGAAAATCGGTGTGAGGAGATGTGCCCAATGAGAGAGGTTCTGGTTTATCATGTGGATGCCTTTACCAACCGAAGATTTGGCGGAAATCCAGCGGGGGTCGTCCCAGATGCCACGGGTCTAACGGACGACGATATGCAAAACATCGCCCGGGAACTCAACCTGTCTGAAACAGCGTTCTTGACTCCGGATCAACGTAGAGGAGAGTATCGGATCCGGTACTTTACCCCGAAATCCGAAATTGATTTTTGCGGCCATGCAACTATAGGCGCTTCATGGGTGCTGGCAACTGAATTTGGTTGGAAGACACGCGCATCCGGAATTGCCTTTCATACGAACGTGGGCGTTGTTCCAGTGGAATGGGCATTCAATCAAGAAGGCGATGTGGACAACGTCTTCATGCGCCAAGTCGCCCCACGCGTTAGGAATACTGAAGTGAGCCCCGAGGAAGTCGCCCGTATCGTCGGGATCAACGTTTCCGACACTGGATCGAACTATCCAATTCGACTTGGTTATACGGGAAACTGGCACTTGCTCGTCCCCGTTGCTTCACGCGCCGCCATAGATGCTGCGCAACCTCATCTCACCGATTTAGCCGAGATGAATACGAAGCAACAAGCAGTGACTACGCACCTGTTCACATTTGCCGAAGAAGGGGAGCCATACGATATTTACACCCGTGACTTCGGCCCTGCAGTGGGCATCCCGGAGGATCCGGTTACAGGTGCGGCAAATGGTGCTCTGGCTGGATATCTCGTTCTGGAAGGAATACTGAATTCCGAACAAAGACATTCGTTACGCATCGCGCAGGGAGACTCAACGGGACGTCCCGGAATGGTCTTCGTGGATATAGTCCCTGGGGATTCACCTGAAATCCGCGTGGGCGGTGCGGCAGTGATCACAGTGACTGGCCAGCTTCAGTTGGATTGACCACTTAAATGAACACTTCTGCCCGTTTTTCCCGCAACGATGGACGGAAATAATGCGTGGTAAGTGGTTTACAGTGGACCTGTTCAAACGAACGTTCCACCCCTGCAATTGTTTTCCGACCCTCACCACATGGTACTGTCAATGAAGCGCAGCGCTGCAGCGCTAATGTAGAATAAGCCCGAGCCGACCCACCCGCATAGGGGCAGTTTGGCGCCCGGGCTCTTCTCCGAACCGGACTTGCGCGTTTCAACGCATCCGTCTCTCCATCCGAAGCGTCCCTTCGACCCACGCAGTTTCCTGCGTGTCCATACGCACTGCGTTTCGAGTCTCAAGCATGGCTTGAGCGACGGTATGTGTACTGAGTCACGTCATTGCACAAAGTAGCGCAAGTAGGCTTGTTGACGCGCCGTGCCACTTAAGGACGCATACAATTGCGTAGTTTCGGGCTTGTCATGTCCGAGGATTGATTGAACGGCTACCAGTGGCGCACCTTGATTTAGCAGAACGGTTGCCAGAGTGTGCCGCATATGGAGAGATCTCCATATGCGGCATTATGGGGAGTGCGGGTATATGGGGAGTGACGCTGACAAATGGCGCTGTAGCCTCATTCCAGTCAGAAACGCTACCCATAACGTACCCGCGGAAGCTATTTACACAGGTTCGGTAGCCAGCGCATCAGATCTTCGTCTTCCTCCCAATTTGGTAAGGCTTCTGTCTGCAATTCGTGGTACGTCTTTTCCAAGGCTCTACGCTTCATTACGTCATCGGCTCGCGCATAGATTTCCGTTGTTGAGACATTGACATGCCCCAGAAAGTCACGGATGTATACCAAATTAACCCCAGCTTTTAGCATACCCATGGCCTTAGAGTGGCGAAGCACATGGGGGTTACCCGCACATTGCTCGGGCACGTATCTTGGCTCTGAGCCATGACCACATATTTCTGCAGAATGTGAGCGATCCCCCATCGGGACAATTTTTCTCGACGCTGGTTGAAGAACAGTGGTGCCTCTCTGCCAGGTATCCCCCGCGCTAACTTCTGGTGCTGAGCCACATAGCCAGTTAGAAGTTCTTTGGTTCGAACGAGCAATGGTACTTGACGCGTTTTCTGTCCCTTTCCGAGAAGTGTCACGATCGCCGGCGAAGTGAGCCGTACGTCACAGACCCGTAAATCTGCCAGTTCTTGCACGCGAGCTGCACTGTCATACATCACGGCCAAGAGCACCAAATCGCGACGCCCCTGAGCTGTCGTGGTATCAAGCTGCTGAAAGAGCAGGCTCAAGGCGTCCTCAGTTAGATACGGCACCAAAGGTTGTGCCGTCTTTTTTGAAGGAATTCCTTGAATTCGTTGCCATTCAAACAAATGGTCAGGCACTTCCTGCTGGACATAGCGGATGAACCCACAGATGGCCGACAATCGTTGATTCCGAGTCGCGGCGGAACAACCGCGCGAGTTTTCCAACCAGTCCAAAAACGAGATTATCCGTTCTTTCGTAACCATTGTGAACGTGAGTTTTTCGGGCGCAAGACCTTCATGTTGGCTGCAGAAGATCAGAAACAATTTGAACGCATCACGGTATGAAATGATGGTATTCGGACTCACATTTCTTTGCCCAAGTAGGTATTGCGCAAGAAAATATGGAGAGATAGCGGGCAAAATCAGTTGGTTGTTTCATTGGTCATGGCTCCTTTCGGGATGAGAGAACCCAAGAAGACTTCCATGGAGTCCATCATGTCGGGATAGACGTCCGCGGTCAACCGTAGGTAATATTGGGTGCCCCGAAAATCGGTGTGTCCCAAATAGGCAGCCAAATATGGGAGCAGCGTCATCAGGTCTTTTCCGTCCCGTACCCATTGTCGAAGGCAATGGACGCAATGGGTGTGCCGCAAATCATGAATGCGCGGTCCATGACCCGAGTGGGGGATACCCGCGTTCCAGAGAATATCGCGGAATTCCCGATACACGGTCGTGTGGTTCAACCTTCCTCCTGCTCGATTCGAGAAGAAATAGGTCTCCGGCGAACTCATGCCATGCACGGTAATGTGATACGTCTTACACCGTGTGAGTAGGCGTGGTGCCATAGAAATCCGGCGATCTTTGGCATTCTTGGCCTGCCGGATGTTCAGGGTGCCCTCTTCGAGGTCCACGTCGGAGAGTCGCAAGTTCAGGGCTTCCGAGACGCGCAGCCCACACCCGTAGATGAGTCTAAAGAGGAGCGGACTGGTTAGCGTTCTCGTGCTGAAGCAGTGTGCAGAGCGCTGATCATTTTCGAGGAATAATCGAAGCAATTCGTCGCCGGAGAAAATGTGAGGCACGTAGGCAGACCTTTTGGGCATCGAAGTTACTGGACAGACATACGCGGTATAACCCTGCCGACACATGAAGGTGCCTAAACGGCGCAGCAGCCGTTCTTTGTTATAGCGCGTACTCGGCTTTTCGTACGAGATTCCGTAGCAAAAAACCTCCACCAACGGTTGCGTGAGCACAGGTTCTTCCAGTTGGTGGGATGCACAATACGCATCGAATCGCTTTAGCATCCGAGGTTCGTCAGCGTAGCGGAATCCAGCCATTTGCATCTCCTGTAAAAAGGCCTGCAGTACTGTCGCCAGTGCGCTCTTCCACGGATATTCAGCGTTCATCGGCAATCACCGAATCAGGGTCTATGGCACAGTGGCGTAATCCCTTCAAGTCGATTTTCAAGTAGTGACTGGTGGCTTGAATATCTTGATGCCCTAACACATCGGCAATGACGAGCAGCGGAGTGCCGTGTTCGAGTAGGGTCCGAGCCAAGGTGCTTCGCAAAGAGTGTAACCCGTACGTTTGTTCAGAAATGCTGAGGTCGGCGCTCTGCATATACCGATGAAGCATACGCTGAAGATTGTCCGTTTGGGAAAAACCATCATATGGCGCTCTGTGCCGAATAAACACACGGTCGGAGGTGGTGGCAGGTCGTCCATGCTGGAGATAGTCAATCAGTGCTCACCCGACATCGTCCAAGAGCGGTAATTCCAATGACCTCTGAGTCTTTGTCATGACAATCGACAGACATTTGCGTGGCCAGTTCACATTGCTCAAAGTCAGGTTGCGAATGTCACTGACTCGTAGCCCCAATCGGATGACCATCAGAAGAATGGCATAATCCCGTTTCCCACGTGGATTTGCGCGATCAATCGCGGCGAGAAGTTTCCCCACATCTTCTGGATTCCACGACGAGGGAATAAAGGCTTGTCGGATAACGCGGACCTTGGGAAGATGGAGACTCAAATTTGTCGACACGAACCCCTCGCTATAGAGGAATGTGAGGTAGTTGCGGAGTGTGGAATCACCTTAGACTCTATCCGCCGGGGCGGCACCATCAGAAGGATGAAAATGACCTTGTGTTGAATGCATTTCTTGGTGGCTGGCGAAGGCAGGTCGTCACTTCTTGGTGCCTCGAGCCCGAGCCTTAGACTGATTACGACGACCAGGTGCACCGCAGAATGTCGCTCTCCGCCTCGGAGAAGTACGCAGGATAGAATGATCCATTATGGTCGTTGCATCAGCCCTTCAATCTTACCAGTCATCAGGAAGGATTCGCATGGATGTCGTATACGAACGTTGTTGCGGCCTCGATGTTCACAAAAAGATGGTGGTCGCCTGTGCACTAACGCCGGAGACCAAGGAGATCCGTACTTTCTCCACAATGACAGAGGATCTCCTGGAGCTAGTCGACTGGCTCGGACAACATGGATGCACCCACGTTGCCATGGAAAGTACCGCTTCGTTCTGGAAACCAATCTACAACCTTCTGGAATCGGCGGACTTTCAAGTGCTGGTGGTATGTCACCGCTCACGCTACTTGGCGGAGGATGAGCGGTTTTTTGTTGTGTTCGTTGACGGAGGGTTTTCCCGGTGATTGTCGTATGACGATCTGTATCGTACCGACAATCATCGACAGGAGGCGAAAAAGAAGAGAGACCGTAAGGTTTGGCCGCCTCGGTCTCTGCTTCTGCAAGGCCACGGTTTTCCCGTGCCCATATTCGATTATGTCTCTATCATATTCGATCCCCTTCCCGAACGTCGAGTCCTATTTGCGATTTTGTGAAGCTCCTAACCTGGATTTGTTGCGTCCACCGTCATGCGAATTTTGCGGGTGTACCACCCTGCACAGTCATGGCTGCTACGTTCGGAACGTGTGGGCAGAGGAGAAGCTTTGGCGCATTCGGGTGTTTCGGTTCCGCTGTGCAAATTCGGACTGCAAACACACCTGCAGCGTGTTGCCGAGCTTCGTCGGTCGTTATGAGCGCTTCACTTGGGATGTCCAAGAGGTTGTGTGCACGAAGGCGGATGAACAATCTTTGGAAGAAGCGGCCAAACGTCTACCGGCTCCGGTGGGTCCGCTCTGTGCCCGCACTGTATGGCGATGGATGAAGCGCTGGCAGGAGGATATGGACAAACTTGACAGCCAGTTTTGGCAGTATGTGATCTCACTCCATCCCACCATCCGTATGCCAAGGGGACGTAACCGCCCAACGCAGCGTTTGCGGTACTGGCAGCAGATTTGGATGGAGCTTTCGCCAAGCAAAGTGAATGTTGGCCTCTTTCACGGCCTGTACCGGCTCCGCCAGTCACAGTCGACCAGCACGGCATAGCCGATCCCACAGCGTATGTCTATGGAACAGGTTGGCACGCGCATCCGAGAATAGGCTTGTACCGATTCTGGAGAGAGGAGATGGTATGGTGGACCGAAAGAAGTTGGCGAAGGAGATTGCGGCGTTTCGATACGGAACGATTGCACCCATTGTGAGTCGACAAACGCCGTTGTCTCCAGGGGAACTGCGTGCCTATTTTGAGCGGATGGTACAACAATCCTATGTGATTCCCGGCACCACCAGAACGACACTCAGTGTACGAACCCTGGAACGGTGGCTGGAGGCGTACCGCAAGGGCGGATACGAAGCCCTCATGCCCAAGACCCGTAGCGACAAAGGGCGCCACCAGTTGCCAGACGAAGTGATTCAGAAGGCGGTGGCGTTACGCAAGGAACGTCCTGAGCGCAGCGTAGAGCAGATTGTCCTTCTGCTCGAGGCAAGCGGTGTTGTGGAGCCAGGCACAGTGGCACAGAGTACATTAGCCCGCCATTTGCGTCGCTTAGGGGTTAGTCGTAAAGAGTTGCTTCGCTCCAACGACCGGGGATACCGGCGCTTTGAGGCGGAAGACGTGCATGTTCTGTGGCAGGCGGATTTTAAGCATGCGCTGTACTTGCCTGATCCAAGCCATCCGGAACGTAAGAAAAAGACGATTCTGTTCGCCATCCCTGATGATTACTCGAGGCTCATTGTCCACGGGCAGTTCTACTGGGACGAACAGCTGCCACGCTTGGAAGACAGCCTGAAAAAGGCGATCTTGCGGTATGGCATCCCCGAACGGCTGTACGTGGACAACGGCGCGGTTTTCTCGTCCCAGCATTTGAAACGCATCTGCGGAAGGCTGGGGATTCATCTGTCGCATAGCAAAGCCTACCGTCCTGCTGGCCGTGGAAAAATTGAACGGATATTCCGATTCCTCGATACAAGCTTCATTCCCGAAGCGTATGAGCAAGTGGAAGCGGGACATATCCGGAGGCTTGTCGAGTTGAATGAAGCGTTCTGGGCCTGGGTGGACGGGTATTACCACCTGCGCAAGCATGGCAGCACTGGAACGCCGACAAAAGAAAGAGCTGCAAGCAGCAACCGGGTGCCCAAACGGGTTTCTGAGGCGGAACTGACAGAGATCTTTCTGTGGGAGGAAGAACGTACAGCAGACAAAGCCACTTGTGTTTCCCTGATGGGCAACACCTACGAGGTGGATGCTGACCTGGCTAGACAGAAGGTGACGCTGCGTTACGACCCGTTTGACCTTTCGGTGATCCAAGTCTGGTTTGAGGACAAACGATGGTCCAATGCGAAGCCCGTGGATCTGACCCGCCGTTATGACCGCAGGGTTGCCTCGACGGTGAAGAGCGACAAAGTAACCACAGAGCATGTCTCCTTCTTCCAAGCGGTGAAAAACCGACGCAAGCAGGCTGCAGTCGAGGAATCCCCGCTGCGATTCTCGGAGACAAAGCGTGGTGAATCCAAGTGACGCCGCAGGAGAAATGGGGATTTGAAAAGCTGCCGTTTCGACGGGATGTGGAGAGAGACGAATGTTACGAGACCGCTGGACACCGGGAAGCCTTGGCCCGGATGGAATGGGTGCTTGAGCAAAACGCACTGGGGCTGCTAACCGGTGAAGTAGGCAGCGGGAAGTCGACACTCATTCGCCGACTGATTGGTGGACTCGATCAGATGAAGTGACTCCCCGTCTACATTTGTGTACCAGGTCTGCGCCCAAAGGAGTTTTACGGAGAGCTTCTCTCATATCTAGGAGAGGCGAACCCCTTCTCCGTGAGCTGTGCGAGGAAGCTTTGGAACGAACGGGTCCAGGCCGGTGGACTTGCCGGCGAAAGACGGTGGGCTGTGGTGATCGATGAGGCACAGGATATTTCCGATGAGATGCTGCAGGAACTCAGGTTCGTCCGTAACCAGAGGATGGACGCCATGTCCCTGTTCCCGTTGATATTGGTTGGACAGCCAGAGTTGCGACGGAAGTTGCGACTCAAGAAGTATGAGGCGATTTCGCAACGGATTGAAATGGTGTACCACTTACATGGAATGAGCAGAGAAGAGACGGCTGAATACATCCGCCACCAGATTCGATTGACCGGGCAGCAAGCGCCGGCGTTTACGGACAGCACTTTGCACCTGATTTACGGGGCCAGTCGAGGGATTCCACGGGTGGTGAACCAAATCTGCCTACAGGCCCTGTACGACGCAGCAGCGAAAGACAGTGACGTCGTAGAAGACGCACACGTCCAGCGGGTGCTGGCAGACCAAGAGCGGCAACGAGGGGCGGCCGGATGACCGGCTGCTCTGCTACACCTACCATGATTGACGGCACGACGACCACTACGATGACGGACTGACGGTACAGTGCTCACGCCGATGACGGTGAGAAAATTACCGCCAAGCAGCGTGAGCGACTACACGATGCCAGCTTTTTTTGAGCCACTCCAGTTGAGTGGTTAGTTTGCCGATCTTTGAATAAAGCTGAGTAGTCTCCTTCTCGTGTTCTCTCTTAAGGGCGGCAGCACTGTTCTTGCCCTCGTCCTCGAACAGGCAGGACATGTTATCCACAGCCGTATTCTTCCACCGATGGAGCATGGTCGGATGAACACCGTACTCCGAGGCAATCTCGCTGATAGATTTCTCTTCCTTGAGCAACTCCAACACGACTTGTGCTTTGAATGATGCGGTATAGTGTTTTCTCATAAGCTGAGTGTAGCTTAACCGATCCCCTTTCTGTGGTTCAAATTCCTGGGTCCACTATACATTTGCATGAAGAACTGTACGGAAAAGTGCGGGCAATTCTGGATGCCCCTGATGTAGAGACAGCACGGTTGCTGATGAATCAGGTCGTCTCGAATTACAGCGAGAAAGCACCCAAATCGATTCAGGTTCTCGAAAATGGATTTGATGACATTACAGCGGTCTTGTGTTTGCCAGAACGCTACAGGAAGCGTCTACGGACGACCAATGGCATGGAGCGGCTCAACGAGGAGATACGCCGACGAGACCGAGTCATTCGCATCTATCCCAATCGCAATTCCGTCATGCGCTTGATTGGTGCGTTGTTGATGGAGATGGACGAGAAGTGGCAGTCGGGACACAAATACCTCGACATGAAGGAATACTTTGCATGGCGTGAAGAGCACAAGAAGCCAGCCTCAAAAGTGAGTCCAATTCGCTGATTTCACACTGAGACTGCAGAAGGACGAATTTACACCACATTTCGGACTTGATCTCGTTGCGGGCCCTTCTAAAAGCAAATGAAAACCGTCGTTAACCGGCGTGCTTCTATGTTCCTGAGTCACATCAGTTTAAGATTCACTCGGAATGACAAGTCTATACCCAACCCCAGGTTCTGTGATGATGAGGTTTGGCTGTGCGGGGTTATCTTCAATTTTCTTTCTCAGATGTCCGATGTATACGCGTAAATAGTGGTCCGCGGTTTCGTAATTTTGTCCCTTCCAAACTTGTTGAAACAATTGCCGATGTGTCATGACCCGACCTGCGTTTGTCGCCATTGTCTTTAGAAGGTCATACTCCGTTGGAGTGAGCCTAACAGGTTGGCCATCTCGCTCCACAATCCTACGAGCTAAGTCAATGGTTAATTTTCCTATTTTCAGTACTGGTTCGTCTGGTTGGTTTGCGACGTGGCGAAGAGCCGTACGAATTCGAGCCATCAATTCACTCATTCCGAATGGTTTGGTGACGTAATCATCCGCACCGTGGTCAAGGGCATACACTTTTCCTTCTTCGTCATCACGTACGGTTACTACAATGATGGGCACGACAGACCATTCACGTATTTGAGATAATGCTTTCGTGCCATCCATATCGGGTAGTCCCAAGTCCAGAATGATCAAATCGGGTCTTATCATGCCTGCCTGAATGATACCATCTTGTCCCGTTGCCGCTTCTATTGTCGTGAACCCGTGGGCCTGCAAGGTTACGCGCAGCAATTTCCGAATTTGTGGCTCATCATCTACAATTAATATTTTTGCACCCATGATAAAGTTGCCCCTTACTCTAAACTCATCGAATCGTGTGGAAGTTCCGGCATGTCACCAACAGGAAGTCGAATCGTAACAATAGTGCCTACATCCTCTGCACCCCTGGCGAAAATTTCGCCACCGTGTGCCTGAATTATACCTTTACAAATAGCTAATCCAAGACCAGTACCAGGAATGCTTCTTCCAGCATTTGTGCGGTAGAATTTGTCAAAGATCTTGTCCACCTCATCCGGAGCGATGCCTATGCCCCAGTCTCGAATCCGCATAGTGAGAACTCCATCGTATTCTAAGACATCAAGACGAATTGGGCTGCCATCGGGTGAATATTTGACGGCGTTGCTAAGCAGATTAACCAGTACCTGTTCGATCAGTACATCGTCCACCGCAATTGCGGGTAAGTTACCTTGCAAGTTTAGCTCCACCGCTCGATTTTGTAAGGAATCCTGTACCTGACTTAGTGCAACTCCGACGATATCTGAGATGTCACACCATTTCTTGTTCAAGCGGAGCATGCCGCTTTCGAGACGAACCATTCCTAGGAGGTTTGTGACGAGGCGGTTCATTCGCATTGCGCCTTCCCGAACGGTGAGCAGCAATTCATGTTGGTCTGTGGCAGAAAGAACGCCTGCGCCCTCTATCATTCCTGTAACGGAGCCAATGATTGTGGCTAGTGGCGTACGTAATTCATGTGAAATGGAATCCAATAGGGCTGTACGCAATCGTTCTGACTCTGCCGCTAAATGGGCAAGTTTTGCTTCTTCTTCGAAATGAATACGCGCGATAAATACTGACGCGAGGCCAGCCAAAGCCTGGACTACTCGAATGAGGTCGTTTGCATTCCCAATTCCCGATTGTTGTTTGACAGCGATGCACATTACTCCATGGATCTTTGATTCGGTTTTCAAAGGTACGTATAGCAACGAGTTATCCCTGTGAGTATTTGTTCCGTAACCGGCCATTTTTCCATGCTCGTACACCCAACGTAATATTCTGGGTTCGATAATATCTGGTTCATTGGTTGACTTAATTCCATGCTGTACCCTTACAGTCAGTTGCCCCGCTGTGTCCGGCAGCACAATTGCGGTAGACAAGCCAAAAGTTCTGGAGGCGTGATGGACAATTTCGTGCAAGACGGCATCTAAGTCCCTCGCTGCGGCCACCTGAGTGCTTAAAGTATACATGGCGGACGTAATGGCTTCACGAGCTTTTGCTTCCTCGAAGCGTTGTCGTAATTGAACTGCCAAGCTAGCGGTAAATATGGCAACTGCCAAATACACAGCGAAAGAAATCAAATACCTCATATCTCTAACTGTAAAGGCAAATATTGGTGGAACGAAGAAAAAATCAAAGGAAATCACTCCTATACCGGCGGCATAAACAGATGGCCACAGTCCCCAACGGACCGCTGTGACGAGTACCGGCAAAAGGTATAAAAGAGCAATGTTGACCGGCGTGAACGCATATTGGGAGTTCCAGAAGATAACAGTCAACCCGAAAACCATAATCGATGCGACCAAATATGGTACAAAGCGGTTTGGTTCGATGTCAGCCCCATCCATAATTGTTTCGGGGACCAAAGGAATGACGTGGGAAGTCAGTACACGCCATTTTGGTCTAAAAGATGTTGTTTGCTTCATGCTACTAACTCCATTCGATTAGAGGAATACCTGATTTATAGCTCTGCCGAAGCCTCTGTGTCCTCCATTTTTACGATCTTTTTACACCCAGATGGCATATCTCAACGGCATTTTGACACGAATTCGACCTACAATCATCTCTGTAATATCTGTGAGTCAAAGTCCTTTTAGGCGGTTCAGTGCGAGAGCCAGCCTCAAACGTATAGTGTAGACGAATCCGCGATTACCGGTGAATCGGCACCTGTAATCCGGGGAGCTGGTGGTGAATTCAGTTCCGTCACTGGTGGAACAAAGCTTCTGTCAGATGAACTGGTGGTTCGTGTTACGGCGGACCCCGGAGAATCGTTTCTCGACAAGATGATCGGTTTGGTGGAAGGAGTTAGCCGACAAAAGACACCTAACGAATTGGCATTATCTGTTCTTTTGGCTGGGCTCACACTAACTTTCTTAATTGTCGTTGACACGCTTGATCCAATTGCTCGCTATGTCGGTGGAAACATTGATATCGCGACCCTTATCGCGTTGTTGGTTTGTCTTATCCCAACGACAATTGGTGCTTTATTAAGTGCTATCGGAATTGCCGGGATGGATCGCGTTATCCGATTCAACGTAATAGCCAAGTCCGGTAAAGCGGTCGAGGCTGCCGGGGATGTAAATACGTTGATTCTTGATAAGACGGGTACAATCATGTCCAAGGACAAAAAAGTATCGGCTTTCAGGACAAAAGAATATCGGCTTTCTCGTTTTCCGGGTCGAACGCCGCGATTCCTGGACAACAGAGTATCGGCATATTCGCGGAAAAAGGACAACATAGTATCGGTTTTGTCGCGGACAACTGGAAAAAGTTTTGGACCTTCGGACAGAACAGTGCGTACGTTGTAGAGCATGCAAGAGAATGCAAGCATGTACATGTAATAGTTAAGATTTTCCTGTATGTTGAATGAATGATTTAGCTCCTCATCATGTGGACGACCGATAGTGCGTTCGCAAGCGCAATCACATGACCACACTGTCACGAGTTCTGAGACATCCAAGGGTAATGCGGATTCTCGGTGTTCAAAGTCGAGGAGACACACGGATACTCGGGGAACCAAATCACACAAGAACTAGGGTCTTGCGGAAAGACTCGCACGAATGCACGTACGGGATACGGTCCTGATTGCACCCATTTCCTGTAATGCCTCGTATAATGCGTCGCGCGTTGCCGCTCCGCAACTTCGGCTTTGACCCAGCCGGTCCACCGTTTCGCTGCCTCATACCCGTACAGATGCGCAAAAATCCAACGAAACATGGAGCTTTGGATGTCAACGCCGGACTTGCACAGCGACACGCAGAAACGAAACAATTCCCTCCCTCCCGCCTTACTGCTGATGCCAATCGGCTCCACGTGCTTCACGAATGCCATCAAATTCTCGACGCCGTTCTCAACGATCCAGTATTGGGGTATCCGGCGAAATTCGTCTTTGACTTTGAAATGTTCGTAGGCTTCACCCAGCACACAGTACACCCAACGGGAATGAGAGGGCTCGATGCGAAACCCCTCGACCAGGCACATTCTCCTGTGACCCGAGCGAACCATACTGCGGCGCACGTACCGCAGTAGACATTTCGCAACCGACTTGGCGATCCCGCTAAGAGTGCTGTCACCTTCCAAAACCTTTACAATGCAATCGTCCGTCTGCGCGTCGGTACAGCTTTCGCATCCATTCCATGAGTCCGAAACCGGCGATCCAAACCGTGACAAACGTCCGGTCGTAGGCGTCCGATCGGAGAGAGCTAGGGTAGTCATGTCCGCCAAGTATTCCAACGGATAATCGAACGTCCCGTCTACGGGATAGGTCATTATGTAACCCTCGCTCGGATTCCACGACAGTAGTCGCAATAGTGCCGGATGTTGGATCGAGAACTCCTGGTGGGCTGCCCAATTCTGTACGTCCCAAAGACCTGTTTCCTTCCCCCTGAGAAAGAAATACCCACACCGGCACGTGAACGGCTGACGAAACTCCTTGTATCCCACGGCATACGAGAAGGTTTGCCTGCAACTGGGGCAAGCGTGCTGGAGTGGAACGCCATGAAACGGGCACACGCTGAGCCCGCGCAACTGGTGGAGATAGCTATGGAACCCCAATTGCACGCACTCCGGACAATATGACAGTTCCGGGCGAAGAAATTGCCGGAGTTTTGTGGCCGTGTCATTCCAGACCATACCCAGCACGGTGTGGGCGAACCGTTCGTTGTTCTCGGCGAAGGACACGCCAAACACGCTTCGGACTTTGTCATCGACAAAGCCAGCCAGACCGATCAAGTCCCGTCTATTTACTTCCGACTTATAAGGCGCCCTCTCTCCGTCTCGGCCCAGTGCCTCATACATCTGCTTCTCTGTGAGGCAATTGGCGTAGCAAAACCGTTGAAGGTAGGCCCATGGTGACAACAGCGGTCCTCCCCACTCCGGTCTCCAAGCGTAGTGAGGATTGGGAGCACGGAAACGCACGTCATCATCCGTAAGAATGTGATGGATTCCCACCCGCTCACCTTCCCCCCGACTCGACAAGGTCATCAAACGAATTGTCCCTGGCATATTTCTCTGCAATCACATATCCGGACTTCGTGACCGCCTCTCTCAGATTGGACTTGGTCCGCCGGTCGACATCCTTTCCATCGATCCCAAATTCGGTGAGAAGGTACTCCACCGTCAACGCAAAATATTGCATCGGGATTTCCACAGACGGCCCGAGCCCGTCTTCGGAGTGAAGCTGTTGAAACGTGCGCCACAGGTCTTCCGCGTACTGCTCCAGCCGGAATCCTCTGTCGAATTGTGTCGGAAAATAGTATCGCGTGCAGGACCACCCGCTGCCGTGCGGGTACTCCGAGCCGGTATCGTACGCCTGCAAACACTCCCTGACATCTTCCACACTGCGGATCCCGTGGAACTGATACTCATGGACCATGAACCGCCCGACAATCTGGTGTGCCTTCATTGCAAGCAAGGACTGCTTCTGGTGAATCAGTTCTGGCTGCCCGACCAGGAACACAGTCAGGTTGACCTCGTGCCGGTCAAGCTGATTGTGTATGTCCGTTAGACATTCGTACAAGAGCCGGGTTAACCGGTGCGCGTCGTCCAGTATCAGGATGACGCGCCGTTGATTGCTCGCGCATGCTGCCGCAATCAGGTACTTGCAGATGCGATCCCGGCGTACCGCGATTGTTCCTTTGATCTCCGCATGCCCCAGGTCCATCAGGATGTCGCCATAAAACGTATTCTCCGTGGGGACACGGTACTTGTTGCAACAGATCTTGTACATCGGGATCGCGGCATCGCCGAGCACGCGAGGCAACTGCATCGTCAGGTACTCGACGGTTCTCGTCTTGCCAAGGCGAGGTCGCCCTGTGATAATCCCGCCAGGTGACCGCTTGTGAATCCAATCCAACAGAACCTCGCCAAGATCGTTGATTGCCCGTGTCGGGACGCGGTACCGTCCGGTTTCGATGGGATGGCAACCCGGTGCAACCACGGGCCGAGTGCTGTCTGGCATTGGTATTTCTCCCCTTCCCCGACAGGTTATTGTGAAGTTCCATCTCCCGAATCCCAGAACACCACGACATCAGTAGTCGATTGTTTGCGTAAATCGGCGTTGCGGACGCGGGGCCTCTGCCCGCTGTTTCCTCCCGCGTCGTTTGGAATGCACGTCGGTCGTGGCGGGGTCACCGGTTCCGCCAACGAGGACTTCGTTGTCGTCATCGAACGTATAGTCCACCAAATCGGAATGGTTATGAGAGTACTTATCTTTGGTCACGTCTTGACTTTCTGGACGGGACTGGTGGCCGTCCATTTGCAACAAACGGTTACGAGCTCGCTTGTCGGACATCGCCATCTCCCGTAGGTAGCGGTGATATGCCTCGATGGGATCACCGTCCAGCCGCAGGACCTGCCGACTAGCAAGTTGCATGATCGCCTTGCGCACCTTGACCGAGTGTGGCCGGATGCCCCAGATGCCTTCTGCAACCAAATTCCCGAATTCCGAACCGTCCGGCAAAAATGCCTTGATTACGCGCAAATCGTCCAAGTCGACGAGCAGGGTCAGTGGTTTTCCCACCAAATACGCGCTCTCGTCCAACTGCGGACTCCGGTAGACCACACCCATGTAATTGATGTGCGGGCGCCTGCCCGACTTTGCGCTACCCCGCACATGACGAACAACGGTTGCCGTCAAGAATACCGCCTCCTGTCTTTTTCCGGATAACTGTCTAGGGAGCATGCCTCGCTCCTGAATGCGTTGGCGCATCGCCTCAAGGGGCGAGAGATGGTTCACGCCCCCGTGAGGCGTCGTGTTGTACTCCGCAATCAGAACCTCCACCAATTCCTGAATGTGCTCGAAATAGACTCCGTACCGGCTGGCCGACTGCTCAGGATTTCGTCTTCGGGGATCTTTCGGACTAGATCCCGTGGTGCTGACCAAACGATGGAACCCGTTGTCCTCAAGAACCCCGAAAATTCGCTCGATGAGCCCACGGCGTTGTGGCAGATCCACAGGCCCCGGTCCGACATGCGCCTTCAAGACCGTTTGCAGTCGGTCGATCACCACCTCGCTCAGGTTGGCGCGCCCGTTGTCATAGCAGATCCTGTTGTCATAGCAGATCTCGTCAAACACGGCCCAGTGGGTCTCGGGAAAGAAATCAGAAGGGAATCCGCCCTCTACTATCTGACCAGACGCAACCTCGAACGTAGGATAGCGAAGACCTGGGATGGTGAACGTCATCTTCTCATGCGGTACGACGGCACGGCGAAAGCATCTCAACACGTCTGCGCTCGTGTACTCCTGGTATAGACTAAGCGTTTAACCCAGAATTGCCCGCGTCGCCACGTCGCACACAGTCAACAGCCAAATCCGGTTGAGCGGGCGCGTGATATAATCCCCCTCCGGAGTGACAAAGCGCACGGTGATAGCTACGTCCAAGCGATGTCCGTCGAACTGCACCCGCTCGAACGGGCGCACAATGGGAACGTTTGGCGAACGAGTGACAAGCTTGGCCACTTGCTGGGCGTGCCGACCGTACCGTCCGCTCGCCTCTAGAAAATACTGATATTCCAGTTGCTTGCAGTAACGTCTCAACGAACGGAGCCCCGCATCCATCGTTGTAAATGGGTACATGTCGGCAGTGATCCCAAGTTCGCGGCAACGTTGGATGAACCGTTGATGGATGTACTTGATTTTGATTCCCCGTTCCTTCGGTATCCGCTTCTTGCGGTCCAGATATAGGTCGAGAATTTCGTCCCGGAGCGCGGGATATCTGTCTAGGAGATCCTGAAACAATCCAGGTCCGCGTCCCGCATTGCGAGCCGGTGACTTTCGGGTGTACCGGTTCACCCGCGCGTACGGTATCAATGCCCGGTAGCCGAGGACCGTCCCCTGCGCATCGGTTTGCAGACAACGCTTGACGAGCCGAACCACCTCGTCGCAAGAGGCCCGTTCTGCTGCAAATGTCCTTCATCGGGGTTCCGGCCAGATACATCTCCACCGCTTGCTTACGTTGGTCGAACCGCACCCGCCACTTTTCAGGAATGTTTTCACGCAGGACAGGCGGCCAGGTGGACGGATCGAGTTGGCTCACGGACAGGGATACATCCTCAATGATTCGTTGCCGGGTCATGGCGTCAAACGCCCCCCGTCAGGGTAGCAATCCTTTGGTCCACTCGCACAAGGCAACCAAATATCTGTGTCCAATCCGAACTCCCTGCGTGCCAGATCCCCCTCCGCTTCACCTCGGCAGAGAAGCTGAGCCACGATGGTCATTGCTTCCAATGCACTCAGACCAGGAATGCGGTCCATAAGTCCTCGAATGGACATAGGTTGGGTACTGAGTTGACTCCTCACGCGGTTCCTTGCCGAGACACTGACCATATCGCGTGCCAACGAGACGATCCGCTTTTTGTTCTGCAGCAACACCACGTTGTGAAAGATCTCGGCGTCCGTCACAACAGCATAGTTGAATCCATGCACTGCGCACCATTCACGCTGGAGCCGGATTTGCCGGATGGAGCGCTCTAACCTCCGTGGGGACTCTGGGTCAATCTCCTCCGCATATTTGACTTCCACGAACCGTTGAAATCCATTTCGGTACTCTTCCCAGAAATCAAACACAGATCCATACTCCCGATTCCCTTCCCGGACCGTGATACGCAGTGGTTGTTCGCAATACCGCGCTACCTGTGGATCGCTCTCGATCAAAATCCAGTAATAGTATTCTAGGTCACTATTCAATTGAACGGTCCGGCCCAGCTTTGTGCTATCGACTATCCAGCGGTTGTTCCCGTACCGGCTTCGGACGCTTGACATCACCGGTTGGTACATCGATAACCCCGTCCTTCGTCTCTCACGTTCCTATTATTTGGCTTCAGTATGCATCTGTATGTCCTTCGTTACGTAGTGTACCGCCAACAAGGAGAGCAGGTGGGGGGATACCTGTACAAAGAGCAAAACGCATTGTATTTTTCGTGTAAAACGCTTTTGGAAGCTGCTAAGAGCGGGATGAGGTTGAAATGATGAGGTCAAACTGTGGCAAACCATTCGCGATTTAGTAGACCTCATGCAGGGTTTAGTACATCGAACTTGGTCTACGGAGGATTCAAGAGTGCCAACCTTGAGATACCTACTCCGAGAACTGGTCGGAGTCGGAATGGACAGTGGCACCGTGCTAAGTACACCTCTTTTGTGAGTACGTTGCAACAAATCTTACCTACAGATATAATTAGATTACGAAGGGACCCGGTGAGCCGCTAACTGTCAGGATCCCGACGGACGATGTGGCGCTCAGGCTGAGTTAATAGGTTGGATTCTGAGATAACCGGTTGGTCGAGGGACCGGTTATCCGCGTTTTATGGTGGTCTCGACACATACGAATCAAATGTACGCAAGATCTAAAGTGATTCCTTCTTTTTTACAACTTTTGGTCTGAATTTCACCAACTCCATCAGTTTCTCTGTGCCGCCACTATGTGAAGATCAACGAATTCGGCATGGTTTAACACATAATCGATGGGATTTCTCGTTAGCAGCCGGGCGATGAAGTTACCGGGTGGAACAGGTTGTCCTGCCACCAATTGCGATACCTGCAGTTCCTCCGCGGTTCTGACGATTGTCAAACCGACGTGATTTTTGAGAGGCGGACGTTTGATCAAGCGGGCCCCAAATTGCTCGCAAAGCTTCTCAATTCGCTCTAAATCGCGGCTTTCCTGGTCGCTAAGTGTATCTCCAAACAGGACGACCAGTACATACAGCTCCGCGTTGAGTCTATCCGCAATGCGCCAACCGCGCCGAATCAGTTTTTCAGAGTGGGGCCGGTAGTTCACACACACGAGAATACGCTCTCGTTCTTGGGGGTTCCGGTGTGCCGACCGGTCTTCTGCCATCCGCTGATCCACATCATCCGCCACCTCGAGCAGTGCCAACTCCCGCAGGGCGGCCAGATTCGCGGTTTCAAAGAAGTGATCGAGAGCCCATTGAATTTTGTCCGTGGAATAAATTTTTCCATCAATGAGCCGCTGCTGCAGGGTTTCCGGCACGACGTCAATTAATCTAATTTCACGAGCCTGCTTCACGAACCAATCCGGAATCCGCTCGCGTACTTTGACCCCCGTAATGTGCTCGACTTTGTCATGAAGACTCTCCATGTGTTGGATGTTCACCGCTGTTACAACATTGATCCCGTGCTCAAGCAGATACAGGATATCCTGATAGCGTTTTTCACGGGGACTCCCCGGGACGTTCGTATGTGCGAGTTCGTCGATCAGGACAATCGATGGATTCCGCCGGATAATGGCGTCGACGTCCAATTCTTCATACACACGTCCTTCGTATTCGATTCGCTTCTTTGGAATCACTTCCAGGTCGCCGATCTGAGCAGCCGTCTCTTGCCGCCCGTGCGTCTCGATCAGTCCGATGACGACATCCCAGCCGCGGTTCTTCCAATCATGGGCATCCTGCAACATTTTGTAGGTCTTCCCGACCCCAGGCGCTGCCCCAATGTATATGGTCAATTTGCCGTGGGAGCGCGCATGTTCGCCGTGATTTCGTTGCGTATCCCGAGCGGTGCGCCGGCGTCTGGACCCCCTGCTCTGCGAATACGGAACGTCTTTCCAACCGACGATTCGGAGATCGGTATACCGTAGATTTCTCAATAAATATCTCACCGGATTGTCCTTCCACACGTATTTCCATTTCTGCTCGGGTACGGGTTGTCCGATCACGATTTGCGTGACGTTCAGGCGATCTGAAGTCTCCAAAATGACCGCCCCGATTTGCCGGTCATTGAGAGGCTCAAGTACCCAGTCGGCCCCGTATTTTTCAGCTAATTCCTTGAGTTTTTCCCGGTTTTCACGTTGCTTCTCCGATAGTAAATTCTCTGCTGTATTGGCGACAGTGAGGGCATACAGGTCTGCTTTCATCCGCATTGCCATCTGGCGTCCACGCCGCAGAAGTTTGATCGCACGGGCGTAGTCGCTGACGCATACCATAATGACCTCGCGGACACCCACCGGACCGGGAATTTTGCGCCTTGAATAGGAACGCTGCAGACGATCGTCGACATCTTCGGCTACGACGCGCAAGGCCAGCTCCCTTAAGGCCGACAAATTGGACTTCCGGAAGAAATTTTGTAGTGCCTGATTCACTTTATCTGGAGGATAGATGCCCCCATCACGCAATCGTTGGCGCAACGTTTCCGGAGTCACGTCAATGACGGCCACTTCATCCGCTCGTTTGATAAATGACTCGGGTATGAGTTCACGAATCCGTACACCGGTTATCTCCTCGGCTTCTTGGTGGATTCCCTCGATGTGTTGCACATTGACAGCAGTCAACACCGAAATTCCTTGGTCGAGCAGGTACTCCACATCCATATACCGTTTGGGAAACATGGAACCCGGTGCATTCGTATGAGCCAGCTCGTCGATCACCACGATATCCGGGTCCCTCTTGCAAATCGCTTCAATGTCAACCTCTTCGAAGACGCGATTCTGAAAGACAATGCGTTTCCTCGGCAGAACCTCCAGCCCGTCGATTTGTGCTGCCGTCTCAGGGCGGCCGTGCACCTCCACGTATCCGATGACGACATCGATGCCCCGCTCCCTGAGTGACACCGCCTCTCGCAGCATCGTGTATGTCTTGCCCACGCCAGGGGCGGCGCCAATGAACACTTTTAATTGTCCGGGCTTTGTTCTGAAAACCTCGGTCTGGTTTTGAACCACATAAGCAGCCCCCTGTCTGCGTGATTGTACTCAGTCAGCTACGGTACAGGCCAGCGTTTGTCCCCGTTAGGGTATGGACCTACATCCATTTCTCTCTTCAAGCGTCGTTGCGCCTGGTTCGACGACGACACTGCCCGTCCCCGGCAGATGAACTTTTTCCTTGGCTCCTTAAACACGAAATCATCATATTCCGGCTGACCACCTGCCACTTAACGCCATGTTCTCGATTCACTCGTTCCAGCAATATGTCCACGTCCCGCTGGGTTTCGCAAACACTCGCATGTTCCAACCAAACGAAAAACTTGGTCTTGCGAATAGCCGCAACGTAAAATGGAAAGCGTCTATCTGAGCGAATGACGTACCATCCCGGAGGGACATCTTTCCACGGCTTTATGAACGCCGTGTACAGTGCCAAACGCGATCGCTGACCCCAGTCCTGTTCGCTTTGCCGATTTCGAATATGTTCATATACGGAGCGAATGGCCTCTGGATCATTTGAATCGATAAAAGAACTCCAACCTGCATCGTGTGCTTGTTTAACAATATCTCGTTGGCTATCTCCAAACCAGAAACCGAGTACAGTTTGATGGTTTCCTTCGTATTTCCAGACCGCGCCAAACCAACGATATCTGAGCGTAAAAATGTCGAGACAACACGGCTCAGATCCGAAATACAATTGCGACGAAGTAAACATTTTTTTGACCTCGCACCTTATCGGCCCAGCTGTTTCTCCAAGGCCAAGTTCAGGTCCAAGACATTCACCATCGGCGCACCCCACAGGCCCAAGAACGGACCTTTTTGATGTTGAATGATCAGCGATTTTAAGGTGGACTCGCTTAAGCCGGTTGCCTTGGAGATTCTAGGAATCTGCAGCATCGCGTTCTCCACCGAAATGTCTGGATCCAATCCGGATGCAGATGTCTCAACCATGTCAGGTGGAATGGATGCAGCTGGAACTGTACCGGAAATGCCCGCGGACTTCACGTTATCGCGTACTTCCTTCACCAGTTCTGGGTTCGTGGGCCCCAGGTTTGATCCTCCGGACCCGTTTGCTGCGTAATTGACTGCCGACGGTCGCGGCCAAAACAACCCGGGATCCGTGACGGGTTGCGCGATCAATTCCGAACCGACAATTCGCCCGTTGAACTGAACCATGCTTCCTTTGGCTTGAAATGGAAAGAGCACATTGCCGACTCCGGTCACAGCCAACGGATAAATGAGCCCCAGCAGGATGGCAGAAACAATGGTGAACCGTATCGAACGCCACAAAGTAACCATGACGGTTTCCTCCTCGTGTTATTGAACGGGTTAAATATTGGCCAGGCCAAGTGCGGTGATGATGAGATCGATCATCTTGATGCCAATAAACGGTGCGATCACGCCACCGACACCGTAAATCAGGATGTTCCGCATGAGCATCGCTGTTGCGCTCATTGGCCGATACTTGACTCCTCTCATGGCGAGAGGAATCAGAAGCGGGATGATGATGGCGTTGAAAATCAAGGCAGACAAAATCGCACTGTGTGGACTGGTGA
>JADBKH010000018.1 GCA_014896485.1 Bacillota bacterium | reverse complement strand
AAGGTGCGCTTTCGCGGGCGCCTGCACGTCAAGATGTCCGACCGTATGCGCCAACGCCGACCACCAGGCAATGGCCACGAGGATGCCGGCCGCCAGCGGCCAACCTTCACGCAAATGTCCCAGGGCAGCCAAGACAATGACGCAAACCGCTGTAAAGGCCAAAAGCGTCCAAAAGACGCGTCGCGTGATGCGCTGTAACTCGAGTGACACCGAGGTTCTCTCCAGACCACACTTTATTCTACCGAGACCAAGTTATCGTAACAAATGCCACCGTTCAAAAGATATCGGTCGATCTACCTAAGACATTTCCGATCCCGAGCCCCACTGTGGGTAGAGGGGAAAACGCTCCAGCATCCGACGGGTGCGTTCTCGGCCTTGTTGCAGTACCTGCTCCTCTTGTGGATGATCGAGCACGTCGGCGATGATCTCGCCCAACTCCTGCATTTCTGCAAGCCCCATGCCACGTGTGGTCACCGCTGGCGTACCGATCCGGATACCGCTGGTGATCGTCGGCTTCTGCGGATCAAAGGGAATCGCGTTGTGATTGACGGTGATACCCGCTTGATCCAGTGCCTGTTCAGCCACGATCCCTGTCAACCCTTTGGGCCGGAGATCGACCAACAGCAGGTGGTTCTCTGTACCACCGGAGACAAGGCGAAGTCCCCGTTGCACCAACGTCTGTGCCAGCATCTGGGCATTGGCCAATACGCGATCGATGTACTCGGCAAATGCCGGTTGCGCAGCTTCATGGAAAGCAACAGCCTTGGCAGCGATGATATGCTCCAAAGGCCCCCCTTGCGTCCCGGGAAAGACCGCATGATCGACGGCTTTGCGCCAGCGCTGCGACGAGAGAATGAATCCCCCGCGCGGGCCTCGTAGCGTCTTGTGGGTCGTCGAAGTGACCACATCGGCATAGGGAACCGGAGAGGGGTGTCGCCCGACAGCAACGATACCGGCGATATGGGCCATATCGACCATCAGCAGGGCGCCGATCTCCTCTGCAATCTCATGGAAGCGGGCAAAGTCAATGCGTCGCGGATAAGCGGAAGCCCCTGCGACAATCAGTTTAGGCTTGTACTGGTGCGCCAGTTCGGCCACAGCCTCGTAATCAATCTGTTCGCTGTCGGGATCGACCCCATAGGAGACAACGTGGTAGAGACGTCCAGAGAAATTGGCGGGGGAGCCGTGCGTCAGATGCCCGCCCTGGCTCAGATCCATGCCCAAAATTGTGTCTCCCGGCTCAATCAGTGCCCAATAGGCGGCCAGGTTCGCCTGCGCCCCCGAATGGGGCTGTACGTTGGCATGCTCTGCCCCAAAGAGTGCTTTGACCCGTTCCTGAGCCAACTTCTCTACGACGTCGATCCATTCGCAACCACCGTAATAGCGATGGCCAGGTGTACCTTCCGCATACTTGTTGGTCAGCACACTCCCCATCGCAGCCAAGACGGCTGGTGAAACGAAGTTTTCAGAAGCGATGAGTTCGACCGTTTCCCGTTGCCGGTGTAATTCGCCCATAACCCCCTGATACAGCTCGGGATCTGCCTCGCGCAATGCGGCCAAAGGGCCTTCTTCCCAAGATTGCACCCTTGCGTTCTCTCCCTTCCCGTCTGGGATCACCGGGGTGATCCTTCCAGCAAGCTTTGTGGAAACAAGAAAGCCCGTACCATCGCCCGCCCACTTTCCACACCAGAAAAAGCGGCTCCCAGACACAACAGATCGGCACCTGTTCGCCTTGCAGTGGCAGCAACGGTCGGATCGGTGGCAAAGACGGCGCGCAAAAAGGTGGAACGATTTGCCGCCATGGCCACATCAAACCCCAATGCATTGACAGCGACAGCAAGCTCCCCCTCCTGCTGCTTCGCTGCGTCTTCCAGCAGCAGGGCGATCCTCTGTGGGTCGCTCGCTGCCGCAGGAAGGCGTTCCACGGGCATCCCCAGGCCGTGAAATGCTTGGGTCAATGCCTCTGCCAACGCCGCGCCCTCTTCATCCGACACGATAAGCAGGCGCCCATCCGCCGTTTCCTGGATGTGCCCACTTGTGGGACTTGCGGAGGCAGGGGGCTGCTGATCTGCTTTCAACAGACGCGTGATCCCCCGTTCGATACGAGCAAAGGCGGTCTCGTACGCTTGCTGTCCACGTCCGACCGGATCACTGATCGTCTCCCCGGCCCATTCGGAGAGGTTTTCCACTTTCGTTGCAATCTCGGGAAAGCGAGCGCGAAGCGCCGCTGCATGATCGGCTGTCATGGCGACGATGCGATCGGCCCACAAAAGATCCTCTTCGCCGACCGGCAGAGAGCGGTGATCCGGCGGCGTTATCTGGTGATTCCGCAGCGTCGCAGCAGCTTCATCAGAGAGAGGCAACCCGGCAATGGCGAACAACCCAGCCGAACGTGCTTCTACGGGAATGCCGAGACGTTTTCCGATCTCTGGCGCAACGGCAGCAGCCATCGGCGAACGACACGTATTTCCACTACAGACAAAGAGGATGCGCATCGAAACTTCCCCTCCTGTCTGCAATGAGTATAACGGATCAGCCGCCGCTCACAATGCCAAACCAAATATCGCCGCCAATACGGCGCCGCAGCAGCACCCGAGCAAGGCAGCCCTCCTACGCTGCGAGAACGCTTCGGGCAGCAATTCCACGGCACAGACCGCCAACATTGCTCCTGCAGCGATCGCATCGGCCAAAACGACCCCACCTGTTACAGCACTTTGAGAGACCCACCCAGCTGCCGCCGTTCCAAGGGGCGAAAGCAGCGCATCCAATCCTGCCAGCAAGAGGGGAAGTGGGTTTCGGCCCTTTGCAGCCAAAAAGGGAACCGCGATCGTGATTCCCTCCGGCACATTGTGTGCGGCCAACGCGAGTGCAACGGCGGTTCCCGTCCGCACGTTTTCCCCTGTCGCAGCGCCAATGGCAAATCCTTCGGGAAGATCGTGCAACGCAATTGCAGCGACCAATGTCCACCCCATCCGCAGGTACGCCTGGGCACTGCCCGACGATTGGCTCGCAGAAAGGGCAGGCACAGGTTGTAAAAGACGAATCGCCACCGCAAAAAGAAAGAGGGCGACAAGGAAGGTGAGCAGTGCTGGGCGTCCACCAGAAGCAGATTCCGGAAGAAGATCGATGAACGTGATGATGACCATCATCCCAGCTGCAAACCCCAGCAACCCATGCAGCAGCCCCTCGCCAGGATGCCCGATCTGCCAAGCCAATGCGGCACCAAGGAGGGTGCACATTCCTGCCGCAAGGCTGACCAGCATTGCGTTCATCTCTGTGCCTCCCGGCTATAATGCTTGGCGATACGAGAAGGGAGGCTGTGTATCACGCCTCGGCAGGGGTTCCCACACGTCGCACATGACCACCTGCCGCTTTTTCCAGACGGTTCATTACGGCTTCCCCCACCCCCCGTCGCGGCCAAGGGGTAGCAAGGATACGGTCAACGCCCGCTTGATCCATGGCCCGCAGGGCGTCAAAAAGGGCCGCTGCAGCGGCTTGCGTCTCTCCCGGATCGCCGAGGATGCGCACAACCGTAGCGGAAAGCTGTGCGGCATAGGCACGATCGGTGATCAGCCCGGTAGATGCTCCCGCCTGCTCGGCCAGCCAAAGTTCTTCTCGCGCTGCCTGTACGACTGCCGGAAAGGGCCCCTCCAAAAGAAGCAGAGGTGCCTGGGGTGCATAGTGGCGATACTTCATCCCTGGCGCCCGGGGGTGCTCCCCCGGTTGCAACGGCGCAGGGACTTCAATCGCTCCTACCGTCGCCTCCAACACTTCTTTTGGAATGCCTCCTGGCCGCAGGAGTACCGGAGGGGTTACAGTTACGTCCAATACCGTCGATTCGACACCGACCAAGCAGGGACCACCGTCGATCAGGTAATCGATGCGATCGCCCAGATCAGCAAAGACATGGGCCGCTGTCGTCGGGCTCGGCCGTCCGGAACGGTTGGCCGACGGTGCCGCAACCGGGACGTTGGCCAGGCGCAGGAGCTGTTGGGCGACCGGATGGCTGGGCAAGCGGACAGCCACGGTCTGCAGCCCCCCCAATGTGACACGGGGCAGCTGGGGACGGGCTGGCAGCACTAAGGTGAGCGGCCCCGGCCAAAAACGGGCTGCAAGGCGCTGCGCAATCGCTGGAAATGCGCTTGCCACCTTCCTAACCTCCTGTACATCGGCGAGATGGACGATCAATGGGTTATCGCTGGGTCGACCTTTCGCCCGGTAGATCCCCTGCACTGCTGCGGCATCGAAAGCATTGGCGCCAAGGCCGTAGACGGTCTCGGTCGGAAAAGCGACGAGCCGCCCCTCCCGCAATGCCTGTGCTGGTGCTTCCAACACTTCGGTCCAACGTGCTTGATCGGCATCCAAAATCACCCACTGACACGCCACGGCTTTCCCTCCCTACGACAAGTACATGCGATGGCTCAGCGCAGCAGCAGCAGCCCTGCAACCACCAAAACCGCCCCTGCCGCACGAGGCCAACTCAATGGTTCATGAAAAAACAGCATCGATAACAAAACGGCCACCAGCGGCCAAGCCCCGGTAACCGGCACGACTTGTCCGACAGATCCCTGCCGCAGCGCTTGAAAGTAAAAAGTCTGCGCCAAAAGCACTCCAAAGACCGAGCCAAGCAAAACGAGCGCAAGACCAGAAGGCGAGACTTCACGAATCAATGGACCATGCCCGCTCGCCAGTTGATAGATAAGCAGGATAAAGCCCACCAGAAAGCCGCGGAACATGACCGCGGTGATGGGATCGATGCGTGTCAATCCTTCTTTTTCGAACACTGGAGCGATCCCGTAGCAGAGCATCGCCAACAGCGCCCATGCCAACCATTGCTGCACAGCCGAGGCCCCCAGGAGAGCGCAAGGTAGATCGTACTCTCCTTCTCTCTATGTGCAGGCAGGGACAACTATGACAAGCCCTCATCGGCCAGCATGGCCAACCCCCGGGCATAGATTTTGGCGCAGGCAATGAGATCTTCGACCGCAATATGCTCTTCGGGTTCATGATCCAGCGGCGCACGCCACGGAAAAATCGGGCCAAAAGCGACCGCATTGCCTGCTGCACGTGCGTAGGTACCCCCGCCAATGGCCAAGCGCTCCGCCGGTTGACCGACGACCTTTTCATAGGCCGCCGCCAACTGGTTCACCAGCGGGCTGTTCGGATCGACAGCGTGCGGCGCATTGTCCTCGAAATGTATCTGGCCGCCCAACGAGGCAAGAGCAGCGTGCAGGCGCTCCTCCAGCACCGCTGCAGTGAGGCTGACGGGATAACGAATGTTGAGCGAAAAGCCGATCTGTTCTGGCGACGTCCACAGTTGACCCAGATTGACGGTCAAGGCACCCGACGCCTCATCGCTGCAGGCGATGCCCAGCAGACTGCCATCGGTTTGCTCTCCGATGCGATCCCGCACAAAGGTGAAAAGTTGCGCTTCTGACTCTCCAACGGGCAAGATCGCCGCAGCTCTCGCCAGACGCACGATGGCATTGATCCCTTTGTGCGGCTGCATGGCATGAGCGCCGACGCCGGTGGCGCGCAGTTGCAAACGCCCCTGTTGCAGCGTGGCGGCTACACCAGGGAAATCTCCATGTTCCAGACGCTGTGCGGCCTCTTCCAGCGCTTGGGGGTCCCCTGCAACCTCTGCCCATGCACGATCAGCAACCACATTGGCAGCGGTGCCACCTCCTGCCGCGATCAAATGCAGCTCTCCACCCTCTGCAGTGCGCGGTACCGTGACACGGACATCTAAAATTCCCTTTTCGGCCACGACAATGGGAAAGACCCCATCCGGCGAAAAAGCGTACGCTGGCCTGGGGTATCGTTGAAAATAGTGGTGAACGCAGCGCCACCCTGATTCTTCGTTGCAACCGGCGATCAACCGGATCGTCGCCTTTGGCTGCATCCCCACGCGCCGCAGTGCAGCCAGGGCATACAACGTGGCTGCCGCAGGGCCTTTGTCGTCGACCGATCCCCGTCCGTAAAGCTGACCGTCTTCAATGACAGGTTCAAAGGCACGGTGTTTGGTCCATCCACTTCCCTCCGGTACCACGTCAAGGTGTACCAACGCCCCTACCAGCCGGTTACCGCCGGACCATTCGGCATGCCCGGCATAGGCCTCATCATTGACCGTCGTAAAACCGAGGCTTTCCGCCTCACGCAAAAAACAATCCAGTACCTCAGCAGCAGGTTTCCCGAAAGGTTCCCCAGGCTCCCCCTGCTGCTCGACACTGGGGTAAGCGATCAGACGCTTGGCAAAATCGAGCATTGCCGGCGCCAGCTCCTCTATCTCTCGATCGATCGATGCTCCATCCATGCTTACTTTCCCCCTCTTTGGCATACCAACGCCCCTGCCACAGCAGGCTATTTCGTCCAGGCCTTTGCTCCTCTTTCATCCTAGAGAAGCACAAGGAGAAGCGCAAACAGAAAAGGGCGCGATCCCGAAGTATCGGTTGCCACCCATCGGACCCACCCGAAGAACGAGGATCTAAGAAAGGAACGATCAGAAAAGCGTGTGGACAAAGCGCCTCAGCGCACGCAGTCCGTCCCACACCGCAAAGCGCACTTGGGGAATATCGTCGGATGGCTGGCCTATCTCCTGCTGCTGGTCGTCAAAACGCGCCGACGCCGCATATGCCGTCGAAGCGTCGGCTTGATGCGCCTCGGAAGCATCGGTCGCAACGTAGCAAAGGGGTGGAAAGAGCACACACCACCAGTTGGCTCCTTGTGCCTGACCCAATGTGATAAGAAGACCACGATACAATCCGGCTGGATAGAGACGGTCCCCATAGCGCTTGGTGGGAAAAGGAATCTCTCCGAAGCGGACCGTTGCCTGGTAAGAGACGCCATCTGCCTGCAATTGCGCATTGGCTACCGAAGTCAGCTGGGGGATCACTGCTTGCAGCCGCTGCGCTGCTTCTTCGGCGGTCGTACAGTTGGCCAAAAGGGGTCCTACTGTCGCGAGAATGGCATCCCGCACCCGTAATTTCTCTGCCGTATCCGCAGGGGTATCGCTGTTGGCCAAAATGCGTAGACGCAGGGCATCGGAAGGGATGGGTTGTGCCGCGGCACCGAGCAGTTGCTCATCGGCCAGCGCGCCGGTGGCTGCAGCGGCCACGACCAGGGGAGTACCCGGGCGGGTGCTCAACCAGGCCAGCAGTCCTCCACACGATGCGATGAGAAGCAAAGCAAAACACGAGCGTTTGGCAAATGAGAAAAGCCGACTCACCGAAACCCCTCCTGGGTTTCAGTTTTGCCGGAATACTCTGTCGCAAACGTGGTAAAAGAAAAAGGCTAGGGTCGACGGGTGATGTAGAGGCGTTGGATACCGGCAAAATCTGCGATGAGTGTCCCGGAGGTAAAGCCGGCTTGAACGAAAAGGGCCTGCACAGGCTCGGCTTCGCCTGCGCCCAATTCGACTGCGACCCGTCCATCGGGTTTCAGAAACAAGGGGGCCTGCCGCGCAATGGCCCGATAAGCCCACAGGCCGTCCACACCGCCGTCGAGGGCAGTGCGCGGCTCCCACCGGGCAACTTCGGGCGCTAAACGCACATACTCTTCTTGTGGCACGTAGGGTGGATTGGAGACGATCACATCAAAGCTGGAGAGGGGCAACGCCGTCGCCTCCAGGGCGCGCAGATCGCCAAACAGCAGTCGAAGGCGCTCCGCAAAGTCCAGTTGTATCGCGTTTTGGGCAGCAACGGCCAACGCTTCCCGGGAGACATCGACTGCTACCCCCACAGCCCGGGGCAACCTGTGGCAAAGGGCCAACGCAATCGCGCCGCTACCCGTCCCCAAATCGAGAAAGTGAAGCGTAGCCTGCGGATCGCTTTGATCCACAATGGCTTCAACCAGCAGCTCCGTCTCGGGGCGGGGAATGAAGACCCCTGGCGTTACAGCGAGGCGCAACCCACAAAACGACACCTCCCCCGTGATGTACTGCAACGGCTCACGGTGCGCGCGGCGGTCGACCGCTTCCCAAAAGCGCGCTCCTTGTGCGGACGTAAGCGGTTCCTCGCCATGGGCCAACAGGGTCAGACGAGACACCCCAAGGATCCACGCGAGGAGCTCCTCCACTTCTCTGCGCGGCGCTTCAATCCCATTAAAGGAGAGCCAGGCTGCAGCCCGCTCCAAATGCTCCGTCCGCGTCATTCGCCCTGGACCTCTTTGAGGCGGATCTGTTCATCGGCCAATGCCAAGGCATCCAACAATTCGTCCAAATCACCATCAAGCACTTCTTGCAACCGATAGGTTGTAAAGTTGATACGATGATCGGTCACCCGGTTTTGGGGGAAGTTGTACGTGCGGATACGCTCAGAACGTTCCCCCCAACCCACCAGGGAGCGACGCTCTTGGGCAATTTGACTCTGCTGTTCCTCTTGCTTGCGTTTGAGCAAGATCGCCCGCAGTGCACGCATGGCCTTCTCTCGATTTTTAAGCTGCGAGCGTTCATCCTGGCAAGTGACCACGATGCCGGTCGGCAAGTGGGTGATGCGCACAGCCGAATAGGTGGTATTGACCGACTGGCCACCATGGCCGGAAGACATGAACAAATCGATGCGCAATTCGTCTGGATCGATCTCGATGTCTACTTCCTCGGCTTCTGGCATCACGGCCACTGTTGCGGTCGATGTGTGGATCCGCCCACCCGACTCTGTCACCGGTACCCGCTGGACCCGGTGGGCTCCCGACTCATATTTGAGTCGACTGTAGGCACCGCGACCGGTGATCTCCAGCGTTGCCTCCTTGATTCCTCCCAATTCCGTCCGGCTTTCCGCCAACAGCTCGTACTTCCAGCCACGTCGCTCTGCATAGCGCGTATACATGCGCAACAGATCGTTGGCAAACAGGGCTGCCTCTTCGCCCCCTGCCGCAGCCCGGATTTCGACGATAACATTTTTTTCGTCGTTGGGATCTTTGGGCAGCAGTGCACGCCGCAACTGCTCTTCAAGCGCTTCTGCCTGAGCGTGGCGACTCTGCAGCTCCTCTTCCGCCAGCGCGTGCAGCTCCGGATCGTCCGTCTCCTGTACCAAGCGCTCGTCCTCCTCGATCTGGCGTACCGCCTCCCGAAGCTGCTGCAAAGCCGAGATCACCGGTTCAAGCTCTGCCTGCTCACGCCCCAATTCGGCCAATTTCCGAGGATCTTGTATCACTTGCGGATCGTAGAGTTGCCGTTGAATCTCCTCGAAACGCGCCATCATCTGCTGCAGCTTGGGATGGCTGAGAATGGTTTCGCTGGACATCGCTGCTCCTTCACATATTCCTTTCTTGATATCTTGACGCAAAAAGAGGCAGAGGCCTGCCTTACACCTCTGCCCTCTCGTCTGCGATCGCTGCCGGATTAACGCGAATTCGGCATCATCCGCCGTCCGATCTCGGACAGCTGATCGGCAAAGCTGGAAACGGGCCGACCCGCGGCAATCCCAGCCGAGATTTGCTGTAAACGGCGCACGGTATCGGCATCTGCCGTTACTGTGACCGTCGCTTGGGGTCCCACCTGTTGCTTGATGCGCTCCTGGACCTGGCGCTTGACTTGGTTGGTCTGTGCACCGGTCACATCGGCATTCAAGTCCAACCCTACATAGATAGCATGGTTGTTGACGACGACCGTCGCTTTGCGCACGCCTGCCACGCTTGCTGCGGCTTTGGAAAGGCGATCGGCCTGGCGAGCAGCAGCCTGACTGTTGTTGGGCGCCATCGGTGCAGCAGGTGCAGGTCCCGTCTGCACTTGGGGAACCGTTTGAGTCGCAGGTGGCTGCGTTTGGGGCAACGGTGCAGGAGCCGGTGGCGGCGCCGCTTGTTGAGGCGCCGGGGCCGGCCGAGCAGCCGGTCCACACGCGGTCATCACAGCACCCAGTCCGAGCAGCAGCGGCACGACCAGCACACGCAACCGATGCTTTGCGTACATTGACCCACCTCCACGCGTAGTGTGCGCGGAAAAAGGGAATTTCACGACAAAGCACAGCGATCGCGGGACTGCCTCCTCAGGAGAGCCCGTACTTCTTCTTGAACTTCTCTACCCGACCCCCGGTATCGACAAAACGCTGTTGCCCCGTATAGAGCGGGTGACACTTGTTGCAGATGTCGACATGCACTTCCGGTTTAGTGGAAAGTGTCTGGAAACTATTCCCGCAGGTACAGGTCACCGTTGCCAAGTAGACCTTCGGCTGAATGGCATTCTTCATCACGTATCGCACACCTTTCAGGAGGATTGCTTCAAGCAGACATAAAACCGGCCTTTCTTTGTTTTCAAAGGCCAGCGATGGATGCCGAAAACGTCAGCGTGCAAAGTATACCACGGTCCGCTTGACCCCGACAATTCTCGTGCACGCCGGGAGAATCGCCCCGTTCGGGTAGGAAACAACAAGGGGAAGATACTTTTCATGGGGGCCTGCATATGGTATGCTAAGTGTGCTGCTGTAGTATGCTATAGATGCCTCACGGCATGCTTTTTGATTTCTGCATTTTTCTTCCCGCACGTCGTCTTTGACGCACACCCCCTCGGTGGTCGACTTTGCTTTGTGCGCCTGTCCTCATCGAAAGGAGCTCGTAGGTTGGAATTTAGCGATCTCGAAGCGCTGAAGCTGGCTGACCTCTACAGGCTGGCCAAAGAGCATCATGTAGAAGGATACAGCCAGATGAAGAAGCGCGAACTCATTTTTGCCATCCTCAAAGCGGCGACAGAAAAGGATGGCCTACTCTTCGCAGAAGGCACGCTCGAAGTGATGAGTGAAGGATATGGGTTCCTGCGTGCCGTTGGCTACCTCCCCTCGGACGAAGATATCTACATTTCCGCTTCCCAAATCCGCCGTTTCGACTTGCGCCCTGGAGATCGGGTCTCTGGTCGCGTCCGTCCCCCGAAAGAGAACGAGCGCTGGTTTGCCATGCTACATGTCGAGGCCGTCAACGGCGTTGCGCCCGAACAGGCGGCAGAACGGCTGCACTTCGCTGCCCTGACCCCGCTTTTTCCCAAGGAACGTTTCGTGTTGGAAAACGATCCGCCCGAGCTGTCGACCCGGATCATCGATCTCCTCGTCCCGATTGGTCGCGGGCAGCGGGGGTTAATCGTAGCACCGCCCAAGGCGGGAAAAACGGTCCTACTCAAAAATGTAGCCAACGCGATCGCCCACAATTACCCCGAAACCGAACTGTTCGTGCTGCTGATCGACGAGCGTCCCGAAGAAGTGACCGATATGCAGCGTTCCGTACGGGCCGAAGTGGTCGCTTCGACTTTCGACGAGTTACCAGAAAACCACATTCGGGTGGCTGAACTCGTCTTGGAGCGAGCCAAACGCTTGGTTGAAGCAAAAAAAGACGTGGTCATCCTGGTGGATTCGATTACGCGGTTGACACGAGCCTATAACCTGGTCGTTCCGCCTTCCGGGCGCACGCTCTCTGGTGGCATCGATCCAGCGGCCTTCCACCGTCCGAAGCGTTTCTTTGGTGCAGCGCGCAACATCGAAGAAGGTGGGAGCCTGACCATCTTGGCGACTTGCCTGGTCGATACCGGCAGCCGTATGGATGATGTTATCTACGAGGAATTTAAAGGAACAGGAAACATGGAGTTGGTCTTGGACCGCCGGCTCTCGGAGCGCCGCATCTTTCCCGCCATTGATATTCTCAAGTCGGGGACCCGTAAAGAAGAGTTGCTTCTCGATCACGATACCCTAGAAAAGCTATGGAACCTTCGCCGCGTGCTGGTCGATTCGCCAGATGTGATTGACAATTTTCTCAAAATGCTCGCCTCGACCAAAACCAACGCGGAATTTCTGGAACGCATCCGTCTCACCGGAAGCACACGCTCCAACAGGCACACCGCTGCACCGGCTTCCGCTGCTTCCGTATAAGCGGACAGGTTGGGCAAGTATGATTTCCTCCTTTTCGGGTTAACCTAAGGATAGGCACGGTAGCAAACACGGCCGCTCGTGCAAGCTTGCAACGTGCGTCTGTGCGATGCCCACGAGCCTTCCTCTCTCCCCTTCTTGGCAAAGGACGAAGCAGTGACGCTGCCTCGTCCTTTTTTGAACCCTTTGCTTTTTCCTGGCTATTTTCGTTGGAGTTGCGCACCCACTGCGGCCAGCTTCTCCTCGAAATGTTCGTACCCGCGATCCAAATAGATCAGGCCGTCAACGATCGTCTCCCCTTCCGCTTCCAATCCGGCTACCAACAGGGCAGCCCCTGCGCGCAAGTCGCTCGCCGTCACGGCAGCCCCGGTCAACTGAGGCACGCCTTCCACCACGGCCGTGCGCCCTTGTACGCGGATGTCTGCCCCCATGCGCTTTAGCTCGTTGACATGGCGAAAGCGGGATTCATAGATCGTATCGGTGATGATGCTGGTCCCGGGGACAATGGCCAGGTAGGCGGTCATCGGTTGTTGGAGATCGGTCGGAAAGCCCGGGTAAGGCTGCGTCTTGATATCGACGGCATGCTGTCCAGGATAGCTTCCGTCGACCAGCAGGGCATCACCGTCTTCTTCGACGCGTACACCAATTTCGCGCAACTTCGCGATCAGCGGATCCAGGTGTGTCGGAATGACACCACTGACACGAAGACGTCCCTTGGTGGCAGCTGCGGCAATCATGTATGTCCCGGCTTCAATACGATCGGGAATGCAGGAATAGGCTGCCCCATGCAGATGGGATACCCCTTGGATGCGGATGGTATCGGTGCCGGCCCCCCGGATCTGGGCACCCATCGCGCAGAGAAAGTTGGCCAGATCGACCACCTCGGGCTCGCGTGCCGCGTTTTCGATGATCGTCTGTCCATCGGCACGTGCTGCTGCCAACAGCAGGTTGATTGTCGCCCCAACCGAGACCACGTCGAGGTAGATCCGTGCCCCATGCAACTCCTTGGCCTGCAGGTGCACCAGCCCCCCCTGCACCTCTACCTCGGCGCCCAATGCCTCAAAGCCCTTCAAGTGCTGATCGATGGGTCGAGGGCCCAGATCGCATCCTCCCGGCATGCCGACATGCGCTTCGTGAAAGCGACCCAACAAGGCGCCCATCAGGTAATAAGAGGCACGCATCGCTCGGACCGGTTCTCCGTCGAGCGCCGCAGACGTCACCTGCTGGGGATCGATCGTCACCGTATTTTCGGAGCAGTCCATCTCTGCCCCCAACAAGTGCAACAACGTAATGTAGCGGCTGACGTCGGTAATGCGTGGAACATTCTCAATGACAGAAGGAGAGTCACCCAACAAGGCCGCGGGCATCAGGGCAATGGCACTGTTCTTTGCCCCACTGACCCGTATCTCTCCCCGAAGGCGCCGTCCTCCAAAGATGTGCAGCCGCTCCTCTGCATTCTCGTGCAAGCGGAGATCAGGAGGCCGTCTCTGCCCTTCTGTCTTTACAGAAAGACTCACTGGATGCCCCCTAAGACCGCTTTGGCTTTTTCCCAATCGTCCAGGAAACGTTTCAAGCCGATATCCGTCAACGGATGATGGAAGAGCTTCTCAAAGACCTCATAGGGCATGGTCACCACGTCTGCGCCAGCTGCCGCTGCCTGGGTCACATGCAGCGGGTGGCGACAGGAGGCAGCCAAGATCTGCGTCTCTATCCCTTGCTTGTGGTAGACTTCTGCGATATCCGCCACCAGTTCTACGCCATCCCAATCGATATCGTCGACGCGACCCATAAAAGGACTGACATAGGTTGCGCCGGCCAACCCGGCCAACAGCGCTTGGGCAGCGGAGAAGCAAAGCGTCACGTTGGTATGGATCTTGCGCTTGCTCAGCAGGCTGACGGCCTTAATGCCATCTTTGGTCATCGGAATCTTGACGACGACATTCTTGGACAGCTCTGCCAGTCGCTCTCCTTCTTCCACCATGGCTTCGGCTTCGGTTGCCACCACCTCGGCGTTGACCGGCCCGTCGACAATATCGAGGATCTCTTTGAGCACATCGAGAAAGGCGCGCCCCTGCTGCGCAACGAGCGTGGGATTGGTGGTCACCCCGTCCAAGATCCCAAGCTCCCACACTTCACGGATCTGATCGACATTGGCTGAATCCAAAAAGAGTTTCAAAGCGATTTCCCCTTTCGATCAAGCCTTGCCGCTGGTACCGAAAAGCCGCATCTTCTCCCGAACCGCTTCGACGATCGCATCCCGCCCGGGACCGAGTACTTTGCGCGGATCGTAGACTTTGGCATCCGCTGCGAGCACTTCACGCAGTTTGCGCGTAAACGCCACCTGGTTCTCGGTGTTGACGTTGATTTTCGCCACCCCGATAGCGATAGCTTGACGGATTTGTTCGTCAGGTATGCCACTGCCGCCGTGGAGGACCAGGGGCGTCTGCGGCAAAAGCGCACGCATCCGGCGCATGCGGTCGAAATCCAGACGGGGTTCTGCCTTGTAGACGCCGTGGGCAGAACCGACCGATGCGGCCAACGCATAAGCGCCGGTCCGGTCAATGAAGTCTTTGGCCTCTTGCGGATCGGTATACAGCGCCGGATTTTCTTCCATTTCGGCCGTTGTCCCGATCTTGCCCAATTCCGCTTCGACAGCCAACCCCAGCGCTCCCGCTGCTTCGACTGCTTTGCGCGTCTGTTCGACATTTTGATCATATGGCAAGGCCGATGTGTCGATCATGATCGAAGTAAATCCCTCACGCAACGCACGCATGGCCGTCTGAAACGATTTCCCATGGTCCAAGTGAATCGCGATGGGAACCGTGCTCTCCTCGGCAGCAATACGCGCCAGTGCCGCAAAGTTGCGCAATCCCATATATGCCAGGGCGTTTTCTGATGCTTGCAGAATGAGCGGCGCACGCTCTTCTTCCGCCGCCTGAACGATGGCTTGTAGCCATTCCAAGTTGTTGACATTGAAGGCGCCGACCGCATAATGGCCCTCCAGTGCTGGGTCCAAGAGTTCTTTCAACGTCGCAAATGACATGGCTCTTCCTCCTTGACCTTGCACGCATGCTCTACTGTAACGCTCACTTTGGGTGGAAAAAAGGATGTCCGTTTTCTTGGGAGGGAGGACTGGCGTCATGCTTTGGGCTGGGCGGCCAGGGCTGTCCGGGCGTCCATTGCAGCTGGTTGAGGACTGCGGCGCGCAAGGCCATGATATCGAAAGGCTTGGTAAAGTGATCGACTACGCCCAGCGCTTCCATCTGCCGAAACGTTTCGGTTTCCCCATAAGCTGTCATGACAATGATCTTGATCGTCTTGTCGATAGCAAGCATCTCCTGCAATAAATGCATACCATCCATCCCTGGCATCTTCAGATCCAACAGCACCACGTCTGGGCGTCGACGGCGAATGAATGCCGATGCCTCTTCGCCGTTGCGCACCCCTTCCACCTCGACACCTTCCGGTGTGAACAGCTCGTGGATGAGGATACGAATGCCATGTTGATCGTCGACGACCAAAAGCAACGGCCTTGCCCCTTCCATGGCGGTACCCCCTTGCGCTCGTAACTTCCTCTCTTTCGTGGACAGGCCGTGGCAAGTCCACTTTATACCCGTTCTTCAAAAGCCACGGGCTGGTGTACCTCACCCCCCTGTACCGCATCCTGCGCGGCCAGGGCGGCCCCCACAAAGGAGAGGAAGAGGGGGTGTGGGCGATTGGGCCGAGAAGTGAATTCCGGGTGAAACTGGACGCCACAGAACCAAGGATGCCCAGGGAGTTCCACCGCCTCAACCAATCGGCCGTTGGGAGAAGTAGCCGCCATCCTCAAACCGGCTTCCTGCAGGGGTTCACGAAACAGGTTATTGAACTCGTAACGGTGACGGTGCCGTTCATAGATGATCTCTTCTCCATACGCCTGTCGTAGCAGCGTGTTCTCCAACAGTCGTGCCGGGTAGAGCCCCAGGCGCATGGTCCCCCCTTTTGCCTCGATCTCTTTCTGCTCCGGCAACAGATCGATGACAGGGTGGGTCGTAGAAGGATCGAATTCGGTCGAATGGGCATCACTCCATCCCACCACGTTTCGAGCAAATTCGACGACGAGCAGCTGCATGCCGAGGCAGATGCCAAAGGTAGGCAACCCTTTTTGGCGTGCATAACGAATGCTTTGGATCATGCCATCGGTCCCCCGACGACCAAAACCACCGGGCACCAACAGGCCTGTACACCCTTGCAGCCACTCTCCTGCATTTTCGGCATCGATCCGCTCGGCGTCGATAAAACGAAGGCGAACGCGTGCATCATAGCAGAAGCCTGCATGGGTCAGTGCTTCCGCAACGGAGAGGTAGGCATCGTGGAGTTCAACGTACTTCCCTACCAGGGCAATCTCCACCTCGTGGGTCGATTGCAAGGCATGGGCCACCATCGTGCGCCATTCGCCCAATTGGGGCGGTGGTGTCGTCAACCCCAGTTTGCGGCAGACGATCTCGTCAAAGTCCTGCTCGTGTAGAAAGAGCGGAACTGCATAGATGCTGGGCAGATCGCGGTTCTCGATGACCGCTTCCGCTTCCGTGTCACAAAAAAGCGCAATCCTTTCCTTTACCTCAGCAGGAAGCGATTGCTCGCTACGACAGACGATCACATCGGGCTGGATCCCGATCGAGCGCAGCTCTTTGACGCTGTGCTGTGTCGGTTTGGTCTTGACCTCGCCGGATGCTCCCAAATGCGGTACCAGGGTGACGTGGATGTAAAGTACGTTTTCACGCCCGACATCGGTCTTCATCTGCCGGATCGCTTCGAGAAAAGGGAGGCTTTCGATATCCCCCACTGTTCCACCAATTTCTGCGATCACGACATCGGCCTGGTTCGACGTAGCTGCGCGGACCAGGCGCTCTTTGATCTCGTTGGTGATATGGGGAATGACCTGCACCGTGGCACCTAAAAAATCGCCTCGGCGCTCTTTTTGGATGACCGACCAATAGATTTTACCTGCTGTCACATTGTTGTTTTTATTCAGATTTACATCGATAAACCGTTCATAATGCCCTAGATCCAGATCGGTTTCAGCACCGTCATCGGTGACAAAAACCTCTCCATGTTGATACGGACTCATCGTTCCCGGATCAACATTGATATAGGGATCAAACTTTTGAATGGTGACACGCAGGCCCCGTTCCTTCAACAAGCGACCGAGTGAAGCCGCCGTAATGCCTTTCCCCAAGGACGAGACGACGCCTCCCGTAACGAAGATGTACTTGGTCATTCGTACTCCTTGTCCTCGTCCTCATCTTCGCCGAGATCTTCATCGATCACCTCATCGTCGAAATCGATCTCGTCTTCCTCAACGTCTTCGTCCTCTTCATCTTCCTCGATCTCTTCGTCGATCTCTTTCGGCTCCTCTTCATCCTCGGAAGCAAGCACTTCCTGCTCCTCATCGAAGAAGTCGTCTTCCTCTTCTTCCTCTTCGTCTTCCAAATCGTGGAGCGTGAGATGACGGTTCCCCTTGCTCGCCGCCGTCTTTTCGGCTGGGTACCAACTGCGCAGGCCCCACTCGTTGTGTCCCAACCACAAAAACCGGATGTCCGTATTCAATTGCAGGTAGAGGTGCGGCAAAACGTCCGCCAGTGCTTCTTCAGACATGGCCATCCGCTCCGCCACCCTGTCGAACAATGCACTCCACGTCAGCGGTTGGCCGTATTCCGCGAGCACTTGATAAGCGACGTCGATCAAGGCTGGTTCGTCTTGAAAGTTTAGCTCGGCCATCGTCCATCTCCTCATCTTTTGCAATTGTACCACGGGCCCTTTACATCTGCTCAGGTGCTGTAATCCCCAAAATCCGTAACCCGCTGCGCAGGATCTGCCCGACAAGGATGGAGAGCCCTAGGCGGGCTTGGGTCAGGGGAAGGGCTTGACCCAAGATTCGGTTTTGGTTGTAAAAGGCATGAAAAACGCCTGCGAGCTCATAGAGATAGGCATTGAGACGGTGAGGAGCTCGTGCACGGGCCGCTTCCGCGATCACGTCGGGATAGGTCAGTACCGCTTTGACTACAGCCAAGGCATTCCCCTCGCCCAGCAACGACCAGTCGGCCTGCGATGCATGGAAAGTTTCTCCGCTTTGCTCGGCTTGGCGCAGCAGGCTGGCAATACGGGCATGGGCATACTGCACGTAATAGACCGGATTGGCATTGGATTGGGTGCGTGCCAGATCCAAATCGAAGTCTAAAGCGGTATTGATCGAGCGCATCGTCAGAAAGTAGCGCGCACTCTCTTTACCGACCAGCTCGGTCAGCTCACGCAACGTCACCAACCGGCCCGTGCGTTTGGACATCTTCACTTCTTGGCCGTCTTGAAAGAGGCGGACAACCTGTCCGATCAGCACTTCAAGCCGCTGCGCATCGTAGCCCAAAGCGGCGATAGCAGCGCGTAGCCGGGGGACATAACCATGGTGATCGGCACCAAAGATGTCGATCAGCCGATCATACCCGCGCTCCAGCTTGTTGCGGTGGTAGGCGATATCTGGAGCAAAATAGGTATAACTGCCATCTGACTTGATCACGACGCGATCCTTGTCGTCCCCATAGGCGGTGGTACGCAGCCAGACAGCCTGATCCTGTTCGTAGAGTGCACCACGACGTCGCAGTTGGTCGAGCGCCGCCTCGACTTCTTTGCCTTCGTACAGCGATCGCTCTGAAAACCAAACGTCAAAATGTACGCCGAGCGCTTCCAAATCCTCACGGATTACCGCCATCTTGCGCTGCAATCCCCAGGCCTTGAAAAAATCGTGGCGAACGTGGGGATCTTCGGCGAGCAAGACGTCACCCTGCCGATCGATCAGTTCCTGCGCCAAAGCGCGCAGGTCCTCCCCGTGATAGCCGTCTGGCGGGATCTCTGCCGACTGGCCAAGCAGTTGGCGATAGCGTGCTTCCAGCGAGTCAGCCATCAGATCGATCTGTCGGCCCGCATCGTTGATGTAATACTCCCGTGTCACGTCGTAACCGGCAAAAGCCAATAGATTGCAAAGGCTATCCCCGACGGCGGCCCAACGGGCGTGGCCCACGTGTAGATCTCCGGTCGGATTGGCAGAGACAAACTCGACGTTAATCCGTTCCCCTTGGCCCAGATCCACTTGGCCATATGCCTCCCCCTTTGCCAGGACGCCCGGAAGAGCAGAAGTAAAGGTCTGCGGCAACAGGCGCAGGTTGATAAACCCAGGAGGTGCCACCTCGACCGACGCAAGGCCCAAGGATCGTCGATCGAGGGCGGTTGCCAGCCGCTGTGCGATTTCCATGGGTGGCTGTCGAAGTTCCCGGGCCAAAAGCAGCGCGGCGTTGGTGGCATAATCCCCCTGTTCTTCCTGTGGCGGGGGGGTAAGGGTCATCGCTTCTGGGATCGGCCACTGCTGATGCCCGATTGCCTGCACCAACCCATCCCACAGCGCTGCCCGCACCGGATCCTGCGGCGCATAGGCCATTCTCACTCCTCCTTCCGATCGTAGGCCGGGCGCCTAGAAAGCGCGCGCCCCAATGCGATCACCCCTTCGCGCAGTAGCTTGGCCGCCAGCGCAGCGGTCGCACCTGTGGCATCGAGGGACGGTGCGGCTTCGACCAGATCAAAGCCAACCCAGTGCAGATCAGCCAAAGCGGCCAGCGCTTCGAAAGCCTCTTGGGGAACCACCCCGCCAGGCTCGGGCGTGCCCGTCCCTGGGCAAAAGCCCGGATCGATGACGTCAATGTCGAAGGTGAGATAGACCGGGTAGCCCGACAGTTCTTCCTGGATCGCCTGCAGCGGGCGAAGAAGTTCGAAAGGAAAAAAGTGGAGGTGGCCTTCTGCCCATCGCCACTCTTGGTCCGTTGCAGAACGAACGCCCATCGAATAGATGCGTTGCGGATCGACGACTTCACTCATCCGGCGCAAGGCACAGGCATGAGAGAGGGGTTCGCCGGCGTAAGTTTCCCGCAGATCGGCATGTGCATCCCAATGCAGCAGGCGCAGATCGGGATAACGTGCCGCCAGCGCCCGTACCGCCCCCACGGCTGCCAAATGCTCTCCACCGATACCGACCGGTCGCTTGCCCGCGTCCACCAATTCTCCTACGGCAGCTTCAATGATCTGCAGAGAGCGGGATGCATTGCCAAAGGGCAGATCGAGATCGCCACAATCGGCAATGCGCCAATCGTCGAGGGCAGCCGATTGATACGGACTAAACGTCTCCAGTACCGGCGAAGCGGCTCGAATGGCCCGGGGGCCGAAGCGCGTCCCTGGCCGCCAGGAGACGGTCCAGTCCATCGGCATGCCGTACAGCGCAATCTCTGCCTCTGGCAAGGCAGCATCTGCCCCTAAAAACGGCAATCCACTCTCTGCAAACGGCACGGACTTCACAGATTGCCACCCGCTTTTTGGACCAACTCTTGTACAAAGTTCGGCAAGACGAATGCAGCTTCGTGCAATGCCGGCGTGTAGTACCGCAGATGCTCCAACTGTGCTGCGCGCCGGCGATCGCATTGGCGGGGATCCGGGCCGAGAGAGCCGATGGTGAACGTCCACAATCCCCCAGGATAGGTAGGCACCTGCGAGGTATACAGACCCACCTTTGGAAAGACCGTGCGCATCGCCGCCACCAAACCGGTGACGATCTCTGGCGTGTACCAGGGAGATTCTGACTGTGCGACGACCATGCCGTCTGCCTTCAACGCTTCCTTGACGGAAGCATAAAAGCTTGCCTCGAAGAGGACCTTGCCCGGCCCCACGGGATCGGTCGAATCGACGAGGATGACATCGAAAGCCCCGGCTTGAGCTCGTACAAAGGCCGCCCCATCCTCGTGGACAATCCGCACCCGCGGATCATCCAAACCGCTCGACAACTGTGGAAAATAGGTGCGGGAAGCGGCAACGACATCCGGATCGAGCTCACACAGCACCACTTCCCGGACCTGTGCATGCTTGACCACTTCCCGCACCGTGCCGCCGTCGCCTCCACCGATCACCAAGACCTTTTCCGGATGCGGATGGCTCAGCAGCGGCACATGGGCGATCATTTCATGATAGCCCATTTCATCAAGATCGGTGACCATGACGGCACCGTCGAGAATCAAAAGTTTTCCCCACGGCTTGGTTTGCAACACCGAGAGATCCTGAAAAGCGGTCTGATGGTGATCGAGGACCCGTTCTACTTCTGCAGAGAGCGCCACAGACGGTGTCTCCCGCTCTGTAAACCAAAGGTTCATCGTACGCTGCCTCCTTCTTCGACGGTGGCATACCAAAGCGGGACGGCCGCAAAGGCACAACCCTGTCTTTCGACGCGATGCGCAATCGTGATCAAGCGGATATCGGCAAGCGGCATCTTGCGCACCCTAAATGCCTCTTCGATCATGGCACGCAACTGCTGTTGCGCCGTCTCTTCGTCACAGTGTCCGGAAAATTCCATAATGACACCAAACGCATCTTTCGAAAGGCCGACCGCAACGCCCGCCGTGATCAGAGCACCCGGGTGATCATCGATGATCGAAGCATAAGCGATAGGAACCAGGCTGCCCGGCGGGATGGTCAACCGCTCTACATACTGTGAACGTGGCGGAAGAATACTGGAGACGTGTAACAAATTCACATTGCCCACATGGGCAGCGAGCAGTGCGTTGTCAAAGGCATTGAGGGGTGTTGCACCTTCGGCACGACCGGCGACCAAGGTATAATGCGTTGGCGTCTCGAGCAAATGGACAAATCCTCCTTACGGCCAACAGGATAGGCCGATTGCCTGTATGGTATACTTTTTCGTTACAAACCAACTCGCCCAAACATGGGCGAGAAGGACGGGATCGTTCCGATGCAGGATACAAAACAAGTGAATCTGCGTCAAGAAGCGGCTGCATTGACCCAGCCCTCTCCCCCGCGCCGACCCAACCGGCGGGTGCACTTTCCCCGCCCCGGCTGGGTGATCGGCGGGGTGGCAGCCCTGTGTGCAGCAACCGTTTTGGGTCTTTTTGCCTTCTTGGCGCTCAGCCCGCTTCCTCCTGCACCGTCGCTAAACCCAACGCGCCTCTATGACCACAATGGGCAACCCATCGCCACCTTGGCGCAAGAAGACGGCACGCAGGAGATCGTCTCGCTGACTGCAATCAGTCCGGCGCTGCGTCAGGCGACGGTCGCAGCAGAAGATCGGCATTTTTATCAGCACCACGGTTTTGATCTGAGGGGATTGGCACGTGCACTGTGGACCGATTTGCGCGCAGGCCGTGTCGTCGAAGGCGGTAGCTCGATCACCCAGCAGCTGGCCAAAAACCTCTATCTCGGGCAGCAGCGCACCGTCGGACGAAAGCTGCGTGAGGCGCTGCTAACCATCCAATTGGAGCTGAAGCTCTCCAAAGACGAGATCCTGCAGGACTACTTAAACACCGTCTACTACGGCCACGGGCGCTACGGCGCAGCGGCAGCCGCACAAGCCTATTTCCATCGGGATGTCGCTTCGCTCAGCCTGGGACAAGCCGCCTTCCTGGGCGGATTGCCGCGTGCCCCTTCCCTGTACGATCCTGCCGATCCAGCCGGATTTGCCCGGGCCAAAGAGCGCCAAAAGTACGTCTTGGATCGCATGCGCAGCGACGGGTACATCACCCTCCCCCAGGAACAACAAGCGCTGCAGGAGCCGGCAGCGCCGTTGAACCCGCCACCTGCCACCCTCGATCTGCCGTACGTCGTTGACGCGGTCTCTGCGGAACTGCAGTCTCCGACCAGCGGCTACCCGCTCGATCCTTGGCAAGCCGATGCGGGCGGCCTGGCGGTCTATACGACCATCGATAGCAACCTGCAGAAAGCCGCGGAGAAAGCAGTGGCCACATGGTGGCCCAAAGCCGTTGCAGAGGACAGTGCGACCCACGGCACTGATCTGCAGATGGCTGTTATCACCCTCAACCCCCACAACGGCGCCATTTTGGCAATGGTCGGCGGACACGATTACCGCTATGATCATCGCAACTGGACCCAGATCGGACGGCAACCGGGATCGACCATGAAGCCGATGGTGACAGCCTACCTGCTCTCTCACGGTGCAACACCGCTGACCCGTTTGGAAAGCCAAGACCTCCTTCAACTGCCGCAATGGGCACCCCAAGAAACCCATTTCCAAAACGCCTGGGGTTATGGTTTGGGACCGATCACCCTCCGTCAGGCGTTGGCCTTCTCCGATAACACGTACTTTCTGCAATCGATGGTCAAAGACGGGCCCGACGAGCCGAAAGCAGTAGCCGCCTTTCTGCAGCAGACCTTTGGACTCGGCAAAAACCCTGGGGACCAACCCCTGCCCCCGGTTCCCACGTTGACACTGGGCAGTGTTGATCTGACACCCCTTTCCATGGCCCGCGCCTATGCGGTCCTGGCCAACGGGGGACAACTGGTCAGCCCTTATCTCATTGACGACGTTCAAACGCCCCAGGGCGTTTCGCTAGGCAAGCATCAACCCCAAGCGCATGAGCAGCTCGACCCGGCCGTTGCTGCACTGACCACAGACATGCTGCGGTCGGTCTTTCGCCCAGCTGGTACCCCAGAGCTCACCTATCCTGGAGATGCAGATCATCCTGCCTCTCCACGGGGCGGAACCGCCGCCACCATTGGCCCGCAACTTGCCGCGTACCCGGTCGCTGGGAAGACCGGCAGCACCGACTGGAGTTCATGGATGGTCGGTTACACACCTCAACTCGTCTGTGCCGTCTTTGTCGGAAGGATGGGCAGTTATCAGACACAAAACACTTTTGAAGACAAGCAGCACGTCGCCATGCACGTATTTGCCGACGTCCTCAGCAGTGTGCCGGTTGTCTCTCAAAGCAGCTTCTCCTTACCAGCCCAGCTGACACAGGCCGTGGTCGATCCTCTCAGTGGCGAACTCGCCACCAACCGTTGCCCGGTTTACTATACCGAGCACTTCCTGGCAGGGACCGCCCCGACCGTTTACTGTCAGCTACACCCAGAAGGATTTCACTGGCCGTGGCAGCCGATCGGCCCGCAGGGAGAAGCTTCTCCACCTACGGCACAGCAGCCACAATCTCCCCGATCCGGACCGGGGGGTTTGGGACGCTGGTGGAACGGCCTGTTTGGTCGCTAGGCCTACCTAAGCTGCGGAATGGCCTGCCGCGCCAAGCGATCGCAGCGTTCGTTTTCTGGATGGCCCGCATGTCCCACCACTTTTTCGACCAAAACAGTGTGCCTGCGCAGCTGCGTCAGCAGCCGTTCCCACAAGTCACGGTTTTCGACGGGGGTGCGCTTGGCCGTCTTCCAGCCATTTTTCTCCCAGCGGGCGAACCAGTTTTGTGCAATGGCGTTGACCAAGTAGGCGGAATCACTGACCAGATGGACCCGAGCAGGTTCCTTGAGCTGTTCCATCGCTACAACGGCTGCTGTCAGCTCCATGCGTTGGTTGGTCGTTCGGGGTTCACCGCCGGACAGCTCGCGCTCCCCCTCTGCACAGCGCACGATGGCCGCCCATCCCCCTGGCCCGGGGTTGCCGGAACAAGCGCCATCGGTATAAATCCAGACTTCTTGGATGGTCGTATTCCCCCTTTTTCATCGAGCGGATCAACGCTCACGCAGCGTAACGGTCAATGCAAGGCTCTTCCCCTGGCGATTGACGCGTACACCCACCTTCTCATTGACCTGATGTTGCCACAAGACTGCCTGCAGCGAGTGATTCATGTCGATCGTTTGTCCGCCGATCGCGACAATCACATCATTGGGCTTGATGCCGGCAGCTGCAGCTGGGCTGTTGGGCAAGACGTCGACGACGAAAGCGCCGTCCCGCACCTTGATGTACTGCCAGTGATCGGCGTAACGCGAATCTTGGAGGACGAGTGGTACAGGTGCTGCCGATACGCCTAAGAAGGGCCGGACGACCTTCCCGTTTTGCACCAGTTGTTGCAGCAGAGGTCGCGCGAAATCGCTGGTGATCGCAAATCCCAGCCCTTCGGTGGGCCCTTGAGAAGCTTCGGTGATCTTTTGGGAATTGATGCCGATCACGTTGCCCGCCGCATTGATCAGCGGCCCACCGGAATTGCCGAAATTGATCGCAGCATCGGTTTGGATCATCTCGACGGTATAGCCGCTCGCTTGGTCCGTGGTCATCTCCCGCTTGGGAGCAGAGACAACACCAGCTGTCACCGATCCTTGAAACTGCAGTCCCAGGGGGTTGCCGATCGCGATCGCCGGCTCACCGGCCTTCACTGCATCCGAATCCCCCCATTGGGTTACCGTCTTGACCTTGTTTGCAGGAATCTTCAGCACGGCCAAGTCACTGGGCTGATCGCTGCCCACAACTTCGGCATCGATCTGCTCTCCCGAAGGCAAGACGATCACGACCTTCTGCGCACCTTCTACCACGTGCTCGTTGGTCGCGATATACCCGTTTCGATCAAAGACAAAGCCCGTACCTGCACCGACTTGTTGCAATCCATTGCCGTTGGCATTGTTTCCTCCGCCGCCAAACGGAAAAGGCAGAATTTCTCCCCAAGGGCCTGGCAGAGAGAAGCCATTGCCAGACGAAGTGCGCTGCAGGTTGATCACACCGACCACAGCAGGCATCACCCGATTGGCTGCATCGGTAATTGCTGTCTGCACATCGACCCGGACGACTCCGCCGTCTTTGACCGGTTGGGTCGTCATCGAAACCGGCGGTACAGACGGATTGGAACCTGCACCTGTCGAAGGCCCCAACGCCACCCATCCGGCCCAGGCCATCCCTGAGAGCATGAGCGTCGCGACGACTGCCCCAATGGCAACGCCGATGCCGATCAAGCCGACGGTGCGCGCTCCGCTCCGGCGACGCTGCGGTTGTTCATCCATCTTCCCTTGCCTCCTCGACCACCCGCTGCTTTCGGATGGCTGCGTAGAATAAAGCCACGGCATACGCCGTCTCGCGAAGCCGCTCTCCGCTGCGTGCAAGTGCTTCGGAGAGCGACTGCGGTTCTGCCACAAGCGACCAGGCACCGGAAAAACCTGCATGGGTCCACTGCTGTGCAGAAAGCCGCAGTGCACCTGCCAGCAGGACACAGGGGACGCCCGCGCGTTGTGCCGCCTGGGCCACCGCCCACGGTGCTTTTCCCTGCAGCGTTTGCAGATCACTGCTGCCTTCGCCGGTGATCACCAACGCCGCTCCCTGCAACTTTTGATCGAAATCCATCACCCGCAGCACCGTCGCAGCCCCGTCGGCCAACGTGGCCCCAACCGCAGCGAGCGCAGCACCACATCCCCCTGCTGCGCCCGAACCAGGCAACTGCGCCACCTCCCTTTTGGACGCCTGTGCCAAGACAGTCCCCCACTGCGCCAACCAGCGATCGAAAACGGCCACCTCTTGCGGGCCGACGCCTTTTTGGGGCCCAAACAACGCGCTCGCGCCTTGTACGCCGCACAACAGCGTCTTGACATCACACAGCGTCAGTCGAAGGCTACCCAAACGCCGTTTTACGGGATGCAAATCGACGCGCACCACCTCGCCCAGCACGTCGACCCCCTCTGTAAAAGGCGATCGTTGCCTGCCAGATGCATCGAAAAAACGTGCACCCAGCGCTTCCAGCAGGCCTGCACCACCATCATTGGTGGCACTCCCACCCAATCCGATGAACAGTTCCGAAAGGCCGGCATTGGCTGCCTGGGCGATCAGTTCACCGGCCCCAAAACTGCTCGCCCGATGTGGATCCCGTTCCCCTTCGGAAAGCAAGGCCAACCCACAGGCAGCGGCCACCTCGACAGCACCCCGGCGCTGGGAAAGCACTCCCCACTGGGCCATACGTGGTCGTCCGAGCGCATCGTGCACGCGGCAAGATTGCCACCGCCCCCCGGTGGCGCGCACCAACACTTCGACCGTCTCCTGACCTCCGTCGGCCACCGGCAGGCAGATCACGTCCGCCTCTTGCGTTGCGTGCTGCACACCCTGGGCGATAAAGGCCGCTGCTTCCCAGGCCGAAAGGGTCCCCTTAAATCCGTTGGGTGCGGCAATCACTCGCCACGGCTGTCTTTTTGCCTGTTGGGAGTTACCCTGCATCCGCATATCCCCGCAAGGGTGCACCGACGGCATACAGGACAGAGGGTTGGTGGGTCGGCACAATGTGCAGGTGCTCCGCATCTGCTTGCCACCCAGAAGCCACCAGTGCCTCACTCGCCGTCTGGCGTGCTTGGTTGGGATCATTATTTTTCTCCGAAAGGTGTCCCAACATCACCCACATCGTCTCGTCACTGACGACTTGGCGAAGCGCCTCTGCCGTCTGTTGATTGCTCAAATGACCATGATCGCCGAGGATGCGTTGCTTGAGGGTCCATGGATAAGGACCATTGAGCAGCAAGCGGGGATCGTGGTTTGCTTCCCAAAGAAAACCCTGGCAACCCCGGACCGCGCGGATGATGGCGTCGCTGACGTAGCCGAGATCGGTCAGCAGGGCAAAGCGCTCCCCTTCCGCCGCTACAGTAAAGCCAACCGGCTGGTTGGCATCGTGTGGCACCTCGAAGGCCGTCACCCGCATGCCCTCCAGCTGCAGGGAGACACCCGGCTCGACGCAACGCCGATCGGGCGCAATTTCCCCCAACGCCTGCCAAGTACCGGGGGTAGCATAGAAGGGGACTTCGACCTGTTTGGCCAAGACAGCCACCCCCGCCGCGTGATCGCGATGCTCATGCGTCAGAAAGATGGCAGACAGATCGCGCACGTTGCGGCCGATCGCTTTTAATCCCAAGGTGATCCGGCGTGCGGAAAGGCCAGCATCCAACAGGATGGCGCCAGAAGTGGATTCAACATACGTCGCGTTGCCGGAGCTCCCTGAACCCAATGTGGCGATGCGCACCGGATCTCACTCCTCTAGGTCCATGCGCCGCCGTTCCCACGGCGCGGGCTGTAAGACCGGTGGAATCTCGTTGTAGACGCGTAACCAAGCTTGATTGCCCAAATGCCAATCGACAACGGTCAATGCTCCGTTCTCACAGGAAAAGGGCCATCGCCGCTGGGGGAGGAGCCCCAATAGACGTACCAGCATGCCGTTGAGCAACCGCCCGTGGGCGACGATCAACACGGTGGCTGCCTGTGCAACGCCTTCCAAAAGCGCTTGCAGGAAAGCATCGATCCGCTCCACGAATGCCGTCGGATCTTCTTTTCCGGGGATCGGCAAACTCCCCCATTCTTCGCGCAACCGCGCACCCAACTCGGGATAGGCGGCACGGATTCCTGCATGGGTCAGGCCTTCAAAGGCTCCCCAACGATACTCGCGCAACCGTGGATCGATCGTAATCGAAAGTGCCCGTCCGGTGACAATGACCTGTGCCGTCTGCAAGGCCCGGCTCAAATCGGAGCTGAAAACGAGATCGATCGGCAACGCCTCGAGCCGTTTTCGCATCGCTTCAGCCTGTTGAAGACCACGAGGTGTCAGCGGATACTCCCGTTGTCCTTGAAAACGGCCCTCCACATTGGCCACCGTCTCGCCATGCCGGACGAGCAGCAAGCGCACGCGCCCTCTCCTCTCCCTTTACGCCTCGATCGCGTAACCCACGCCACGACGCGTCCGGATCAGATGCGGATGGCTGGGATCCTCCTCGATCTTCTCACGCAGCCGGCGAATTGTGACATCGACCGCCCGTACGCCACCGAAGTAATCGTATCCCCAGACCGCTTCGAGCAGCCTTTCTCGCGAGATCAACTGCCCGCGGTGGCGTGCCAGATAGAGCAATACCTGAAACTCCCGTGGCGTAAGCGCCACCCGCTCGCCGCCCTTACGCACTTCAAAACGCCGGGTGTCGATCAGCAGAGATCCCGGCAGGTGGATCAGCCCCTCGTCACGGTGGACCTTGTTGCGACGCAAATGGCTATGTACACGGGCGACCAGTTCACTGACCGAGAAGGGTTTGGTGACGTAGTCGTCCGCACCGATTTCCAAACCATAGATTTTCTCTGCCTCATCATCACACGCCGTCAGCAAGATGATCGGTGTCTGTTGCCGTTCGCAGATCCTTTGGCAAACGGTAAACCCGTCGAGCTTCGGTAAACGGACGTCCAACAGGATCAGATCGGGAGACGATGAAAGAGCTGTGGCAAGGCCCGACTCCCCATCTTGGGCACAGAGCACCTCAAAACCCATCTGCGTGAAGATCACACGGAGCATCTCGGTGATGCCCGGTTCATCGTCGACCACCAAAATGCGTTCTTCGCGTTCTGCCACCTGCTGGCCCACAGGTAAGCCCCACTTTCGGCGGCCCCTCTTTTGAGTGGCACGCTCGGATGGGATCAGTCTAGCAGAACTTCCTGCCCATTGCATCGTTTTCCCATGCCTCTCCTCGCCTAGGTGATGCCATGCTGTTGGGCATACTGCCGCCAGGCAGCATCAAAGGCATCCAACGACTGAAATCCCCACACCTTCGTCAGCGCCTGTTGCATACTGGCCCCTTGGCGCAGCTGCTCCTGCAACGCCGCAAACCGCTTGGGATCCGCCATCAGATAGGCGGCAGCGGCATAGGCTTCCCGATAGGCCAACGCTGTATTGGGCAACGCATCGAAATCATCGTTCAATGCCTCCATACGGTATTGCCCGGGTGAAGAGAGCGTCGCATCCGATTGCGTCCACACATAGCCAGTGATACGTGCCTCCATCACCTGTGCTACCCCTTCGGTATACCAACGCGGAAAATGACCGCGCAGCGTCTCGTCGATCCACAGATGCGTATACTCATGTACCATGGGACCCTGCGACCAATAGATCTCGGCCAGATCAGACCGATCACCCCAGTAGGCCTGTGGCGATAGCAGACGGATCTCGCCCATCCAGTAGACACCAAGTGAAGGGCGTGCGTCCCCCCATCCAAAGGAAGCCGACAGCGCCTGGGTGCTCGGGTAGATCGTGATCGGTATCCGCGTCTTGGGTGCAAAGCCCGTCGCCGCGCGGACGGCCGCATAAGCCCGCTCGGCCGTTTGGCCGACCAGCGATGCCATCGCGGCGTCTGCCGTAGTATAACGAATCGTAAAGTGCGGCGTATTCAGAACTTTCTCGGTTGCCAGACCGGACGGCGTGGCCGCCCGTATCGACCATTGTCCCAAGCGGTAGAGCAGATCTGGAGCAAAGCTGGCACCTGCCACGCCGCTGGCGATCAGCACTGCGCCCAAAGAGGCCGCAAGCTTTTTCCACAGCGATCGCATGCGTTCACGCCTTCTTCCTCCATGGTATTGCATCGACCATTCAAGAAGATCTTACAGGCATGAATCGTTCGACACAGTGGAAAATGCAGGAAAATAAAATGCCGCCTGATAGGCGGCATAAGTGCATTTGGAGCGGGAAACGGGATTCGAACCCGCGACCCTCGCCATGGCAAGGCGATGCTCTACCACTGAGCTATTCCCGCAATACGAAGCTATTGTACCGGAGAAGTTGGTCGAGCGCAATGGAAGAGACGATCAGGCAAAAAGCGCTCATGCGGAGTGCAACGCAGCCGCCAAATCCCCCAGCAGTTGAACGGTTTTGTCCACCTCTTCGGTGGTGTTGAAAAACCCGCAGGAAAGGCGAAGGGCGCCATTGTCGGGAATGGAGCGGATCACGACCCCCGCTTCGTGTAGCGCCTGCACCACCTGCACGCTGTCGACACCCTCCAGCAGGAAATTCACCAAACCCGCCGCATTGGGCGGTGTGAGAAGTTTCACCTGGGGCAAGCGCTGTAGCTGTTGCTTGGCATAGGTGGCCATCTCTGCCACGCGTGTGTAGACCCAGCCCAGTCCTACCGTCTCGATCAGCCAGTCGAGATCGGCCAAAAGCGCCTGCAATCCCGGACGAAAGACCGAAGAGCCCTCGTAACGTGCCGCTCCCTGCGCAGGAGTAAAGGTATGGGGATCGTCGGTCCGGTACCCTGCATGGTTCATGCTGAAATATCCCACGTAAGTCGGCTCGATCTCGGGAATCCACTCCCGCCGTACGAACAATCCGCCGGTCCCTTCCGGACCGAGCAGCCATTTTTGCCCGGAGAAGGCATAGCCGTCGACATCGAGCGCCCGCACATCGACATCGATCGCTCCAGCTGACTGGGCAGCATCGACGACGACACGGGCACCCACCCGATGCGCCAGCGCAGTAATCTCAGCAAGCGGCAGGCAGGCTCCAGTGCTGTAGGTCACATGCGAGAGGACGACCAGCCGCGTTTTTGGAGTGATCGCTCTTGAAAACGCTTCTACGGCCTGCTGCTGCTCCCCATTGCCGACGTCGGCAAACCGGATCACGGTCCCGTTGCGGTGATGGAGCTGATAGAGTGGCAAAAGCACCCCCTCATGTTCCAGGGAAGAGGTGACCACCTCGTCTCCGGGCAACCAGCGCAGTCCCCACAACAAGATGTTGATCCCTTCGGTGGTGTTGTGGGTTAAGGCAATCTCCTCGGGGGTGGCATGTAAGAGTTGTGCCAAGCGTTGACGCAACTGTGCCAAGACCTCGCCGAAGGCGACAAATGCTTTCGGGGAGCTGCGTCCTTCCTCATACTCTCGCCTGCTCTCCGCCACCAAGGTGTTATAAGCCGCCTCAGGCAGTGGACCGGCTGTTCCCGTGTTGAGATAGATCCCATGCTGCAGTGCTGGCAAGGCCTGACGAATCACAGTCAAGCGATCAGCGGATGCCGTAGTGCTCACCTCCTCAAAAACATTGCTCCCAGCTTATCACAACAGGGCGGCCACCCATGCAAACAAGGGGGCAAAGAGCAGTGCGGGCAGAAAGTCTGCCACCCGCAGTGCCTTGATCTCTAACAAAGAGAGGCTGATCATGATCACCATCGCACCACCGGCAGCACTCAACTCGCTGATCATGGCGTTGCTGATGACCGTATGTAAAAGACCTGCCAATGCAGTGATGCTGCCTTGAATGACCAAAACAGAGAGGGTAGAAAGCAACACTCCGGCACCCATCGATGAAGCAAAGACCAATGCACTGATACCGTCCAGGGCAGACTTGACGGCCAACAGGTGGATATCTCCCTGCAATCCGTCCTGCAATGCCCCCAGCACCGTCATCGGCCCCACGCAAAAAAGCAGGCTTGCGGCCACAAAACCTTCTGCAAACCGACCTTGTCCTGCGGTGGCACGGACCTTGCGAAAGAAAATACGCTCGACCCATTGTCCGAAAGCATCGACACGCTCTTGCAGGCGAATGCCAGACCCCAACAAACCGCCTGCCAAGAGACTCGTCAGCAAAATCAGGATGTTGTGGGTCTGTAGCGCCATCTGCATGCCCATCACAGCGGTAACAATGCCAATGCCACAAAACGCAGCCTGCCGGAGCCGTGGCGCGAAACGCGCCCCAAGCCACAAGCCGGCGCTGCCTCCAGTCAAGACCGTGGCCACATTGAGGAGCGTCCCTGCCCCAGCCATGCCGCCCCCCCCTTCCCGTCCCTGGGCCTATTTTACGGAAGGGAGGCACTCCCGGCAAAAAAGGAGCCTTCGTCTTCAGATCCCCGCTGCTTCTCTCGCGCGAAGGCCCGCTTGTGACGGCAGTTACTGCGCGCATGTCGTTCCCAGTGGTCCACCGCTACCCAAATCGGTCTACCTTCAAAACGCGAACAGGAAGGACACAGACCATACCGTGCATCGCCCGATGCGGTAACGACAACCAGAAGTACGCCAGAGCACACCAGAGGTTCGGAAGTGAGCGGTGGTGCCAAGGCAAGTTCAGAAAGCACTTGCCACACCAACGCATACGGGTAGCGGCGCAAAGCCGTATCCAGATCGCTCGCCCAACGCGGGACCAAACGAGCGACAACCTCCGCACCCACCACCGCTTCAACACGCTGTCGCTCCTGCACCGAAAACCCAAGCCAGGGATTGACACCTGCCTTGCGTGCCATCTCCGCGGCCAGTGGCGAGACCAATGTCAGCGACCAGAAAGAGAGCTGTTGCGCAAGGGTACGCGGAACATCCTCCTGCATGGAAATCCTCCCAGAACATCGCTGAAAAAATATTACCACAAATCATTACCAGGTACTATAACTAGCGCAAAAAAGACGAAGGGCGCCTGCCCTTCGTTATCTGGAAAACGAGGGAACGTACGGTTAATGTGCAGCGTGTCCCACCTGTACCGGAAGATGCATCCGCTGGGAACGAGGCCGGCTTTTCGGTGGTTTGCTCTCCCGAAACATCGAAAGTACGGCAGCTACCACATTGATGAGCGTCGCTCCCCAAAAGATGAGGTGCGTCGTATGCAAAAAGGGCCCAGTCGGAAAGGCAGAGGCTCCGTGAGCTGCCGCAAACACGTTGGTGTTGGGCAACACGGCACCCATCAGCCCCACCGTCACCGAAAGGGAGAAGAGCATCCCCAGGTTGTTCAGCATGGTCCTTGTTCCCGCAGCCACACCGCGATAATCGTTGGGCACGCTGTTCATGATCGAGACGGTGTTCGGAGAGTTGAACAGTCCCGAACCAGCGCCAATCACTGCAAGCCAAATGGCCACATAGAGGATAGAGGAATGATCCCCGACAGTGCTCATTCCCCACAGCCCAATCGCGGCGAGAAAGAGCCCGCCAGAAGTCAATAGGCGCGATCCGATATGGTCTGAGAGGGAGCCGGCAATTGGGCCCAGAATCATCATCGGCAAAGCCATGGGGATCATGACGATAGCCGCCTGAAGCGGCGTGTATCCACGGGCTCCCTGCAAATAGAAAATCATCAGGAACATGACCGACATGCGGGCCAATGCGTTGAGAAAGACGGAGACATGGCCCACCGCATATCCCCGTCGGCGAAAGAGGGCAAAGCGGATGATCGGATCTTCCGCATGCCGTTCGGCTTCCCAAAAACCTCCGCAGGCCAACCCACCGAGGAGCAAAAGCGCCACAATCAGCGGATGTCCCCAGCCCATCAGCGTGCCGTAAGTGATGGCCCCCAGCAATGCCAGCAGCCCAACCACCAGCGCGAGCGTCCCCCAGACGTCAAACCGACGGTGCCGGGGATTGGACGGATAGTGGGGCAGAATCCGGCTTCCCAACAGCAGTACCACACAAGCGATGGGCACGTTGAACCAAAAGATCCACTGCCAGCTTGCGACGCTCAGCAGCACCCCACCGATAATGGGACCGACGACGCTACCGGCACCAATCACCATCCCATTGATCCCCAAGGCGCTGCCCCGCCTATCTGCAGGGAAAGCGTCGGTGACGATGGCTGTCGAGTTGGCCATCACGGTCGCACCTCCGAGGGCCTGCAAGGCGCGGAAGGCGATCAGCGCCGCCACATTCCTGGCAAACCCGCTGGCCAAGGCCCCGGCTGCAAAGATGGCCATGCCGATCAAAAAGACCCGCTTGCGTCCCAAACGGTCCGCCAGTTTGCCCGCATGGACGACAGCGACGGCCATGATCACCATGTAGCTCATCATCACCCAACCGATATCGGTCACCGGCGCATGCAAAACGCGCATGAGGGTGGGCAGCGCAACATTGAGTGTGCTGCCATTGAAGACCGCCGTCAGGGCGGCGATGCTGGTGACGATTAAAACCATCCAAGGCGAGCGTCCCTGCACCGTTCGCCCGGTATCCCCTCCTGTCTTCTCCACGTTCTCCCCTTCTCTATTTCTGGAGTGCCTCTCCAACCGTCTGACTCACACATTGAGTACTTTGCTCAAAAACTCACGCGTACGTACTTCCCGTGGGTGATCGAAGATCGCCTCGGGAGGACCTTCCTCAAGGATAACACCATCGTGAATAAACAGGATGCGATCGGCGACAGTACGGGCAAAGCCCATCTCATGGGTGACCACCACCATCGTCATCCCTTCTGCGGCCAGCTCTCGCATGACACCGAGGACTTCGCCGACCATCTCGGGGTCTAACGCAGAGGTCGGTTCGTCAAAGAGCATCGCTTTGGGATGCATCGCCAGTGCACGTGCGATGGCGACGCGTTGCTGCTGGCCGCCGGAAAGCTGACTCGGATAGGCATCGATCTTTTCCGCCAAACCGACGCGCTGCAACTGACGCATTGCCTCTTCATTGGCTTCATCGGCGGAAAGATGCCGTACCTTACGCAGAGCCAGGGTGATGTTCTCACGGACGCGCAAGTGGGGAAAGAGGTTGAAATGCTGAAAGACCATCCCGATCTCGCGCCGCACTGCGTTTAAATCGGTTTTTGGATCGGCCAAATGCACCCCGTCGATGATGATGTCCCCTTCTTGGAAGCTCTCCAAGCCGTTAATACAACGCAGCAGCGTCGACTTTCCACCACCAGAGGCCCCGATCAGGCAGACCACCTCTCCGTCTTCCACGGTCATCGAGACCCCTTTGAGCACTTCCAGTGTTCCAAAACGCTTGTGTAGGTTTTGCACCTCAATCAACGCGCATCCTTCTCTCCAAGCGCTGTGAGATGATCGAGATGATTTCGACGATGATCAAATAGAGAATGGCCACAGTGGAATAGATCTGCAGCGCCTTGAAGTTGTTCGCCACAATGATCTGCCCGACCCGCATCACCTCTCCCGCTCCAATGACCGAGAGGATCGACGTGTCTTTCAGGCTGATCGCAAACTGATTGACCAGCGGTGGAATGATTCGGCGAAAAGCCTGGGGCAAGACGACATAACGCATCGTCTGCCCACCCGTCAATCCCAACGAACGGGCCGCTTCGACCTGTCCCTTGTCGATCGACTGCACGCCGGAGCGCACGATTTCTGCGATATAGGCACCAGCGTTGATCGTGATGGCGATGATCGACGCCTGCAGTGTCGAGAAGTAGAAGCCCACGATCTGTGGCAGCGCGAAGTAGAGCCAGATGGCCTGGACCATCATCGGTGTGCCACGGATCAGCTCGACGTAGACCGTCGCAATGCCCTTGAGCACTGCGTTGTTGCTGCTGCGCATCAATCCGAACAGGATGCCGAGAATGCCGCCCAGAAGCAAGCCGATCACGCTGATTTCCAAGGTAATCGACAATCCCTGGAGCAATTGCGGCATCGCTTCCCGGATGACCTGAAACGTCCCGCCCATGTACGCCTCCTTTCCTTCCTTTTTCTTTCAAAAAGGGGGAACGGTGACCCGTCCCCCCTCGCTCCGTCGCACCTTTTCATTTAGCTTCCGGTGGTTGATCAGCGGGTGGTTTTTCGCCAAACCACTTCTCGTAAATTTGTGCATAAGTGCCATTTTGGACAATGTCCGCCAGTCCACGGTTGACGATATCGACCAGCTGCTGTCCATCTTGCTTGGCAATCCCAATGCCGTAATCCTCGCTGCTGAGCAGCTCGCCCACCACTTTGACATCGGAATTGCCCTGGGTGATGAAGTATTTGGTGTTGGGATCATCGTTGATGACCGCATCGACCTGTCCTGCCTTGAGTGCCTGAAACGCATCATTGACGTTGTTGAAAGTGACGACTTGGGCCCCCACAATCTTGTTGGCATAATCTGCACCGGTTGTGCCCAATTTTACGCCGACCCGTTTGCCTTTGAGATCTTCGGGTTTGCTGATGCCATTCTCATTGGCCCGCACAGCGATGCGCAGCCCTTCGTGATAGTAAGGATTGCTGAAGTTGATCGTCTTGGCGCGATCGGGCTTGATGGTGATGCCGGCCAACCCGATATCAAACCGTCCCGTCTGCAAACCTGCCAGCAGACCGTTGAAATCGATCGACTGGTAATTGTACTTCAAGTTTTGATCCTTGGCGATCGCTTCCCACAAATCGATGTCGAAACCTTCGATCTTGCCATTGCGCTGGATTTCAAAGGGCACAAACGAGGTATCGGTCCCTACGGTCAGTGTCTTGTTGAAACCGCTGGGTGCGCCCGTGTTTTGCTGCGCGGATGGCGTGTTGCCTTGACTGCCGGCTCCGCCACTTGCCCCGCCACAACCGGCCAGCGCAAATCCAAGCAATGCCACCGCCGCAACACCCACAAGAAAACGCCGATGCATCCATTCGCCTCCCCTTCTTCTATTGTTCTTTTGTGCAAGCAAGATACGATGTCATCTTGGCTACTCACCGACATCCTGTCAAGATGAACATCCGTCTACCCCCATGCTGCTCATCCTTGGGAATAGCTCAGCAGATTGAGATAGGTACAAGGGCTTTTCGTCGTGTTGCTGTAGGGGTGCGCGTGCGCTGCCTCGAAGGAAACGGCATCTCCCTCCTCCAAAACATAGGATTGTTCCCCCAACTGCAAAGTGAGCGCCCCTTGAAGGACCCAAATTCCTTCGGTGACGTGCTGCCCATGGGTCTGTGCACGATGCTCCCCCATGGGAAGCAATGTCACACAAAAGAGTTCGACAACGTGAGGCGTACGGATGGAGAGCACATTGCGCACGCTGATTCTGCCTTCATCATCCAGCACAACCGGCTGCTCATCTCGATGTACGACACGCAAACTGCTTTCCGGCATTTCGAAAAAGGTGGAAAACGGAACACCCAGCCCTCCCGCGATTTTCCACAACGTGATCACGATCGGATTGGAGAGACCCCGCTCGATTTGCCCAAGCATCGGCTTACTGACCCCGGTCGCTTCTGCCAGTTGCTCGAGGGACCAGCCGCGTTCTTTGCGCAGACGACGTAGCATCTCGCGAATATGGAAGGTCAACTGCCCAGGGTCCAAAGGGGCTCACCTCTCTGAATGTTATAACATACAAATATTTGTTATAATATACAGCATGGCGACAGTGCTCAAAGAGGTGGTACGATGATGCCTGTTCTCATCGAAACGCTATGCGTCGGGTTGGGCACCTACCTCATTCGCGCCGGATCGCTCCTCTTGGGCAGCCGAGTGGTTTGGCCGTCTTGGGTGGTGCAATGGCTTTCTTTTGTGACGCCGAAGGAAAAAAGTGGCTCGCCGCTTTTGGTTTGACCGATGAGGTCTTTGCAGTCACCGGTGCCCACCTGGCCAACAAGCGTCTCTCCCCTCACTACCCAATCCCTTTCGAGGGGTTTTGCTACGCCTCATGGGTTCTCGGTACACTGTTGGGTGCGATCATCGGCCACGCTGTCCCTGCACAGCTCTCAGACATCCTCACCTTTGCGCTGCCAGCGCTCTTTTTGGCCCTGTTGCTGATGGGGAAACGTTCCTTTGCAGCCTTGAGTGCTGCAGCTTGCGGAGCCACCATTGCCGTTTTGGCTACTGCACTGCAATGGGGCAATTTTGGCATTGTGTTGGGGGCCGTAGGTGGGGCGACCCTCGGTTTTGTGCTACAACGCTGGTTGCATCCTCTAACCGCGTGAAAAACGTCCTCTCCTACCTGTTCTCGTGCCGTGCACCACTGTCACCTGTACCCCTTCCCGAACAGCTTGTACAGTACTGCGCAGGAAGTAGTAGAGACAAAAGACAAAGAACAGGCCACTCCATCCCCAGCCAAAGAGCTCGTTGGCGATACCGGGCCAAGTGGCTGGCAGAAGGACCATTTGCAACCAAGTGGGCCCATTTTGCGCCACCATTGCCGAAACGGACTCTGGCAAAAGCGCAACCGTGCAGCCGTAGCCGACCAACAACAGATAGATGAAGCTGGCTGCATACAGCGGAAGCATTCCTGCCGGATCCAAAGTAGAAGAAGGATTTTCCGGATTGTAGCGGGCATGCCCTGCTGAAACCCAGAGGGAGATTGCCACCAATCCAACGAGCAGCAAAGCCACTGCCAACGCCAAGATCGCTGAGAAAGTAGCAGACAGATGTAGCAATGCCAAGACCGTAAAAAGCGTGGCTCCCTCGAACACAACGAGTACGGGAAAAAGGGAGACGAGGAACTTCGCCCAGACCAGCGGCCACCCAGAAAGCGGCGAAGCATTGACGACCCATACCGCCAACCCTTCCCGCCCAAAGGCGTTGAGCCCCAATGTCCCTCCCCCGACGAGCAAAGCGATGAACAGATAGACGAACAATACAGGGAGGTTGGGCCCCGCAGCCGGCTCCTCGCTGACCTGTATGGACATCACGATAAAAAACCCGATCATCAGCACGATGCTGAAAAGGCCGACCCATTGTCGCGCATCGCGCAACATGCTCTTGAGATCTTTGCGAGCAATGGCATAAGTGGCACGCAGAAAGCGCTCTGCAGGTGGCGTACGAAGAGGAGTAAAAAAGCCTGAGGTAAGCGGCGTAGCTTTCCCTTGATGCCGCTCGGAGGCCTTCTGGTGCTGACGGCGCCTGGCGCCCCCACCTTCGGCCAAACCAGCCCACCCTTGGAGGTACGAGCGTGCCAGAAGGAGCACCATCCCAACGTAGCCTCCGACGCCCAAAGCCAGCCATCCAACCAACGGCAAAAGTCCAGAGATGCCGGACCAGGGTATGTCCAATCCAGCGCCGATCCAGCCCGGAGGCCATCCATCGAACCTGTGCAGGCCTTGCAAAAAGGCATCGCCGGATTGAGCTCGGATGAGAAGATGGTTTCCAGAGGCACCCAGCAGGCCCATGCCGATGCCGAAACCCGCTCCGACAATCATCTGCAGCACGCTGACCGCTTCTTGGAGCCGCTGGGGAGCGATGACCCGCATGAGCAAAAAGAGGAGGACGAGATCGATCACAGCTCCCAACCCGATACTCCCCAACCAAGCGACCACCACGAGCACGTAGAAGAGCGCACCCTCGTGCCAAGAAAGCCCGGCGAAGATGGCTGGGCCCACGCCTATCGCCAAACTGAACAACGCTGCCGTAGAGAGCATGTCGAGCGTACGGGCGACAAAGAGCGTCCACATGTGCACGGGGGCAGAGAACAATAGGGGCAGCTCGGCCCCGGTATAGAGGCTGTTCAATGAACTGCTCACCCCCATCAGCGCAGCGATCAAAGCGGCGACACAAAAGAGAAGTCCAAGCAGCCGCGTCCCGTAAAAGGGATCCATCACGCTTAACAAGAAGCTCAGAAAAAATCCTAGCAGTCCCAAGAGGACGAGGAAGCCAACCAGCGCAGCCAGGACCACCGCTTTGCTGTTCCCACTTCTCCCCATGTGTTTCCATTCCAAGCGCAGCAAAAGCCACAGTTCCTGTCCTACGCCGCGTGAAGAAGCAGGCACTCTCATGGTTGGCTGCTCCCTTTGAGTGCAGCAATGATATCCCGTTCTTCGCTACTGCCCGTCAGCTCCAAGAAAAGATCCTCGAGTGACTCTTCTGCTTGGCCACGTGTGCGCCGCAGCTCCTCCAACGTACCGCAGGCAATCAGGTGACCTGCCTTTAAAATGCCCACGCGGTGGCACAACTGTTCCGCTACTTCGAGAATGTGGGTCGAGAAAAAGACGGCAACACCTTCTTTCGCCAACCGACGCATCACCTCTTTTAATAGCCTCGCCGATTTCGGATCCAAGCCTACCATCGGTTCATCCAAAAAGATCACCTCGGGTCGATGTAAAAGGGCCCCTGCCAATGCGATCTTTTGCTTCATGCCATGCGAGTAGCCCTCCAGTCGATCGTTGGCGGCATCGGTCAATTCGAACAATTCCAAAAGTGCCTGACTGCGTTGTTGCGCCTCTCGCCGATCCATCTGCCACAGATCTCCGATCAGGTCTAAAAACTCCCAGGCGTTGAGCTTTGGGTAGAGCGTCGGTTGGTCTGGCACGTAGGCGATTCTTCGTTTGACTTGACGGGGCTCACGCTGCACATCGTAACCCACCACCCGAGCGCTGCCGGATGTAGGCAAAAGCATTCCACAGAGCATGCGAATCGTCGTCGTCTTACCAGCACCGTTGGGACCTAAAAAACCGAAGATTTCGCCCCCATATACATCGAGATCCAGCTTGTCGACCGCCACAAAGTCACCATAACGTTTCGTCAGACCGCGCGTTTGGATGCACACTGGAACCACCAGTCACGCCTCCTCTTCTCAAAAAATATGAATAAATTGATACAGTGAAAAAATAGGGAGACGTGCATGAGCTGACCTTTTCTTCAAAACCAAAGCCAGCATACGAGAAGTGAGACTGAGCTGACAAGACTCTTTTGGTTTGAGCGAAATGCTTCGTTTTGCACGCGTGACAGTTTGGTTCCGGCTCACTTTTTATAGGGATAGCGTAACGTACCACTTTGAAGTATTTTGGTAAGAGGTACCTTCAGAAGAGAGGGATACTTGCATTGCACAAACACCACCCTGAGCCGCGATGGGGTTGGAGAAGTGAGCTGGATTGCCGAAAACGCAGCTGATCGCGCAAAAGAAAATGCCCGTACCACGGCCGCCACTTAAGTGGGCAGGAGGCAAACGCTGGCTCGTGCCTCATCTGCAGCCGCTTTGGGAAGTACATCGTACACGCTACCCCAAAGCGCGGTTGGTCGAGCCCTTTTGCGGCGGGTTGGCCGTCACGCTCGGTTTGCTGCCGGATCGTGCCTTGCTCAATGACATTAACCCACACCTCATCTCGTTTTATCGGTGGATACAACAGGGGTTAGTGATCGATCTGAAAATGGAAAATGACTCAGCAACCTACTATGCCTATCGCGATCGATTCAATGCGCTTTTGAAAGCCGGTAAAGGGAACAGCAAAGAGGCAGTGGCGCTCTTTTACTACCTCAACCACACGGGCTACAACGGCTTGTGCCGGTTTAACAGCGGCGGGGCGTTCAACGTACCCTTTGGCAGGTACAAGCACATCTCCTACCAAGCCGATTTTTCGGCTTACCGCAGCCTGTTCCAGCGCTGGACGTTCTCCTCAGGCGATTTTGAAGCACTCCGCATTCAAGAAAGCGATTTCATCTATGCAGACCCACCGTACGATGTGCCCTTTCGGCAGTATGCTGCGGATGGTTTTTCGTGGGAAGACCAGCTGCGTCTGGCCCATTGGTTGGCAGCGCTCCCGAATACCGTCGTTGCCTCCAACCAAGCGACCGAGCGAATCGTATCGCTGTACGATTCCTTAGGCTTTACGCTGTACTTTCTCGATGCGCCGCGGATGATCAGCTGTACCGGCGATCGGACCAAAGCCAAAGAGATGCTGGCCATCAAGGTTGCTCAAGACGACTGAATACCCATTCCCAACGGCCCCGATTTCACCGCTGAATGGGGGCGAAACTATGCCTGCGCCTTTTTGTGCAATTCCCGCTCACGCAGCTCGACACGGCGGATCTTGCCGCTGACCGTCTTGGGAAGCTCGTCGATGAATTCGATCTCCCGGGGATACTTGTAGGGCGCTGTCTTTTGCTGGACGAACTGCTGCAATTCTTTGACCAGCGCCTCACTGGGCGTGTAGCCCTCTGTCAAGACGACAAACGCCTTGACGATATTGCCACGGAGGGGATCGGGACTGGCAACGACCGCCGATTCGGCGACAGCGGGATGCTCTAGCAAGACGCTCTCGATCTCAAATGGTCCAATCCGATAGGCCGAAGAGAGGATGACATCATCGGAACGACCGACAAACCACAGATAACCGTCTTCGTCGCGCATGCCCCGATCACCGGTCAAATACCAGTCACCGCGATAGCAAGCAGCCGTACGCTCCGGCTCTTTCCAATACGCTTTAAAGAGGCCAACTGGGCGCTGCGGCCGGACCCGAATGGCAATATCCCCTTCTTGCCCAGGCGGCAGTTCACGCCCCTCCTCATCGATCGTCGATACCACAAAGCCCGGCATCGGCTTGCCCATCGAGCCGGGCTTTACCTCAAAACAAGGCAAATTTCCGCAGACCAGGACCGTCTCCGTCTGCCCAAAACCATCGCGAATTGTCAGCCCCGTCGCCTCTTTCCAGACATTGATCACCTCGGGATTGAGCGGTTCGCCTGCCGCAACACAGTGGCGTAGATGGGGAAAGCGATACTGGGACAGATCTTCTTGTATCAGCATGCGATAGTTGGTTGGAGCACCGCAGAAGGTGGTGATCGGGTAGGTGGCAAGCAGCTGCAATGTCTCTTTGGAGGAGAAACGGGCAGCGTGTTGGACAAAGACGGCCGCCCCGATCGTCCAGGGGCCAAAGAAGCTGCTCCAGCCTGCCTTTGCCCACCCGGTATCGGAGAGGTTCCAATGCAGATCGTCCGGTGTCAAATCGAGCCAAAAGTAACCGGTCACGTAATGACCAATGCCATACGAGGCCTGGGTGTGCAAGGCCATCTTCGGCTTGCCTGTCGTACCGGAAGTAAAGAAGAGCATAGCAGGATCGTCGGCATGGGTATCGGCCGCTTCAAATATGGCCGGAGCTTGTTCTAATACCTGATCATAGGACTCCCAGCCTTCCCGCTGCCCGCCACAGAGCAGCTTGGCGCGAACGGCATGGCCGCTTTGGGAGAGCGCCTCGTCGACCTTGGGTGCGTTCTCCGCGTCGGTCACCACCGCTGCGATCTCTGCTGCTTCCAGTCGATAGGCCAAATCTTCCGCCGTTAGCTGTATCGTACCTGGGGAGGCGATCAGACCCGCACGCAAGCAACCCAAGATCGATTCCCACCACGCCGTCAGACGCGGCAAAAGCAACAAGACAGTCGATCCGCGGGTGACGCCACGTTGAGTCAGAGCAGCGGCAAAGCGACGGGACTGCTCGGCAAAATAGCCAAAAGAGAGATCGCGTACATGCCCTGTTTCGTCGACCCATAGCATCGCTCGTCGCTGAGGGGTAGCATTGGCATGACGGTCAAACGTATCCCGCGCAAAGTTAAAAAGTTGCGGCACTTCCCACTGAAAACTGCGATAAGTGCTATCGTAATCGGTCACATTCACGGCAACACCCCCTGGTTAGGCGTGCTGTTATTATATCCAATTTTTCGAAGTGGGTGAAGTCGCCGTCTCGTGTGTGTAAAATGAGATAAAGAAGGGGTCTCTCATGAGCGATACCCACCCGTCGCCGTCTCTGTTTCAGCCGGCTTTTCTCTTGCTGTGTCTCGTTGCATTCCTGGTCTTTATGGGCTTCCAGATGCTGATGCCGACTTTACCCTTCTTTGTCGAAGCGCTGGGAGGAAAGCCGGCTGTCGTCGGCCTGGTCACCGGATCGTTTACCCTGGCCGCAGTCGTCGCACGCCCGTGGGCGGGACGTCTGCTCGATCGTCATAACCGCAAGAAGGTCTACGTGGCAAGCTTGGGGTTGTTCATCGCCTGCGCTGCGCTCTACCCACTTCTCTCCACCATCGCGCTGCTAATCGCCTTACGCGTCGTGCACGGACTCAGTTGGGCAGCGATCCCGACAGCAGGGGGCACCCTCGCCGCCGATCTGATCCCCCCACAGCGTCGGGGCGAAGGGATGGGTTATTATGGTCTGGCATCGACCCTGGCGATGGCATTCGCCCCTTCTGTCGGTCTCGCCCTGATCGGAGCAAGCGGCCATCCACATTTTGATCGGCTCTTTGTGACCGCCACAGCACTGGCTGGAATCGCCCTGGTGGTACTGCTCCTGATCCGCTTGCCGCAGTCGACTGCCGAAAAGGCAACACCTGACGACTTCCGCCCACAGACCAGTACTGCTGCGCCCCGCGAAGCGGCCTCCGGCTTTTGGAGCGGTTTGCTGGAGCGCAGCGCCTTCTCAGCTAGCCTGGTGATCCTGCTGACCAATATCGCCTTCGGCGGCGTCACCACGTACGTGCTGCTCGATGCCAGCCGGCTTCACTTGGTCCAACCCGGGCTCTTCTTCTTCGCTTTTGCGTTGAGCCTGATGGCTGCCCGTCCATTGGCCGGCCGCTTTTCCGACCGTTATGGACGACGTGCGGCCACTTTGCCTGCGCTGGCATTGCTGGCTGTGGCCATGGCTTTGCTCGCTTGGGCGGGCAACCTGATCGGGTTCTTACTGGCAGCGGTATTGGCAGGCATCGCCTTCGGCAGCGTTCAACCAGCGATGCAGGCCCTTGCGATCGAACACGTCGCTCCCCAACGCCGCGGCGCTGCCAATGCCACTTTTTACATCGCCTTTGATCTCGGTATCACGATCGGGGCCATGGCACTTGGTCCCCTCATCCAATGGAAAGGCTATCCGGCTGGATTTGCCGCCTGTGCGTTTGCTGCGCTGTGTGCCCTTGCCGGCGCTTGGCAGACCCTCTCTAAGCCAAAGCCTCTGCCGGGATCCCCCACCGAAGTACCGCTCTCCAGGGAACGCCACTCCCTTTAATAACCGCCCTGGTTCCTGAGACGGTTGCCCTTTACGAAAAGGCAGGATTTTCGTGCGCCGAAAGACGAAAGGCGTGGGCAAACGGAGGAACTGCATGCTTGGTCAGCAGATCGCGTACGACGATCTCCGCAGTGATCCCGGAAAGGAGGATACCGTTGCGAAAATGGCCGACAGCGAGGTACAAACCAGGAGAAGAGGGCCACACATCGATCAGCGGCAACCCCGAAGCGAG